>CAYPAX010000024.1:0-45349 GCA_964408735.1 uncultured Rhodospirillaceae bacterium | reverse complement strand
AATCAGACACAGCGACACGCGTCCAGAGCAGACTTCGTCAACGGGCTGATAGAGCGAGCTGGCGGTGGGCGCTGGTGCCGTCGCGCACGATCTCGCGGGCGCGGGCGACCTCGGCGCTGCAGCCGAGCGCCTCGGCGTCCTCGGCGAGCATGGCGATGAGCTCCTCGACCAGCTCTTCGAGGGGCTTGACCCGGCCCTCGCCGAAATCGATCAGGCCCTCGTCGAGGCCATAGCGCATGGCCCGCCAGCGGTTCTCCGCGATCATCGCCGTGGGATAGATGCGATAGCGCTGATTGCCGCGGCGCAGGCGCCACAACAGGCGGAAGATGCATTGGGTCAGGGCGGCCACGCAGACCGCATCCTCGAGCCGGGTGCAAAGGTCGTAGATGCGCGATTCCAGCGTCGGGAAGCGGGCGCTGGGGCGCACGTCCCACCACAGCTTGCTGCCGTCGTCGATGGCGCCCGCCGCAACAAGCTGGTCGATCATACGCTCATATTCGTGCCAGCTGGCGATCTGCGGCGGCAGGCCCGTGCGCGGCAGGCCGTCCCAGACGCTCAAGCGGTAGGACTTGAGGCCGGTCTCCTCGCCCTCCCAGAAGGGCGACGAGGTGGTCAGCGCCAACAGGTGGGGCAGGAAGTAGGAGACCTGGTTCATCAGGTCGATGCGCAAATCGTCGTCGTCGATGCCCACATGCACGTGCATGCCGCAGATCAGCATACGCCGGGCCGGCGCGCCGTATTCGCGGTTGATGTCGGCGTAGCGCTCCTTGGCCGTCGGCTGCTGGCCGTGCCAATTGCCGAAGGGATGGCTGGAGGCGGCGATGATGCCGAGGCCGTAAGCCGCCGCCACCTCGGCGATGCCACCGCGCAGGCGCACCAGTTCCTCGCGCACCTCGCCGATATGGCGGCAGACCCGCGTGCCGACCTCGATCTGGGTTTGCAGGAATTCCGGGGTGACCTGCGCCGGCAGGCGCTTTTCGCACTCCGCAACCAGGCCGTCCGGAACCTCGGGCACGAGATCGCGGCTCTCGCGGTCGACCAGGTAATATTCCTCCTCGACGCCGAGGGTGAAGGACGGCGTGGTCACGGCGCAGCTGCCCCGACCGCGGCCAAGGGCGCGGCCAGCACATCGGCGATCACGGCGGCCCAGCTGTCGATGGCGGTCGCCGTCTCGAGCAGATCCTGGCGCACCTCGAAAACCACGCTCAACAGGTCGTGGCGGCCGGCGTGGTGAGGCACGGTGAAGGTGAGGTCGCTGTAGCCCGTATAGGGCTCGTTGTCGCCGACCACGAGCTCGCCATGCCGCTCGAATTCGGCCAGCACGGGATTGGCCAGGCGCACGTCGTCGTCGTGCAGCACGGCGGCATGCCAGGGCCGGGTGAAGCCTTCCATGTCGGGCGTGAAGCTGTGGATCGAGACCAACACCGGCGCGCAAGCCCTCTTGGCCAGGGCGATGCGCTCGCCGATGGCGGCATGATAGGGCTCGTAATAGGTGGCGATGCGCCTCGCCACTTCCGCTTCGCTCAGGTTCTGGTTGCCCGGCACCGGCACGCCGTCGCTGAGGGCGGGGATCGAATAGTCGTGCCCGAGCTCGCGGTTGGGGTCGATCAGCAGGCGCGAAAATCGCGACAGCATGGCCGGTGCGTCGAGACGGTCGGAAAGCGCGCGCGTGAGGTCGGCAGCGCCGATATCGAAGGCGATGTGGTCCGCCAGCACCGACGGCGTCAGACCGAGGCCGCCGAGCTCGTCGGGGATGCGGTTGCTGGCATGGTCGCAAAGCAGCAGCACCTCGGGCCGACCGCCCGGGTGCACGATCTCATAGGCCGAGGAGTCGGGCGTGCGCATGGTGGCGCCACTATAGGCGCATCGTGTCGGCGGCGGAATTGTCTTAAGTGCCCTCGGCCGGTGCTATAACGCCGCCATGAGCCTGCGCCTTGCCATCGTCCTGCTTCTGGCGGGAACCTTCGCCATCGCCTTTTCGCCGACCTTCGTGCGTCTAAGCGAGATCGGGCCCGTGGCCACTGCCGTCTATCGTGTCGCCCTGGCGCTGCCGGTGCTGTTCCTCTTTGTCGCCATGGGCGGCAAGGACGGGCGGGCGCGGCCCGTGACACGGGGGGATTGGCTCGGCGTGATCTTGGCCGGGCTGTTCTTTGCCGGCGATCTCGCCTTCTGGCACTGGTCGATTACCAACACCTCGGTCGCCAATGCTTCGCTGTTCGCCACCTCGACGCCGATCTTCGTGACGCTGGCCGCCTGGCTCTGGCTGGGCGAGAGGATCAGCCGCCGCTTCTTTTTCGGCCTCGTGCTCGGCATCGTGGGCGCTGTCCTGCTCGTCGGCTCATCCATGAGCACCGATCCGAACCACCTGTTCGGCGACCTCATGGGCCTTATCACGGCCATGTTCTTCTCTGGCTATCTGATCGTCGTGAAACGCCTGCGAGAGCGCCTCAGCGCCGCCGCGGTCATGGCCTGGCCCGGCCTCGTCACTGCAGCGATCCTCGCCTTGGTCAATGTCGCGGCCGGGGAGGCCTGGATGCCTGGCTCGGCCTATGGCTGGGGCGTGCTGCTGGCGCTCGCCCTGGTCAGCCACGCCTTGGGCCAGGGCCTAGTCGCCAAGGCCGTGATCCGTCTGCCGGCGTCGTTCTCGGCCGTCGCGTTGCTCAGCGAACCCCTGTTCGCGGCCCTCATCGCCTGGGCCGTGCTGGGCGAGGCGGTAACGCCGTTGCAGGGGCTTGGTGGGGCGGTCATTCTGGCCGGCATCGCCATCAGCCGGCCATTGCCCGATAGCACACTGGCGCGAGAGGGATCGCAAGGTTTAGTCTAGGCTGGAGAGAGGGAGGACAGACGATGCCGGAGACGCCGCGCGAGGTGCTGCGGGCCATGTTCGATGCTGCGGTGAAAAGCGCCTTGCCGACGGCTTGCGTGCCGCCGCATCTGCCGCCGCCGGCAGCGGGGCGCACGGTGGTGGTCGGTGCCGGCAAGGGCGCGGCGGCAATGGCGCGCGCGGTCGAGGACGCCTGGACCGGCCCGCCGCTCGAAGGCCTCGTCATCACCCGCTACGGCCACGGCGTGGCGACGGAGCAGATCCGCGTCGTCGAGGCCGCCCATCCGGTGCCCGACGCGGCGGGCCTTGCCGCAGCGGAGGAAATTCTTAGCCTGGTCTCCGGCCTTGGCGAGGAGGATCGCGTGCTCTGCCTGATCTCCGGCGGCGGCTCGGCGCTGCTGACCATGCCGGCGCCCGGCCTGACCCTGGAAGACAAGCAGGCGGTGACGGCCGAGCTGCTGCGCTGCGGCGCTACCATTTCCGAGATCAATTGCGTGCGCAAGCATTTGTCCGCCATCAAGGGCGGGCGGCTGGCCATGGCAGCCTGGCCGGCGGAGGTGCTGACCCTGATGATCTCGGATGTTCCCGGCGACGACCCGGCGGTGATCGCCTCGGGCCCGACGGTGGCCGATCCGACGACCTTCGCCGATGCCCGCGCCAAGCTCGCCGAATATGCCATTACGCCGCCGCCCGCGGTGGCGGCGCACCTGGCCGCCGCGGCGGAAGAGACCCCGGACCTGGACGATGTGCGCCTGGCTCGCTCGCAGGCCATCACCGTCGCCACGCCGCAGGCGTCGCTGGAAGCGGCGGCACGGGTCGCCGAGGCTGCCGGCTACCGCCCGGTGATCCTTAGTGACCGCATCGAGGGCGAGGCCCGCGATGTCGGCCTGGTGCACGCCGCCATCGCCCGCCAGGTGGCCCGCCACGGCCAGCCGGCGGCGGCGCCCTGCGCGCTCATCTCCGGTGGCGAGACCACCGTGACCATGACGGGCGACGGCCGCGGCGGCCGCAATAGCGAGTTCCTGCTGTCGCTCGCCATCGACCTCGACGGCCATGACGGCATCCACGCCATCGCCTGCGATACCGACGGCATCGACGGTAGCGAGGACAACGCCGGCGCCATCTGCGGACCCGGTACCCTGGCCCGGGCGCAGGCCGGCGGCATCGACGCCCGCGCCCATCTCGCCAACAACGATGCCTATGGCTTCTTTGCCGCCGTGGACGACCTCGTGGTGCCGGGCCCCACGCTCACCAATGTGAACGATTTCCGCGCCATCCTGATTTCGGGAGCTGACTGACCATGCGCAGACGGACACGACGCGCCAAGATTCTCGCTACCCTGGGCCCGGCCAGCGCCGACCACGAGGGAATTGACGCTCTGTATCGCGCCGGCGCCGACGCCTTCCGCCTCAATTTCAGCCATGGCAGCCATGAGCAGATCCAGGCGCTCTACGACATTATCCGCGAGGTCGAGGAGACGGCACTGCATCCCATCGCCGTGGTCGCCGACCTGCAGGGGCCGAAGCTGCGCATCGGCAAGTTCGCCGCCGGCTCCGTGACCTTGCGCGAGGGCCAGGCCTTCCGCCTCGACCGGGCCCGCGCCAAGGGCGACGAGAGCCGCGTGCCATTGCCCCACAAGGCCGTGTTCGGCGCCCTCGACGTAGGCATGGACATATTGCTCGACGATGGCCGCATTCGTCTCCGTGTCACCGCCTGCGGCGAGGATTTCGCCGAAACCGAGGTGGTGACGGGCGGCGTGCTGTCCGACCACAAGGGAGTCAACCTGCCTGGCGCCGTCCTCCCCCTCAAGGCGCTCACCGACAAGGACCGGCGCGACCTCGCCTTCGCCGTCAATCTCGGCGTCGACTGGCTGGCGCTGAGCTTCGTGCAGCGGCCCGAGGACGTGGCCGAGGCGCGCAAGCTCGCCGGCAACGGCGTCGCCATCATGGCCAAGATCGAAAAGCCCTCGGCCGTGGAGCGCTTCGACGAGATACTCGAGCTTGCCGACGGCATCATGGTCGCGCGCGGCGACCTCGGCGTCGAGCTGGCACCGGAAGCGGTGCCCGCGGTGCAGAAGCAGATCGTGCGCGCCGCCCGCGATGCCGGCAAGCCGGTGGTGGTGGCGACGCAGATGCTCGAATCCATGATCCGCGCTCCGGCGCCGACCCGCGCCGAGGCTTCCGACGTGGCGACGGCCGTCTATGACGGCGGCGACGCGCTGATGCTTTCGGCCGAGACCGCGGTCGGCGACTATCCCGCAGTCACCGTCGACATGATGCATCGCATCATCGACCGGGTCGAGCATGACCCCCTGCATCGCCAATTTCTCGAGGCCGCGCATACGGCGCCGAGCGCCACCGCGGCGGATGCCATCAGCGCCGCCGCGACGCAAGTCGCCCAGACCATCGGCGCCACCGCCATCGCCACCTATACGCAATCCGGCGCCACCGCCTTGCGGGCCGCCCGCGAGCGCCCGCAAATGCCCATCCTGGTGCTGACGCCGCGCCTCGGCATGGCGAGGCGCCTGGCCCTCGGCTGGGGCCTGCGCTGCATCCGCGGCGACGATGCCCGCGACTTCGACGACATGGTTGAGCGCGCCTGCCGCGCTGCCCACTTCCGCGGCTATGCCGAGGAAGGCAGCAAGCTGGTGATCATCGCCGGCGTTCCCTTCGGCACGCCGGGCGCGACCAACTTGCTCAATATCGCCTTCATCCCCCGCTTCGCGGACCGCCGCGACGAACAGCGCCCGCTCACCGCAGGACCCGAAGAGACGCATCACGCGACCGACGAGGTGCGGGTGCCGGAGATCGAGCGGTAGGCTTCCGCTCCGATTCTTCGTTCGTGGAGAGTTCGGCGCAATCAGCGCCCGACACGTTGTCGCCCCCTAAACCCCCTTGCCGAGCTCTTCTTCCAGGGCCTTGGCGCGGGCTTTGGCGCTGGGGGAGTTGGGGTGCCAGTAGAGCAGCTTGTCGAGGGCGTCCAGGGCGTCGGAGGGGCGCTGCTGGCTTGAGCGGATCATGGCGAGGCCCGATAGTGCCTCAAAATGGCGCGGCTCCAAAGCCAGCGTCTCATCGATATCGGCGACCGAGGCGTCGTAGTCGCCCATCAGCCAATAGAGCGTGGCGCGCTTGTTCCAGCCCTCGGCGAAATCGGGCGCCTGCTCGACGAGGGCATCGAAAGCCACCAGCGCCACCGTATAGTCCTTCATGCTCATGGCGCGGATGCCGCGTTGCATCAGCGCATCCAGCATCTCGTCGCCCGAACTGGTCCAAATATCCCAGATCTCGCGCTCGATGCGCTCGGCAAACTCGACATTGGTGGTGCTTTGCAAGGCGTCGAACAGCCTGTCGAGGCGCGGGTCGTCCTGGCGCGCCAAACCGGGCTGCGCCAAGACCGCCATCATCGCTATCGCCAAGATCGCCGCTCGCATGGTGTCAGTATGTACCCGAGTCTCCCGCTCAGGCAAGCGCCGCGGGCTTCGGCCCGCCGGTGGCCCAGTCCAGTAGCTCCACCGTGTGCACCACTGGTGTGCCTTCGCCCGCCAACTGGGTCATGCAGCCGATATTGCCGCTGGCGATGGCGGCGGCGCCGCAGGCTTCGAGATTGGCCAGCTTGCGCGCCTTGAGGCTGCCGGCGATCTCCGGCTGCAACAGATTGTAGGTGCCGGCGGAGCCGCAGCAGAGATGGGGCTCGGAAGGTTCCGAGACATCGAAGCCCGCCGCCTTGAGCAGGCTCTTGGGCTGGGCGGTGATCTTCTGGCCATGCTGCAGGGAGCACGGCGCCTGATAGGCGACACGCAGACCCGCCACGTGGTCGCCTGGCGCGGCGAGACCGAGTTCGGCCATGACTTCGCTGACGTCTCGCGTGCGCTGCGATACCGCTTTCGCCCGCTCGGCCCAAACCTCGTCATCGCGCAGCATGAAGCCGTAATCCTTGACCGTGGTGCCGCAGCCGGAGGCGTTGATCACCACCGCGTCGAGCCCCTCGCCTTCGACCTCGCGCGACCAGGCCGTGACGTTGGCGCGCACGCTCGCCAGCGCCTCGGCCTCGCGGCCCATGTGATGGGTCAGCGCGCCGCAACAGCCGGCGCCGGCGGAAACCACAACCTCGCAGCCGTGACGGGTGAGCAGGCGCACCGTCGCTTCGTTGATCTCGGGCGCCAGCACCTTCTGGGCACAGCCGGTCATCAGGGCCACGCGCATGCGGCGGTTACCCTCTGCCGGGAAGACTTGCGGGCGGTCGCCCGGCGAGCCTGAGGGCAGGTGTGCCGGTGCCATGTCGAGCATGCCGCCGAGGCGACCCGGCATCAGTCCGCGGAACGGCTTGCCGAGGCGCGCCGCGATCAGCGAAAGGCGGAAGATGCCGGGGCGCGGCAGCACGAAGGCCAAGAGCCGGCGCAGCAGGCGATCGCCGAGCGGGCGCTTGAAGACCGCCTCGATGCGCCGCCGCGCGTGGTCGACCAGATGCATATAGTGGACGCCCGAGGGGCAGGTGGTCATGCAGGAGAGGCAGCCGAGACAGCGGTCGATGTGCATGACGATGCGCTCGCTCGGCGTCTCGCCACCCTCCAGCATCTCCTTGATCAGATAGATGCGCCCGCGCGGGCTGTCGCGCTCGTCGCCGAGCAGCACATAGGTCGGACAGGTCGCGGTGCAGAAGCCGCAATGGACGCAGGAGCGCAGGATACCCTCCGCTTCCTTGACGTCCGCATCGGCGAGCTGGGCCAGGGAGAAAAGGGTTTGCAAAGCTCAGCTCTCCGCCACCATGCGCCCAGGATTGAGCACGCCCTTGGGGTCGAACTGGTCCTTGAGCCGCGCCGAGAGTGCCGCCAGCGCCGCTGCCTGCGGCTCGAAGACGGGCACGCGCGCCCGCAATTCCGCGTCGCCGCGCACCAGCGTGGCATGGCCGCCCGCACCGGCTGCCGCGATGGCGCCGCGGATCGCCGCCGCGCCGCCGTTGCCGCCCGCAGCCATGGCAACCCAGACGAGACCGCCGGCCCAATCGTAGAAACATGCTTCGCTACCGATATCAGCGACCACGGCGGCAGCCACAGCGGGCGGCAGGGAGAGCCGCCAGATGGGACCCTGCTGCGCCGCCAACGGCGCTGCGCTCGCTACCTCCTGCCAAAATGTGCGCGAATTGTGGCCGTGCAGCTCCTCGACCGTGGCGGCCTTGCCGAGCAGATCACGCAGCGCCTCGGTGCGTGCCAGTACCGAAGTCTCCGTGCCCTCGATGCGCACCGCCGTGACCGAGTTGGCCGTGCCGCTCACATGATCGACGGCCGAACGCATGGCGGCCTCGGCCGGCAGATGGGCGAGACCTGTCGGCGAGAGCGGGCTCGATGCTGCGGCCCCGAGTGCTGCGATGCCATCACCATCCGATTGGGCATAGGCCAGCACGGTGCGTGTCTTCTCGGGCGCCGGCAGCACCTTGACGGTGATTTCGCTTAGCACGGCAAGGGTGCCATAGGAGCCGGCCACGACCTTGCAAAGATCGTAGCCCGAGACGTTTTTCACCACGCGCCCGCCGGACTTGAATATTTCGGCCCGGCCACTGACCGCGCGCAGGCCCAGGAAGTGGTCGCGCGCCGCGCCGGCACTGACACGGCGCGGACCCGACAGATTGCAGGCTATGGTTCCGCCGAGGGTCGCCAGCCCCGCCTGCGCGCCAAGCAGCGGGCCAAGATCGGGCGGCTCGAAGGCGAGTTGCTGGCGGTTCTCGGCCAGCGCCGCCTCGATCTCGGCGATCGGCGTGCCGGCACCGGCGCTCAGCGCCAGCTCGGCCGGCTCGTACCAGCTTATGCCGCACATCGCGCCCGTCTCGACGCGAGCCGGCAAGTTGCCGGGGCGTCCCAGGCCGCGCTTGCTGCCGGCGCCCGCGACATCCAACGGCGTCTCGTTCGAGACCGCCCAGGCCACGACCTCGCGCAGCTGCTCTTCGTCCGCCGGCCGAAATGTCTCCATCAGAACCGCGGCAGGTCGGGGAAAGGCAGCTTGCCGCCATGCACATGCATCTTGCCAAGCTCGGCGCAGCGGTGCAGCTCGGGGAAGACCTTGCCCGGGTTGAGCAGGCCGTCGGGGTCGAAGGCGCATTTGACGCGCTGCTGCTGGGCCAGGTCGATCTCGTTGAACATGGTGCCCATGAGATCGCGCTTCTCGATGCCGACGCCGTGCTCGCCGGTCAGCACACCGCCGACCTCGACGCACAGCTTGAGGATCTCCGCACCCATCTCCTCGGTGCGCTCGAGCTCGCCGGGAATATTGGCATCGTAAAGAATCAGCGGGTGCAGATTGCCGTCACCGGCATGGAAGACATTGGCGACACGCAGGCCGTATTGCTGCGACAGCTCGGCCATGCGTGCCAGCACCTCGGCCACGCGGCCGCGCGGGATGGTGCCGTCCATGCAGTAATAATCGGGCGAGATGCGCCCCACCGCGGGGAAGGCATTCTTGCGCCCGGCCCAGAAGTTGAGGCGCTCGTCCTCGCTTTCGCTGATGCGCAAGGAGGTGGCTCCGCAGCCTTCGGCTATGCCCCGCACGCGCTCGACCAACTCGTCGACCTCCACCGCCGGCCCGTCGAGTTCGACGATAAGCAGCGCCTCGACATCGAGCGGGTAGCCGGCGTGGCAGAAATCCTCCGCCGCATGGATCGCCGCCTTGTCCATCATCTCCATGCCGCCGGGCACGATACCGGCGGCGATGACGCCGGCGACGCAATCGCCGCCCGCATCCACCGTGGGGAAGCCGACCAGCAGGGCGCGCGCGGTCTCGGGCTTGCGCAAAATGCGCACGGTCACCTCGGTGATCACCCCGAGCAGGCCTTCGGAGCCCGTGAGAACCCCCATCAGGTCGTAGCCCTCGGCATCGAGATGCTTGCCGCCGAGGCGGATCACCTCGCCGTCCATCAAGACCATCTCGAGCCCGAGCAGGTTGTTGGTGGTGACGCCGTATTTGAGGCAGTGCACGCCGCCGGAATTCTCCGCCACATTGCCGCCGATGGAGCAGGCGATCTGGCTCGAGGGATCGGGCGCGTAGTAGAAGCCGTCCGCATCGACCGCCTGGCTGACGGCGAGATTGGTCACCCCGGGCTGCACCACCGCGCAGCGGTTGGCGTAATCGACCTGGAGCACCCGGTTGAGCTTGGTCAGCACCAGCGTCACGCCGTCGGCCAGCGGCAGGGCGCCGCCGGAAAGCCCGGTGCCAGCGCCGCGTGGCACCACCTTGACCCCCATCTCGGCGCACAGCGCCATGACTTGCGAGACCTGCGCGTTATTCTCCGGCAGCACCGCAAGCAGCGGCAAGGCCTTATAGGCGGTCAGGCCGTCGGTCTCGAAAGCGCGCAGCTCGTCCTCGCCGACCACGACCGAGCCGGGCGGCAGGATTTCGCGCAAGCGCGCGATCAGGCTTGCGCGAGCGCCAATGACCGCAGCATCGGGCTCCGGCATTTGCATGGCCGTCTCCTTGCAGAGCAGGCGGGGGTGGGAGTGTGTGTCGCGCGCGCGCCCGGGTCAATGCCTCAGGACGCAGGCCCGCTCAGCCCTGGCGGGCCTTGAAGCGCGGATTGGTCTTGTTGATGACGTAGACCTTGCCGCGGCGGCGCACCACACGGCAGTCCTTGTGCCGGGTTTTCGCCGATTTGAGGGATCTCAAGACCTTCATGTTCCGTCCTCTTCGCTCTTCGCGGCTGCGAAGCGCGGAACATAGGGAGACGGCACGCGGCTGTCAATCTCGGAGGCTCAGCGATACACCTGCTCGTGCTTGGTGGCGTAGAAGCGGTAGCAGCGCATCTCGTGCGAATCGAACAGCGCCATGCGCCGCGCCCACAACTCGACCTCGGCGAGCACCGCCGGCAGCAGGGATTCATCGAAGTCGCCGTCGCTGAGGATCTGCATCAGACGTTTCCAGCCGCCCATCACGAGGCCGCGCAGTGTCGCCGTCACGTCCTCCGCCAGGCGCACGTCAAGGCTCAGCGACCTCAGCTTTTCGACCGTCTGCTCTTCGCTCCATGGCATGGGCGTCGGCGTCTCGGCGGCGCACCAGGCCTCGAGCTTGGCCGATTCCGTGCCCGCTCCCGGCAGCACGAAGTCCGTGAATATGAGCTGGCCGTCGGGCTTGAGGATGCGATAGACCTCGTCGAGCAGGGCACCCTTGTCGGCGATGGTATAGAACGCTTCCTTAGACATCATGACATCCATGGAGCGATCGCGCAGGTCGATGGTCGGTGGCTTGAAGCGCTTGACCGGCGCCTTGGTGCCCATGCCCGCCATCACCGAGGCCTCGTTGCCTTCGCTGACCAGATCCGGATCCGCCTCAAGCCCGGTCGCCCAGGCGCCGGTGACATCGGCGAGGGTGCGGGTCGAGCCGCCCAGGCCGCAGCCGATATCGACTGCCGACTGTTTGGATGTGAGGCCAAGCGGCTTGATCAGGTCCATCACATGCTCGGCCTCGCCGGGGGTGACGAATCCCTCGCCCCACAAGGTCTGCACGATAGTGCGCCGCGACGCGCCCCACGACTCGACAGGCGGCGCTTTGCCGGCCTTGGCCCGGATGCCGTGCGCCGCCTCTTGCTCGGCCGTGAGTTCGTAGTCCTCGCCCTCCCACCAGGCGCGGAAACGCGCCCGCCAACCGGCCTCGTCAAGCTCTTCCGGTTCGGGAGAATCGGCGTCCGCGCCCTCAGACGGCGCCGGCGTTCGACGAAACTTTTCCGCAATCGTACCCAGCACGAGTAGCACCGTATGTCGTATCGAGCGGCAGGCCTCTGTGTCAGAGATTCACCGACCCTAACATAAACCATATAGTGCAAATCGTCGCGATGAACAGCCAGCATGGAAGAGGAAGAACGCAATGGGCACGAATTGGCACCAAAAGAGCGCCTGCGCCTTGGGAGACGCCATTGGTCGAGGCGAGATCGATGCAAGCGCGCTCTGCGAGCATTTCCTGGCGCGCATCGGCGAAATCGACGATGGCCGCATCTATCTCCGAACCACCGCCGAGCGCGCCCGCGCGGAAGCCGCGGCGGCGGACGAAAGGGCGGCGGCAGGGGCGCGGCGCAGCCGTCTCGACGGCGTGCCCATATCGTGGAAGGATCTTTACGATACCGCCGATACCGCCACCGAGGGCGGCACGCCCCTGCTGGCCGGGCGCGTGCCCACGCGGGATGCCACTGTGCTGGCGCGCGCCACCCGCGCGGGCCTGGTCTGTCTCGGCAAGACCAATACGGTGCAGTTCGCGCTCGGCGGCATCGGCACCAACCCGGCCACCGGCACCCCGGCCAATGCGGTGATGGAAGACACCCCGCGCGCGCCCGGCGGCTCGTCCTGCGGCGCGGCGACCTCCGTGGCGCGCGGCCTGGCCGCCGCGGGCATCGGCTCGGATACCGGTGGCTCGGTGCGCATTCCCGCCGCCTGGAACCGCCTGGTCGGCCTCAAGACTTCGTTCGCCGCCTTGCCCTGCGAGGGCGTGCTGCCGCTGTCGCCAAGCCTCGATACGGTCGGCCCGCTGACTCACGACGTGGCCGATGCGGCCGCCCTTTTCGCGATCATGGGCGCACGCACCGCCATCGACCTGGAGGGCGCGGACCTAGCCGGGAGCCGCTTTCTGGTGGCCACCGACATCGTCTGGGACGGGGCCGATGCGCCAATCGTCGAGGCGGTCGAGCAGGCCATTGCCGCCATCGAGGCCGCCGGCGCCGTGGTGGAGCGCGGTCCGGTGCCCGAGTTCAGCGCGATCGACGAGAGTCTGAACCGCCATGGCGGCGTCGTCACGGCCGAGGGCTATGTTACCTGGCGCAAGCTGATCGACGAGCAGGGCCAGGCCATCGATCCGAACGTGCTCGCCCGCTTCCACCAAGGCCGCGATATGGCCGCCTCGGACGCCGAGACGGTACGCCAGGCGATCCGTGAGCTGACCCCGGCGCTCTATGCGCGCATGGCAGGCTACAGCGCCATTCTAGCCCCGACCGTGCCGATCCTGCCGCCGCCGATCGCCGACGTGATCGACGATGACGACGCCTATGCCCGCGCCAACGGCCTGGCGCTGCGCAATACCCGGCTCGGCAATATGCTGCCGTGCTGCGCTCTGACCCTGCCATGTGGGGCGCCAGAGGTACCCGCCGGACTCATGGCCATGGCCGCAATCGACGAGGACGCCCGCCTGTTGCGTGTTGGTGCCGCTATCGAGACGGCACTCGCCAGCTAGCCGGGCTGCACAAATTTTAGGCTTGATTTCTTATCGCGGCTATTTGCCGGTCAAAAATTAGGCATATCAAGCTTGAGCATGCTGGCCCATGCGCGAAGAAGCGCAGAAAGCCTGGGGTTTTCCGAGTCGGCACGGTTCTTGAGTTGGGGCTCTCCCGAAAGCCCCGCGCAGCAAGTGTGCTGATGCCGCGGTACCACGAACCAACCCGTTCGGGAGAATCCGATGACGACCTTGACCAAGCGCCTTGCCCTAGCCGGGTTGGCCACATTCGTTGGCGCTCTCGCCTTTGTCGGCGCCGCAGCGGCGGAGGATGCCGCCTTCGCCGATGCGGCCGAGACCGCCTACATCTTCAACACCTTCTCATTCCTCTTTAACGGCGCCTTGGTGATGTGGATGGCGGCCGGCTTCTGCATGCTAGAAGCCGGGCTTGTGCGCTCCAAGAGCGTTGCCACCATCTGCACCAAGAACATCGCCCTCTATTCCATCGCCGGGATCATGTATTTCCTGGTCGGCTACAATCTCATGTACGACGGCGTCGACGGCGGCTTCATGGGCAGCTTCTCCTGGGCCAACCTGGATGGGCCCGCCTATGCCGAAGGCGACGGCTATGCCGTGGCCTCGGACTGGTTCTTCCAGATGGTGTTCGTGGCGACCGCCGCCTCGATCGTCTCGGGCACCCTCGCCGAGCGCATCAAGCTCTGGCCGTTCCTGGTCTTCGTGGTGGCCCTGACCGCTGTCATCTACCCGATCCAGGGCGCCTGGCAGTGGGGCGGCGGCTGGCTTGCCGAGGCCGGCTTCAGCGACTTCGCCGGCTCGACCCTGGTCCACTCCACCGGCGGCTGGGCGGCCCTGGTCGGCGCGGTGCTGCTCGGCGCCCGGCGCGGCAAGTACGGCCCTGGCGGAATCGTCCACCCGCTGCCCGGCTCCTCGTTGCCTTTGGCCACCCTCGGCACCTTTATCTTGTGGCTCGGCTGGTTCGGCTTCAATGGCGGCTCGCAGCTGGCGCTCGGCAGTGGCGACGATGCCGCGGCCATGGCGCAGATCTTCGCCAACACCAATCTCGCCGCCGCAGCCGGCGTTGTCGCAGCCATGTTGACCAGCCAGGCGCTATTCAAGAAGGTCGACCTCACCATGGCCCTGAACGGCGCCCTCGGCGGCCTGGTCAGCATCACCGCCGAGCCTTTGGCACCGAGCTTCGCCAGCGCCGTCATGGTCGGCGGCATCGGCGGCGTGCTGGTTGTGCTTGCCGTGCCCCTGCTCGACCGTCTGCGCATCGACGACGTGGTCGGCGCCATCCCGGTGCATCTGGTCTGTGGCATCTGGGGCACCGTCGCCGTGGTCTTCAGCAACCCCGAGACCAACATTGGCAGCCAGTTGCTCGGCATCGCCGCCATTGGAGCCTGGGTCGTGGGCGCCAGCACCGTGGTCTGGCTGGGCCTGAAGCTGACGGTGGGCATCCGCCTCGACGACGAGAGCGAGGCCATGGGCGCCGACCAGTCGGAGCTCGGCCTGGAAGCCTATCCCGAGTTCGGCAGCGGCTCCCAGCGCATCTAAGCCGTCAGTCCTCCCCCCGACGGCAAACCGCCGCGGTGCAGCCAGCGCCGCGGCGGTTCCCTTTTCGGCTCAGTCGCGCAGCAGCTCGTTGATCGAGGTCTTGGAGCGGGTTCGCGCATCGACTCGTTTGACGATCACGGCACAGGCCAGCGAGGGGCCGGGCGCGCCGTCGGCGAGCGGCTTGCCGGGCAGGCTGCCGGGCACCACCACCGAATAGGCCGGCACGCGGCCGTAGGCGACCTCGCCCGTGGCGCGATCGACGATCTTGGTCGAGGCGCCTAAGAAGACCCCCATCGAGAGCACCGCGCCCTCTTCGACGACGACGCCTTCGGCGACCTCGCTGCGGGCGCCGATGAAGCAGTTGTCCTCGATGATCACCGGGCCGGCCTGCAACGGCTCGAGCACGCCGCCGATGCCGACGCCGCCGGAGATATGGCAGTCGGAGCCGATCTGGGCGCAGCTGCCCACGGTCGCCCAGGTGTCGATCATGGTGCCGCTGCCGACATGGGCGCCGAGATTGACGAAGCTCGGCATGAGCACGGCACCGGGCGCGATGAAAGCGGAGTGGCGCACGACGCAGCCGGGCACCGCGCGGAAGCCGGCGGCCGAGAAGTCCTCGGCGCTCCAGCCGGCGAATTTCGAAGGAACCTTGTCCCACCAGCCGGCGCCGCCGGGGGCGCCGGATATCGTCGCCATGGGATTGAGGCGGAAGGAGAGCAGCACGGCCTTCTTGAGCCATTGGTTGACCTGCCAGTCGCCGCCTTGCTTCTCGGCAACGCGGAAGTCGCCCTTGTCGAGGCCCTCCAACGCGGCGCCGACGGCATCCCGTACCGCCCCGGTCGTGGCCTGGTCGACAGTGTCGCGGTCTTCCCAGGCGGCCTCTATGACGTTTTCCAACTCGCTTCTCTCCATGGTCGGTTTCCCTGCGGCTTGCGGCGCGCAACCTAGAGCGATTCAGGATGAGATGGAACCGGTTTGACCGGCCTCTGTGGCCCCGTGGCTAGGCACGCGTCGCCGCGCGATGTGGGCGCATCGGGCAAGACGTGTAACGACGCCACGGGGCCACAGAGGCCGGCCTGCGGTGGGCCAAGGAGGCTTTTCGGATGCGTCGCGACCCTTGGCCGATGCCTCACATCGCCCGGCGTGCCGCTCCTACCCGAAAAACCACCTTGGACCATCAAACCGATCCCAGCTCATCCTGAAGCGCTCTAACCGGCAAGCCGCTCCGCCTCAAGCCATTGGCCGAGGTCGTCGATGACATGATCGACATAATCGGGGCCGGACCGTGCGCCCGGCGCCTCGCGCTGGCACAGCCACACGGTGCGCATGCCGAGCGCCGCCGCCGGTGCCAGATTCGCCACGCTGTCCTCGACGAAGACCGAGGTGGCCGGGTCGATGTCGAATTCGGCAAGGAAACGGTCGTAGGTCACTGTGTCGGGTTTGGGCACGTAGTCGGCTGCGACGATATCGAAGATGCCGGCAAACAATGCGGCCAGCCCGAGACGCTCGAGAACCTGCAGCGCATGCTGGCGCGAGCCGTTGGTGAATACGTACCGCCGCCCCGGTAGCGCCGCCAAGGCCGAGGCCAGGGACGGCACGGCATCGAGCGGCGAGAGGTCGATGTCGTGCACGTAGTCGAGATAGTCCTGGGGCTCCACGCCGTGGTTGTCCATCAGGCCGCGCAGGGTGGTGCCGTGTTGGCGATAGTAGGTCTTTTGCAAGGCGCGCGCTGCCGTTGCGTCCAATGCTAGCTTGGCACTGATATAGGCGCCCATACGCGAATCGACCTGGGCAAACAGCTCGCATTCGGCCGGATATAGGGTATTGTCGAGATCGAAAATCCACGTCTCCGTGGGGAAGACGGACATGGATGCCTCGTGCGATGGGGAATGACAACAGGGTGAGCCTGCCTGAGCTTCATCGGCTGCGCAAGACCGTCGCGGCGGCGGCCTGGCCATGACGGCGAGCGAGAGCTGGGAGGTCGATAGTGCCTCCACGGCGGTTCTGGCGGCGCTGGTGGTGGCGCAGCCCGGCGCGGCGCTCTTGCTCGATGCCGACCTTGCCATTCTCGATACCAATCCCCTGGCGCAAGACCTGATCACGGCATTGCAGCGAGGCGCCATGGTACAACTCGCCGAGCCTGTCCGCGAAGCCCTGGAGAGCGGCAGCGGCGGCAAGATCGCGTTGACCCTGCCGAGCGATCTTGGCGGCGCCGTCCTCGAAATCACCTTGCTCCCCATACACGGCGCCGAGCGGGCAGCGGACCGCGTGCTCGCCTTGGCTCGCGACAGTTCCCTCGATCACAACCTGCGCAATGCGCTGGTGGATTCGCGTCAGCGCTACAAGGACCTGGTCGAATGTTCCGCCGATTTCGCCTGGGAAACGAACAGCGCCGGCCAATTCGCCTTCGTCTCGCCGAAGGGCGCCCTCGGCTATACGCCGGACGACCTGATCGACCACGACCCGCGCGAGTTTCTCACGCCCGGCATGGAGCAGGACCGGGAACGGGTGCTGCCTTTCTTTGCCGATCAACCGACCGAAGACGAATTGGTGTGGATGACCGGCGCCGGCGGCAGACCTGCCTGCCTCAAGGTCTCGAGCGTGCCGTTGCCGGGTGCGGACGGCGCCTGGGGAGGGGCGCGTGGGGTGAGCCAGGACATCACCGCGGCGCGAGCCAAGGAGCTGTTGCTGGAAATCGCCCAGCGCCGCGAGCGCACCTTGGGCGCCGTGGTCACGGCCATGCGCAACGAGCCCGAGCCGGAGGCGATGCTGGAGACGGCCACCCTGACCATTGCCGAGACCCTAGGGCTTGCCGCCTGCTGGATACTGCGCCACGGCGATGACGGCGCCGTGGCACTGGCAAGTGCCTTTCCGGAGGGCAGCGAGCCGCCTTCCGACGCGCTGACCAGCCTCGCAGACCTGGCTACCAAGGCGGACAGTGCCAACCAAGGCACCATGGAGGTCGCGGAACTGCTTCTGGCACCATCCCACTATGCCCAGGCGATCAACGGTGGCGTCGCCATCCGGCGGGCGGCAGGGGAAGCGTGGAGCGATGATGACCGGGATCTGCTGCAAGGCCTGGCCGGCCACGTGGGCATCGCGCTCGAGCAGGCGAGCTCCCGGGAGAAGCTGCAGGCGTTGTCGCGCACCGACCCGCTGACCGGGCTGCTCAATCGTCGCGCCTTCATGGACGAGGCGACGCGGCGCTTCGGCCATTGCCGCCGCAACAGCCGCCCGGGCGCGATCCTCTATATCGACTTCGACAACTTCAAGGCCTTGAACGACGAGCACGGCCATGCCGCGGGCGACAGCGCGCTCATCGCGGTCACCGGCATGATCGCCGGCAGCAGCCGCGCCAGCGATATCGTCGCCCGTGTCGGCGGCGACGAAATGCAGGTCTGGCTGGACGAGACCGGCGAGGACGGGGCCAAGGTCAAGGCCCAGGCGCTCATCGACGGCTTGCCGGGCCTGACCGACGTGCCGCTGGTGCCCGACCGCCCCTTCGGCCTGTCGATCGGTATTGCCGTGTACGACCCCGCCTCGTCCGAAACGCTGGAGGCACTGGTGGAGCGGGCGGATGCGGCCATGTATGATGCCAAGAGCTGTCGCGGCATGTCCTGTTATGCCTTGGCGGCAGAGGAAGGCGTGGGATGATGGCTGGACGCGAGACAGCGGTGGACAGCGGCGACGTCGAGCACGGCGCGCTGGCCTATGAGCGGGCCAGGGAGCTGGCGCGGGACCGCGATGCCAAGGTGCGCGAGAAGCTCGCCAGACGCACCGACGTGGCGCCGGAGATCCTCTATTACCTGGCCGAGGATGACGATCAGGCGGTGCGCCGCGCCATCGCCGGCAACACCGCCGCGCCGCGCCAGGCAGACCTGCTGCTGGTCGCCGATCCGAGCCAGGACGTGCGTATCGACCTTGCCCACAAGATCGGCCAACTGACCCCCGAGCTCAGTGCCGGCGAGCATCAACGCTTGAGTACTCTGGCCGGCACGGCGCTGCGTGAGCTGGCTAACGATGCGCTGCCTGAAATTCGCGGCATCATCGCCGAATCCATCAAGGACATGGATGACGTGCCGCACGACCTGGTGCGCCAGCTGGCCCACGATGTGGAGCTGGTGGTGGCGGCGCCGATTCTCGAATATTCGCCGCTGCTGACCGACGACGACCTGCTGGAAATCATCAACAGCGACCCGGTTCGCGGCGGCCTGTCGGCGATCTCGCGCCGCGCCAATCTGCCGGGAACGGTGAGCGACGCGGTGGCGGCGACCGACGACGAGGACGCCATCACCCATTTGCTGGCTAACGAAAGCGCGCAGATCCGCGAGGAAACTCTCGATGCCCTGGTCGAGCAGGCGCAGGGACACGAGCCTTGGCACCGGCCGCTGGCGGGGCGGCCCAACCTGTCGGCCAAGGCGGCAGGCAACATCGCCCGCCTGGTTTCGGCAGCGGTGCTGCGCGAGATGGAACAGAGCAACCGCCTGTCGCCGGAAATGGCCCGCCAGGTGGCCAGCAAAGTGGAATCGCGGCTCGACGGCAATACTGCGAGCCTGAGCGAAGCGGAGATCGAGGCCGGCCTTATGGGGGTCGAGGCCGCCACGCACGCCTTCGAGCGCGGCGCGATCGACGAGACGCTGTTCCACCATCACATCGCGCGCAATGACATTCTTTTCGTCAAGAACGCCATGGCTTTGCTCACCCACACCACGCCGCTGACCATCGGGCGCATCCTCAGCGGCCGCAACGGCGAGGCGATCATGGCGTTGACCTGGCGCTCAGGCCTGCCGATGGCGGTGGCGACGGAGCTTCAGGCCAAGGTGGCGCGTCTGAGCCAAAGCGCCATCGTCAAGCCCGGCCCGGATGACGGCTATCCGATGAGCGACATGCAGATGGAGCGCATTCTCAGCGAGTTCTTCGACTGAGACGCCTCAGTCCGCCTCGGCGCTGATCATGGTGCCGACGCCGTGGGCGGTGAAGATCTCCAGCAGCAGCACATGGGGAATGCGGCCGTCGAGGATATGTGCCGCCTCCACCGCATCGGCCACGGCATTGATGCAAGTCTCGATCTTGGGCACCATGCCGCTGGAGACCGTGCCGTCCTCGATGCGCGCCCGCGCGCTCTCCGGCGTCAGGCGGGGGATCAGCGTGCCCTCAGGATCGAGAACGCCGGCCACGTCGGTCAACATCAGCAGCTTCGTCGCAGCCAGCGCGTTGGCGATCGCGCCTGCCGCCGTGTCGCCGTTGATGTTATAGGTCTCACCGTCCGCACCGATGCCGATCGGCGCGATGACGGGAATCACGTCGGCGGCGGTCAGGCGCTCGATGACGCCGGTGTCGACACTCTCCGGCTCGCCGACGAAGCCGAGGTCGAGGATCTTCTCGATTTGCGATTCCGGATCGCGGTGGCTGCGTTGCAGGCGCCGTGCCCGCAGCAGGTGCCCGTCCTTGCCGCTCAAGCCGAGAGCGCTGCCGCCGGCCGCGGTGATATCGGCCGCGATCTGCTTGTTGATGCTGCCGGCGAGAACCATCTCGACGATCTCCACGGTCGCCGCATCGGTGATGCGCAGGCCCTGGACGAACTGGCTCTCGATCTTGAGGCGCTCCAGCATGCGCCCGATCTGCGGCCCGCCGCCATGCACCACCACCGGCGAGATGCCGACCTGCTTGAGCAGCACCACATCGCGGGCGAAGCGTTGCGCGAGGGTGGCGTCGCCCATGGCATGGCCACCGAACTTGATGACCACGGTCCTTCCTGAGAAGCGCCGCATATAGGGCAGGGCTTCGGACAGGGTGGCGGCGGTCTGCAAGCGCGCTTCGAGGGAGTCTCTGTCGGTCATGTACATCAGCCTAACCTATCGCCCGGCGGCTCGGCCAGGGTCGTCAACTCGGCGCGCAGCGCTGCGATGCCGAAGCCTGAGCGGGCGCTGGTCGGGAAGGCTTGCGGATACATCGCCGGGTGGCGGCCGGCGAGCTCGCGCGCCAGCGTCTCCGCCATCGCCACGGCGGCTTCCTCACCGGGCTTGTCGCACTTGGTCAGCACCACCTGGAAGACCACGGCGGCCTCGTCGAGCAGGGCCATGACGTCCTCGTCGGCCGGCTTGGGGCCATGGCGGGAATCGATCAGCAGGCAGACCCGGCGCAAGCCGCCGCGGCCGCGCAGAAAGCTTCGCACCAGCCCGGTCCAGGCCTTGATCTCGCCCTTCGCCGCCTTGGCATAGCCGTAGCCCGGCAGATCGACCAGCATGAGCCTGCCGCCGAGATCGAAGAAATTGATTTGCCGCGTGCGCCCCGGCGTCGACGACACCCGCGCCAAGGTGCGGCGTGCGGTGAGCGCGTTGACGAGGCTCGACTTGCCGACGTTCGAGCGCCCGGCAAAGGCCACCTCGGGCAGGCCCAGCGTCGGCAGCTGCTCTTCCTTTGCGGCGCCGGCAACAAACTCGCAGGCCTGGGCGAACAGGAGCCTGCCGGCTTCCTCGTCCGCTTCCATTTCCACTACCCCGGCTTGACGCCCATGCGCCGCATGATGAGCCATTGCTGGGCGATGGACAGCACATTGTTCCAGGTCCAGTAGATGACCAGGCCGGCGGGGAAGGTGGCGAAGAGAAAGACGAATATCAGCGGCAGCATCATCATGATGCGCGCCTGGATGGGATCGGGCGGCGTCGGATTGAGCTTCTGCTGCAGGAACATGGTCAGGCCCATGAGCAGCGGCCAGATGCCGAGCGCCAGGAACTCCGGCGGCGTGAACGGCAGCAATCCGAACAGATTGAACAGGTTGGTCGGATCGGGCGCCGAGAGATCCTTGACCCAGCCATAGAACGGCGCATGGCGCATCTCGATGGAGACGAACAGCACCTTGTAGAGCGCGAAGAAGACGGGGATCTGCACCACGATGGGCAGGCAGCCGGCCAGCGGATTGGCTTTCTCCCGCTTGTACAGCGCCATCACCTCGGCATTGAGCTTCTGCTTGTCGTCGCCGAAGCGCTCGCGCAGCTCCATCATCTGCGGCTGCAGCTTCTTCAGCTTGCTCATGGCCACATAGGACTTGTTGGCCAGAGGGAAGAACAGCAGCTTGATGATCACGGTCAGCAGCAGGATGGCGACGCCGAAATTGCCGATCCAGCCGTAGAAGCCGTGCAGGACGTAGAAGATCGGCTTGGTGAGGAAGTAGAACCAGCCGAAATCCACCGCCAGGTCGAAGCGCTCGATGCCGAGCTCCTCCTCGTAAGCATCGAGCAGCATGACTTCCTTGGCGCCGGCAAAGAGCCGGCTCTCGGCGCTTTCGCTGGTGCCAGGCGCAATGCTCACGGCCGGCAGCAGATAATCGACCTGGAAGCGGTCGCGCCCGCCATTGCCGGAATAGTGGAAGCGCGCCGTGGTCTCGACCTCGGGGTCTGGCACCAGTGCCGCCAGCCAGTATTTGTCGGTAATGCCGATCCAGCCCCCGGTCGTCGTCTGCTTTATGCTCGGGGTCTCTCGCAGGTCGTCGTAGTCGACTTCTTCGAGGGTGCCGTTGAAGACGCCGAGCGGGCCCTCGTGCAGGATGAAGAAGCCGAGCGTGGTCGGCTCGCCGGTGCGGCTGACGCGGCCGTAAGGATAGAGCGTCACCTCAACATCGCTTTCGTTGCGCACGCGCTGGCTGACCGTGAACATGTAATTGTCGTCGAGCGCGATGGTGCGCTCGAAGACCAGCCCGGCACCATTGTCCCAGGTCAGCGTCACCGGCTGGCCAGGCGACAAGGCATCGCGATCGGCGGACCACAGGCTGTCCGCATCGGGCACGGCGACATCGCTGCCGATCCAGCCGAAATCCGCATAATAGGGGCGTGCCGACTGCTGGCCCGAAAACAGCTCGATACGCGCGCTGCTGGGATCGAGGGTTTCCTGGTAGTCCAGCAGGAACAGATCGTCGAGGCGCCCGCCGCGCAGGGCAATGGATCCGCTGACCCGACCGCGACCGGCGGGATCGATGGCAAGGCGCGGGCCGACATCGGCTTCGGCCACCGATATGGCTTCGACCGGTGTCTCGTCGGCGCTGTCGCCGGCGGCCTCGCCGGGGGGCACGGGCAGGCTCTCGTCACGTTGCGCGGGCGCGTCCGCCACCTCGACAGGTGCCTCGCCCGGAGGCGCCAAGGGTGGCGCGAACAGAACCTGAAAGACAAAGAGAATGGCGACCGACAGCACGATCGCCAGCAACATATTGCGTTGGTCCTGCACAGTTACCTCGCGCCCATGGCGCCGTTGTCGCGCGCCCGCATGCGTGCCGCTACCGGATCGCCTGGCACCGGGTCGTAGCCGAAACCGCCCCAGGGATGGCAGCGGCAGATACGGCGTGCCGCCAGCCAGCCGCCGCGCACGGCGCCGTGGCGTTCCAGGGCTTCGAGGGCGTAGTCCGAGCAGCCCGGCGTATAGCGGCAACTGCCGGGAAGTATCGGCTTGAGCACGAGCTTGTAAGCGCCGACGCAGAGCCGCAGCAAGGCCGCCAGCGGGCTCATGAAACACTCGCCGGCCGGCCACCGACCTTGGCGATGGCTGTTTGCAAATCCTGCAACAAGGCCGGGTAGGGCCGTGCGGCCGTACCGGCGCGGGCGATCAGCACGTAATCGCGATCAAGCCGCGCCTGGTCCCGCAAGACCGCCTCGGCGGCAGCGCGCAAACGCCGGCGCGCCCGGTTCCGTTGCACCGCGCCGCCGACCTTGCGGCTGGCCGTGAACCCGACCCTGGGGCAGGTGCCTGCCGGCACATCGGCAGGGCGTGGCGCGCATTGCAACACCACACCCGGCGCCGCCCATTTGCGTCCGAGTTTTGCCACTCTCAAAAAATCCTGACGCCGCTTAAGCCGCGGCAGGCTTCGGCTCACGGTATGGAGCCTAAGCCGACAGGCGCTTGCGCCCCTTGGCGCGCCTCTTGGCCAACACGCGCCGTCCGGCGGCCGTCGCCATGCGCGAACGGAATCCGTGGCGGCGCTTGCGCACCAAAACACTAGGCTGATAGGTCCTCTTCACCGACTGCTCTCCATTGCGGCGCCGCCGTAAAACGCCGCGGTGTATACGGTCTTGCAGGCAGCAAGTCAATCGCCAGGAATGGCTTGCGATGCCCTTCAACGGTATTTTGAATGGTAGTTCGACGGCTCTGCCTTTAGCATAGCTCCGACTTCCGCTGCAACAGACGGCGGGGCGGATGGCGTTACGCGGGTAGAGAAATGAGTCTTTTTCGACTATGGATTGTGATTGCTTTGCTGGCACCTTTGCTTGCCGCCTGTCCCGCAGGCCAGCAGGCGGGGACCGATACTGTGCAAGTCGAGGATCCGCGCGATATCTGGACCATCAACGACCCCAACGCCGCGACCGATATCGACCACAGCGTTTGGGACGGCCTGGTGGCCAAATATTTGCGCGATTCCGACAGCATGCCGCGGCGCGTGGACTACGAGGCCTTCACCACCGCCGACAAACAGGCTCTCAAGGACTATCTGCAGCATTTGGCGGCCATCGAGATCACAAAATACAACCGCGACCAGCAGATCGCCTTTTGGATGAACCTCTACAATGCATCCATTGTCGACATGGTGCTCGAAAGCCTGCCGGTGAATTCGGTCTTGCAGATTCGCGGTCCCGGCCTGAACGTGGTCGGGCCCTGGCTGAAGCCTGTCGCCAAGATCGAAGGCCAGACATTGTCGTTCAACGACATTGAGCATTACATCCTGCGTCCCTATTTCAACGATATGGGACCGCTAGTGCATTACGGCCTCAACTGCGCCTCGATGGGTTGCCCGAGCCTGGCGCTGCGCGCCCATACGGCGGAGAATTGGCGCGACAATCTCAGCGATACCGCGCGTATTTATGTCAATTCGCCGCACGGCGTGCGTTTCGAGGACGACGAACTGTATACCTCGAAAATCTACAACAGCTGGTTCATGGACGACTTCGGCGGCAGCGCCGAGAGCTGCATTGCCCATCTGATGCAATATGCCGAGCCCGAACTCGCCGAACGCCTGGCGGATCACGATACGATCGTCGGCGATTTCTACGACTGGCGCCTCAACAAACCGGATTCCTGAGCCATGTGGGGCCTGCGAGGCGTCCTGGTGGCGACGTGTCTTGCCTTGTGCGCCGGCGCCCAAGCCGCCCCGAGCGCCGAGCTTTGGCCGCGCTGGCAGGCAAATGTGCCGGAGGCCGAGCGCAGCATCGACCACGGGGCCTGGCAGGCCTTGCTCGACCGTTACCTGGCGCCGGCGAACGATGGCGTCACGCGCTTCGACTATGCCGCGGTAAGCGACGCCGATGCGGTCGCGCTGCATGGCTATCTCGAAAGCCTGGCAGCGGCACCGATCAGCAACTGCGCCCGCGACGAACAGCTGCCCTATTGGATCAACCTCTACAATGCGCTCACGGTGCGGGTGATCCTCGAGCACTATCCCGTCGACGACATCCGCGACATCGACACCTCGCCAGGCTTTTTCTCGAACGGACCCTGGGGGCAGGTGCTATTGAGCATAGAGGGTGAGGAGATCAGCCTCGACGATATCGAGCACCGCATCCTGCGGCCCATATGGCGGGATCCGCGTCTGCACTACGTTCTCAATTGCGCCTCCGTGGGCTGCCCGCAGCTCAACCCGGAGGCCTTCACCCGCGACAATGCGGCGCGGTTGTTGGACGAAAGCGCCCGCGCCTTCATCAACCATCCGCGCGGGGTGGCCGTGGGAGCGCGTGGATTGACCCTGTCCAGTCTCTACGACTGGTACGGCGAGGATTTCGGTGAGGACGAGGCCGGCATCCTCGCCCATATCGCCACCTTCGCAGCACCGCCGCTTGCCGATGCGCTGGCGGGCGCGCCGGAGATTCGCGACTACGACTATGACTGGCGACTCAACGACGTCCGATAGCGAGGGCGAAGCGCCACCGCCGAAGGCGCTTTGGCGGCGCTTTCTGCCGGCCGTGCTGCTGCTGGCGGCGCTGGCGCTGGCGCTGGCGCTGGGCGCCGACGACTATCTCAGTTTCGAGGCCCTGCGCGACAACCGCGCCCTGCTGCTGGAACATGTCGCCCGGCTCGGGTTATTGGCTGGCCTCGTCTATATCGCCATCTACACCGTCGCCGTCGCCCTGTCGCTCCCCGGTGCCACCTTTCTCACCCTGAGTGGTGGCTTTCTGTTCGGTGCCGTCCAAGGCGCGTTCTATAGCGTGATCGGGGCCACGCTCGGCGCCACGATTATCTTCCTCATCGCCCGCACGGCAGTGGGCGATGCGCTGACGCGGCGCGCGGGTCCGGCCTTGCAGCGCATGGAGCAGGGCTTTCGCGAGAACGCGCTGTCCTATCTGCTGGTGCTGCGCCTGATTCCGCTCTTCCCTTTCTGGCTGGTCAATCTGGTGCCGGCCATGCTCGGCGTGCCCTTGCGTATCTATGTGCTTGGCACCTTTTTCGGTATCATGCCGGGCGGCTTCGTTTACAGCCTGGCGGGAGCCGGTCTTGGCAGCGTTTTCGAGTCCGGCGAGGACTTCACCCTTGCCGGCATTCTCACGCCGACCATGATCGCGGCGCTTGTCGGTCTCGCCGCCTTGTCCATGCTGCCCGTGCTCTATAAGCGATTGCGTCGGAAATCCGAGGAATGAGCGATCCCGTCATCCAGGTCGACGGCCTGAGCAAGCGCTTTGGGCCGGTGCAGGCGGTCGACTCGCTGAGCTTCGCGGTTGCCGGCGGCCATACCATCGGGCTGCTCGGCGGCAACGGCGCCGGCAAGACCACCACCCTCGGCATGCTGCTGGGGCTGATCGTGCCGAGCGCCGGAAGCATCCAGGTTCTCGGCCAGGACATGCTGCGCCACCGCTACCGGG
Source organism: uncultured Rhodospirillaceae bacterium (assembly GCA_964408735.1). GTDB lineage: Bacteria > Pseudomonadota > Alphaproteobacteria > UBA7887 > UBA7887 > UBA7887. The sequence continues at coordinate 18,941 of CAYPAX010000024.1, read as the reverse complement.
TCTTGCCGCGAATGAACTTCTCCTCGCCCTATGTCGATGTGCCGCACCGCCTGACCGTGCGCGAAAACCTCACGGTCTACGGCCACCTGTACGATCTGGCCGATATTCGCGGCCGTATCGCGGCCCTGGCCAAGGACCTCGACCTGACAGATTTCGTCGATCGCACGGTCTCAACCCTGTCGGCTGGGCAGAAGACGCGGGTGGCGCTGGCCAAGGCGCTGCTCAACCGGCCCGACCTGCTGCTGCTCGACGAGCCCACGGCCTCGCTCGATCCCGACACCGCGGATTGGGTGCGCAGCTATCTGGAAGCCTACCAGCGGGACAGCGGCGCCACCATTCTGCTCGCTTCACACAACATGGCCGAAGTCGAGCGGCTCTGCGCCGACGTCATCATGCTCAAGGCCGGGCAGGTGGTGACCCAAGGCTCGCCCCAGGACCTGATCGCGCGCTATGGCCGCGAGACCCTCGAAGACGTCTTTCTCGACATCGCCCGCGACCGCCGCCGGCCCGAAGCGGAGAGCGCTTGATGGCTGCCCCGCGACGCATCTGGGGCATGGTGCTGCGCCATTACTATCTCATGCGCGGCTCCTGGCCGCGCCTGGTCGACCTGGTCTACTGGCCGACCCTGCAGATGACCCTGTGGGGCTTCATCACGCTGTTCCTGATGACCAAGTCGAGCTGGCTGGCCGAGGCCGCCGGCGTGCTGCTCTCGGCCGCATTGCTGTGGGACGTGCTGTTCCGCGGCCAGATCAGCCTTTTCCTGAGCTTCCTCGAGGAGATGTGGTCGCGCAATCTCGGCCATCTGCTGGTCAGCCCCCTGCGCCCGGCCGAGCTCGCCGCCGCCCTGGTGCTGACCAGCCTGGTGCGCACCCTGATCGGCGTCGGCGGTGCCGCCATCCTTGCCATCGCGCTGTTCGACTTCTCGATCTTCGAGATCGGCCTGCCGCTGATCGGCTTCTTCGTCAACCTGATCGCGCTGGGCTGGTCGCTGGGGCTGCTGGTCAGTGGGCTGGTGTTGCGCTTCGGCCAGGGCGCGGAGGGCCTGGCCTGGGCGCTGGTCTTTCTCATCCAGCCGGTCAGTGGCGTCTATTACCCGATCGCCGTTCTGCCGGACTGGCTGCAGCCGATCGCGCTCGCCTTGCCCTCGGCCCATGTTTTCGAAGGCATGCGCGCCCTCCTTGTAGACGGTGTCTTTCGTGCCGATCTCTTGATAAATGCGGCATTGCTCAATTGTGTCTTTGTCGGGCTTGGCCTGGCGAGTTTCCTGGCCATCGTGCACGTTGCGCGAATCAAGGGCCTGATCCTGCAAATGGGAGAATAGAACTTTGACCAGCACACGCTGGTGGTGGGTGCGCCATGCGCCCGTGACCGCCAATAATGGCCGCATGTACGGCGCCTCCGACCCGCCTGCCGACCTTGACGACGACGAGAGCTTTGCCAGCCTCGCGCAGATCCTGCCGGCCGGCGCGGTCTGGGTGACCAGCCACTTGCGCCGTGCCCGGGACACCGCCTCCACCATCCGCGCGCAAGGCCTCGACGGCGAAGCGCCTTTCGTCGAGGAAGGCTTCGGCGAGCAATGTTTCGGCGACTGGCAGGGCATGCTCTACAGCGAGGTCGCCGAGCTCCAGAACAAGCCGCGGCATCGCTTTTGGTTCACCACGCCCGAGCATTGCCCTCCCGGCGGCGAGACCTATCTCGATGTCATGGCGCGGGTGCGCGACGGCGTCGAGCGCATCTCGGCCGCCCATGCGGGGCGCGATATCGTCGCCGTTGCTCACGGCGGCTCGATCCGGGCCGCGGTCGCTCATGCCCTCGACCTCGATGCCGAAGGTGCCATGACCTTCCTGTTCGAGAACCTTTCCGTCACCCGCCTCGACCGCATCGAGCATGCGGACCGCGGCATGGCCTGGCAGGTACAGACCATCAATCGCCCGGCGCGCTCCCGATCGCGCACAGAGTCTGGTAGTCTGGCCTGAGCGAGACCCCAAAGGAGAGCCCTTCCATGCGCTTGAACGTCTTGACGGCAGCCGGCCTGATCTTCGCGGTTTTGCTTGGCCCCGCGGCCGCGGACGATGCCCAGAAACTGGTCGACGACGCGGCCGCCATGGTGCGCGCCATGTCCGGCGATTCGTCCTGGGAGAACTTCGCCGAGACCTATGCCGAAGCCCGCGGGGTAGTCCTGGTGCCCGACTTCCTGGAAGCCGGGCTGATCATCGGCGGCGGCGGCGGCCAATGTTTGGTCCTGGCGCGCAGCGGGCCCGACGATGCCTGGTCGGTGCCGTCCTTCTGCCTGGTGGGCGAGGCCAGCGTCGGGCTGCAGATCGGTTTTCAGAAGTCCGAGATCGTGATGATGGTGATGAACGACGAGGCCCTGGGGGAGGTACTCTCCGGCACCGCCAAGTTCGGCGGCGATGCGGGGCTTGCCATGGGTCTGCTCGGCGGCGGCGTGGAGGGCGCGACGACCCTCAACGCGGATATCGACATCTTCGCCTTCTCGCGCTCGCAGGGGCTTTATGGCGGCGTCAAGCTCGACGGCGGCTGGATCGAGCCTGACGACACCTACAACCACGCCTATTACGGCCGCGCGGTGACCGCGTCGCACATCGTCGTGGACCGCCGGGTCAGCAATCCGGCCAGCAATCCGCTGATCGCAGCCCTTGAGAACGCGGAGGCCGTCGGCGCGCAATGAACCGCATCATCGTCTGGGGCCTCGCCTTCGCCGCGCTGATCGCTTTCGGGCTGAGCCTGGCCGGTCGCGAAGGCATGCTCGGCGAGCCGGCGGTGCAGCAGCAACAGGTCAGCGTCGGCGGTCCCTTCACCCTGGTCCGTGGCGACGGTGTCACGGTGACGCAAGCGGACTTCGCCGGCGAACACACCCTGGTGCTGTTCGGCTATACCTTTTGCCCCGATGTCTGCCCGACGGCGCTAGCCACCGCCTCGGCCGCGCTGGAAGCGCTCGGCGAGGATGCGGAGAAGCTGTCGGTGCTGTTCGTTACCGTCGACCCGGAGCGCGACACGCCTGCGGTCATGGGCGACTATGTGGCCAACTTTCATCCGCGCGTGGTGGGCCTGAGCGGCAGTGCCGAGCAGATCGCGGCCATGGCCGGCGCCTATCATGTCTATTATGCCAAGGCCGATAGCGGCGATACGGAGGACTATTTGGTTGACCACAGCGCGGCCCTCTACCTGATGGGACCGGATGGCGTATATCTCGCCAATTTCCGCTTCAATGCCAGCGTTGAAGAGCTCGCCGCGGGCCTGCGGGAGCATCTCTCGTGAGCGGCCTGCGCGCGCTGCTCGTCTGGTTCGCCCTGGCAGGCGGCGCAGCGGCGGCGGATGTAGGGATCGCGGAGCCCTGGGCGCGCGCCACCCCCGGCGCGGCCAGCAACGGTGCGATTTATCTCAGCCTTACCAATCACGGCGCGGACACGGCGATCATCGCCGCCGCCAGCCCGGCCGCGAAGGCCGCCGCCCTGCACGGCCACGAGATGGACGGCGACATGATGCGCATGCGCGCCTTGGAGAGCGTCGCCCTGCCGGCGGGCGAGACCGTGACTTTCGCGCCGGGCGGTCTGCACATCATGCTGATGGGCCTGGCCGCGCCGTTGGTCGAGGGCGAGAGCCTGTCGCTGACCCTGACCTTCGCCGATGGCGACAGCGCCACTATCAGATTGCCCATCCTCGGCGTCGGCGCCATGGGGCCGGGCGGTAGCCATGGCGGCCATCACTGAGCAGGACGGCATTCGCCGGCGCGCCTCCTCGCGGGCGCGGCGGCTGAGCCTCAAGGTCGATGCGGCAGCAGGCGTGGTCGAGCTGGTGGTGCCAGAGGGCGTCCCGGAAGAAGACGTGACGCGCTTCGTCGACAGCCATCGGCGCTGGATTGGCCGGCAATTGGCGGGGCTGCCGCCGCGCATTCCCTTTGCCGATGGTGCCGAGATTTCGGTGCTGGACGAGCCCCTGCGCCTCTGCCACAGCGGTAACGGGCGCGCGGCAGCGCGGCGCGAGGGCGACGCGCTGGTGATCGGCGGTGATCCGGCGCGCTTCGCGCCACGCGCCCGCGCCTGGCTGCGCGAGAGCGCGCGGGCCGCATTTTATGAGCACGCCCACGGCCATGCGGCGCAGATTGGCGAGAGCGTATCCGGCATCCGCATAGGCGACCCGCGCACGCGCTGGGGCAGTTGCTCGCGCAAAGGCCGGCTCGCCTTCTCCTGGCGCCTGGTGCTGGCGCCACGCTCGGTGCTTGATTACGTCGCTGCCCACGAGGTCGCCCACCTCGCCGTAATGAATCACAGCCGCCGCTTCTGGCGTCTGGTCGACGACCTCCACCCCGATGTCGCCACCGCTCGCGCCTGGCTGACCACCCACGGCCCGAGCCTGCACCGCTACGGCTAGTAAACGGTGCTAGATGAAGCTGCGCACGATGCCGCCTTCGGCTCTCAGCGCGGCGCCGTTGGTGCCTGACGCCGCCGGGCTGCAGGCATAGCAGATCATGTTGGCGACCTCGTCCGGGGTCTCGTAGCGTTGCAGCAGCGAGGACTGGCGCCGGGTGGTGAATATCTCCGCCTTGAGATCGTCGAGGCTGCGGCCCTCGGCCTCGGCCCGCTTGCCCAGGCGTGATTCCTGAATCTCGACCCAGGTGGGGCCGGGCAGGACCGAATTCACGGTCACCCGCGAGCCCTTGGTGGTCTCGGCGAGGCCGCGGGCGATGGCCAGCTGCGCCGCCTTGGAGAAGCCGTAATGGATCATCTCGGGCGGAATGAAGACGCCCGATTCGCTGGACACGAAGACGATCCGCCCCCAGTCGCGCTCGAGCATGCCTTTGAGGTAATGCCGGGCCATGCGCACGCCCGACATGACGTTGATGTCGAAATACATCTGCCAGGTCTCGTCGCTGACCTCGTCGAAGGGCTCGGGGCGGTAGATGCCGACATTGTTGACCAGCACGTCCACGTCCGGATGAGCAGCGGCCAGGGCATCGCAGCCTTCCGCCGTGCCGAGATTGGCGGCAATGCCGACGGCGCCCGCGTCCGCGACGCGCTCGCCGAGCCGCCCCAGCGCATCGTTGACCGAGGCGTCGCTGCGTCCGTGCACGATGACGCTGGCGCCCATCTCGGCCAGCCCCACCGCGGTCTCGAAACCGATGCCGCGGGTGGAGCCGGTGACCAGGGCCGATTTGCCGGAAAGATCGAGGTCCATCAGTCGCACTTGGCGCCGGGGAAGCCCTGGCGGATCCAGTCGATGGCCTTGATGTCCGGCGGCGGATTGACGCATTCGGCGTTGTAGTAGACCACGTCGTCCACCACGGTGCGCCCCAGCTCGGCATCGTAGCGGCTGGTGCCGATGGCATTGTCCTGGATCGCCTGGTGGCCGTTGGCCAACGCCATCTTGACCATGCCGGACGGGCTGTCCCATTCGAGATAGGCCAGCGCCTGCATGACCTGTTCAGGCGTCGGTGCGGTGCCGGCCTCGGCCTCGGCCTTGGCATAGGCGGTCTTCAGGCCCAGGAGCGCCATGGTGTATTTGTAGGCGCCCTGGTTCGGCACATGGCCCCAGCGCTCCGTATAGGTGCTGTGGAACCAGGTGTTCATCTCGCTCTCGGGCGCGAACGGGCCGTGCGGGCCGCGGGCGCCGAGGATGGTGCCGTCAGGCATGCGGTCGCCGATCAGATGCAGCACGTGCTCGCCCGCCGACAGCACCACCTGGCTGCGCTTGAACAGGCCACGGCCGCCGCCTTGCAGCAATAGCGCTTCGAGGTCGGCACCCCAGAAGCTGGAGTGGATGACGTCGGGGCGCCTCGAAAGCAGGGCCGAGATCTCGGCCCCGAACTGGCCGGCGAAAAGCTTCGGGAACTGGACGTCGACGACTTCGATGCCGGGCTGCAGCACTTCCATGGAGCCCTGGAAGTCGTTCCAGGAATCCTGGCCCCAGGCGTAGTTCTGGTTGAGCCCCGCGATGGTCTTTACGTCGGGTTGCCGGTCGAGCAGGTAGCGGGCGATGGCGACGTTGTCCATGGCCGCGTGGGGGCCGGTGCGGAAAACGTATTCGTAGCTCGCCTCCTCGAAGACCCGCGGCGTGCCGCAGTCGACGAGAATGGTGAACTGCTTGAGTTCCTCGGCGACCTGGGGAATAGCCAGGCAGTCGCCGCTGGAGATGTAACCCAGGATGATGTCGACATTGCGCCGCTGCACGAGATTGCGGAACTCGGCCACCTGCTTGGTGGCGCCGCCCGCCTCGTCGACGAAGACCGGCACGATCTCCATGCCGCCGATGCCCGGCGTGTCGTAGGGCGCGGGAAAGCTGCCGGCATTGAGCGCATCGATGGTGTGCTCGGCGCCTTCGCGCGCGGGCACGCCGAAATGCGCCGCCGCCGGGCCGGAAAGGAAGGTGACGACGGCGATGGATATCTTGCCGTCCTCGGCCTGGGCCGATGGCGCGAGCAGGCTCAGAACTAACGCCAAAGCGGCACAAACCTGCCCGCCCAGCGAACGCAACGATGCCAGGATCATGATTCTCTCTCCCTGTCCGACGTGATGCCTTTGCGTCGATATTGCCAGCCCGCGCCGGCAGAGTCGATGGGAGAGAGCGCTAGCGCGTCGGCACCGGCGCGTCGCCGGTGTAGTCGTAGAAGCCGCGGCCCGACTTGCGGCCGATCCAGCCGGCCTCGACATATTTCACCAGCAGCGGGCAGGGCCGGTATTTGGTGTCGGCCAGGCCCTCGTGCAGCACCTGCATTACCGCCAGGCAGATGTCGAGACCGATGAAATCGGCAAGCTCGAGCGGGCCCATGGGGTGGTTGGCACCGAGCTTCATGGCGGTGTCGATGGCCTCCACCGAGCCGACGCCTTCGTAGAGCGTGTAGATCGCCTCGTTGATCATCGGCAAGAGAATGCGGTTGACGATGAAGGCGGGGAAATCCTCGGCGCTGACCGGGTTCTTGCCGAGCCTTACGGTTAGCTCGCGAATGCGGCTGAAGGTCTCTTCGTCGGTGGCGATGCCGCGGATCAGCTCGATCAGGCGCATCATCGGCACCGGGTTCATGAAGTGCATGCCCATGAACTTGCCGGGCCGGTCGGTGGCCGCGGCCAGACGCGTGACGGAAATCGACGATGTGTTGGTGGCGATCAGGGTGTCATCGCTGGTGAGCTTGGGGCAAAGCGCCTGCAGGATCTCCTTCTTGACCGCTTCGTCCTCGGTCGCCGCCTCGATCACCAGATCGACACTGGCCGCCGCGTCGAGCTCGACCGATTGCGTGATCCGCGCCAGCGCAGCGACCCGATCCGCCTCCTCGACCTTGCCGCGCGCGACTTGGCGCAGAATGTTGCGGTCGATTCCGGCCAGGGCCGCGTCGAGGCGATCCTGGGCGATGTCGATGAGCGTGACGTCAAGCCCGGAAAGGGCGCAGACATGGGCGATGCCCGATCCCATCTGTCCGGCACCGATAATCGCTATGCTATGTATCATGGTCTTTGTCCGTGCCCTTGTCTGTCCTTATTCGCCGAGCGCTTCGGTCAGCGCCGGCACCACTGAAAAGAGATCGCCGACGATGCCGTAATCGGCGATCTGGAAGATCGGCGCCTCTTCGTCCTTGTTGATGGCGACGATCACTTTCGAATCCTTCATGCCGGCGAGGTGCTGGATGGCGCCGGAGATGCCGACCGCGATGTAGAGGTCCGGGGCGACGATCTTGCCGGTCTGGCCGACCTGGTAGTCGTTCGGCACATAGCCCGCATCAACGGCCGCGCGCGAAGCCCCGACGGCGGCGCCGAGCTTGTCGGCAAGCGCTTCGAGCAGGGCGAAGTTCTCGCCGTTCTGCATGCCGCGACCGCCGGAAACGATGACCCGCGCGGCGGTCAGCTCCGGGCGCTCGGATTTCGAAAGCTCGCGGCCGACAAAGCCGGAGAGGCCGCTGTCGGCGCCGCCGCCGATGCTCTCCACCTCGGCCGAGCCCATGCCTTCCGGCGCCTTGAAGGCGGTGGTGCGCACGGTGATCACCTTGATCGCATCGGACGAGCGTATCGTGGCGATGGCGTTGCCGGCATAGACCGGGCGCTTGAAGGTATCGGCGCTGTCGATGCCGACGATGTCGGAAATCTGTTGCACGTCGAGCTCGGCCGCGACGCGCGGCATGACGTTCTTGCCGAAGGTGTCGGACGGCGCCAGCAGGTGGCTGTAGCCCTCGGCGAGGCCGGCGATCAGCGGCGCGAGGTTCTCCGCGAGCTGGTTCGCCAGCGCCGCATCGTCGGCGCAAAGCACCTTGCGCAGGTCCGGGATCATGGCGGCCTCTGCCGCCGCCGCGGCGCAGTCCGCGCCCGCCACCAAGATGTCGATGTCGCCACCCAAGGCCGCCGCCGCGGCCACGGTATTGAGGGTCGCCGCCTTGATCTCGGCGTTGTCGTGTTCGGCTATGACCAACGCTGCCATCAGATGACTCCCGCCTCGTCGCGCAATTTCTCGAGCAGCTCCGCCGGTCCCTCGACCTTGATGCCTGCCGAGCGCCCCTCGGGCTCCTCGACCGACAGGGTCTCGAGCCGCGGCGATACGTCGACGCCGTAATCGGCCGGCGTCTTCTGGTCGATCGGCTTCTTTTTCGCCTTCATGATATTGGGCAGCGAGGCATAGCGCGGCTCGTTGAGGCGCAGGTCGGTGGAGATCACCGCCGGCAGCGCCAGCGACACCGTCTCCAGGCCGCCGTCGATTTCGCGCACCACCTCGGCCTTGCCGTCGGCCAGTGTCAGCTTGGAGGCAAAAGTGCCCTGGGCCCAGCCCAGCATGGCCGCCAGCATCTGTGCGGTCTGATTGGAATCGTCATCGATGGCCTGCTTGCCGACGATCACCAGATCCGGGCTCTCGGCCTCGGCGATGGCCTTGAGCAGCTTGGCGATGGCAAGCGGCTCGGGCGCTTCCTCGGCGAGCACCAGGATGCCGCGATCGGCACCCATGGCGAAAGCCGTGCGCAAGGTCTCCTGGCATTGTTGCGGTCCGATCGAGACGGCGACGATCTCATCCACGGTGCCCGCCTCCTTGAGGCGCACGGCTTCTTCCACCGCGATCTCGTCGAAGGGGTTCATGGACATCTTGACGTTGGCTGTCTCGACCCCCGACTTGTCGCTTTTGACCCGAATCTTGACGTTGTAATCGATGACGCGCTTGACCGCGACGAGAGCTTTCATCCGCGTTGGCTCCGAGAGGATTGAATTGCGGCGGTGACGCTCGGCAAGGGACCGATCCGTCTATTGTGCAGGTGCACAATATGGCCAGGCCCAAAGCCTGTCAAACCGGTTACAGAGGGGAGCGATGCGGCCTCAACCGGCGCGGATGAAGGCCACGTAAATCACGATCAGCAGCACCGCCAGAGCCTGCATGCCGACCCGCAGCCGCATCAGCGTATTGCCGTAGCGGCGGTTGAATTCGCCGCCGCGCAGCATGCCGATCACGCCCACCATCAGGACGACGAACACCGCGATCAATGCGATCACGATGAGCATCGGGAATATGGCCTGCAAGGGTCCCATATCTCAGACCGGCGAGCCGCCGCGGGCGGCAAGGTTGGCAAGATATTCGCGCCGCGTCTTCGGCCCGTAGGTGAGAAAGTGCGGGTCGGGACGCTCGCGGTATTCGGCGCGGCGGCGCTGCACGGCGTCGGAGCGCGCGCGCAGCAGAATCTCGTCCACATCGAGGCCATAGGGGCGGGCGGCATTGAGGCCGAAAATACGCGCGCGCAGCGCCGGCGTGATCTCGGGATAGCCGTGGGCGTCGCGCAATTCCTCGGAGATTTGGAAAGAGCGCATGGCCTGGATCTGGTCCTGGGGCGAGCCGTACCAGATGCAGTCGGAGCCGTAGAGCACGTTCTGCTCGCCGACATGCTTGAGCAGCTTGCCGAGAATGTGCGCCGCCTGATCCGCGCGCCGCATGGTCTGGCGCCAGGTGCTGCCGAGCTCGGCATAGACGTTGGCGTTCCTGGGGATGTCGTTCTCTTCCAGGGAGCGGATCAGCGCATCCACGCCTTCGCCGCGGCCCGGGTCGTAGGCGCCCTCGGTCTCGCCCGGGATGTAGCCCGAATGGTAGACCAGGAAGTTCACATCCGGGAACATCCTAGCGACGATGCCGATATCGCTGGCCACGCTATGCTCGTAGGACGCAGGGCCGAAGGGAATGCCCTTGTGCACGCAGATATTGCGTACGCCCAGCGCTCGCGCCTTCTCGATCATGCGCAGGCCGGTGTCCTCGTCGTGCAGGAAGAAGCCGCCGCGCTCGCCCGGCCCCCACTGGGTGTAGCACTTCCAGGCCGCCACCCCCCAGCGCTCGGCCAGCTCGTCCATGCCTTCCAGGTCGCCGTCCTGGTTGGGATTGACGCGGCCGTGCAGCAACAGCCTCTGGCTGCCCTCCATGGCATCAACGATGCGCCGGGTCTCGTCCGCTTCCTCGATGGTGAGCAGCTCGCGCTGGCGGTTGGACGGGATGAAGGAAAGCACCATCATGTCGGTGTCGGAATCGAGAAATATGTCCTTGATGAATTTGTCCGAGCCGCCGAGCCCGGTGCGCCCGCGGCCGTTCTCGCCGACGAAATGGCCTTGCACGTCGAAGACGAATTCGCGCGGCCCAAGCTGCTCGCGGGCGCGCTCTTCGTCGAGGGCCGCGGTTTCGTCGAGGTCGAAAAAGCCGCCCTTGTGGCCGGCTTCGGCATTGGCGGCGTTCAGCGCCAGGAGAGTGCTTGCGGCGCCACAGGCCGAGACCATGAAGGCACGCCTGGTCAGGCCGATGCGTTGCGCGTTCTCGCCGGCCCAGCGCTCGGCCAAGGCCCGGGCATGGCGGCTGACGGCATCGAGCGGCAGGGGGGCATACTCACCATTGGACGTGGTGTCGATCTTGATCGGCAGGCGCTTGCCTTCGGGATCGTGCCGCTCGGCCATCGCTTACTCCTCGGGCATTGGGCCGGCGACCAGCGCCGGGTCGAGGCGCCTGTCGAGCAGGTTCACCCGCCAGTCGAAATGGGGGCCGCTGGCGCGACCGCTGGCGCCGACGGCGCCAATGGTCTCGCCTTGGGCCACTGCATCGCCCACCGCCACGGTCATTTCTGAGAGGTGCAGATAGCTCGTCGAGAGGCCGTAGCCATGGTCGATGATAATCGTCTTGCCGCTCAGATAGAGATTCGCGGCTAGGGTCACTTCACCGTCGCCGGCGGCCGCCACCGGCGTGCCCACCGGAGCAGCGACATCGACCCCGAAATGGGGCCGCCTGGGCTCGCCGTTGAGCACGCGCCGCGAGCCATAGACACCGGTGATCGTGCCGGTGACAGGCCAGATCAGGGGTGACTGGCTTGCCAGCAACTCGGATTCGACGGCGCGCGCCGCCGCCACCGCTTCCGCCTCGGCGCGGATGCGGGCCAGGGTTGCCTCGTCAGGGCTGACCATGTTCTCGGGCAGGCCGTCGATATGCTGCTCTTCGTATTCGCGCTGCTCGATCTGCAGGAATTGGCGCGCCTGGCGACCGGGGCAGAACGCCTTGACCAGCGCCCAGGGCTTCTGGTCGTAGCCGAAACCGATGAGAAAGCCGCCGTTCTCGGCAACGGGTATCAACAGCCCGTCGAGGGTGACTTGGCAGTCAGGCGCGACGAAGCCACGCAAGAGTCCGCCTTGGGTTGGGTTGCCGCGCAGCTCCATCATGGCGGCGGTCGCGGTCTGGGCGACGGCGGCGAGCAACAGTGCCGCCAGCGCGATGGTCTTGGTCATAGCAGGGATCCTTGGCTGTCGTCGCCGCCGCCGCGGCGCCGGCGTGGTGTACTGCCGGCCTGGGCCGGCACGCGTCCGTCGTGGAACTCGATCTCTAGCATGCCTGCGCGTCGCGCGGCAGCACTATCCCTGACCAGCCCGCCGTCGCTGTCATGGACGACGGCGAAGCCGCGCGAGAGCACGCTGCGGTAACTGACGCTTTCGAGCCTTGCCGCGGCGGCGGCCAGACGCTCGCTGGCGCTTGTCAGACGGCGCTCTGCGGCGCGCTCAAGCCGCGGCTCCCGCGTCCAGCGGCCGAGACCCTCGCCGGCCTCGCGCAGCCTGGCCGTTCCGGCAGCCTGCAGGCGATGCGCCGAGGCTTGCAGGCGCAGCCCGGCGGCCTTGGCTTGCTGCTGCGGACTGACCAGGCCCGCCGCCGTCTCGGCCAGGGCGGCGCTGCGCCGTGCCAGTGCCGTGGTCATCACGCGGCGCAGGCTGTCGCAGCGGTCGTCGAGGCGCTGGGCGGCCTCTTCAAGCATGGCGCCGGGCCGCGGCAAGCCACGCGCCAGGGCTTCGATGGCACGGCGCTCGCCGTCGAGGCGGCGCGCCATCACTGCCGCCATGCGGCGATCATGGTCGCCGAGATCGGCAAGGATCTCGACCCGTACCGGCACCGCCATCTCCGCCGCCGCCGTCGGCGTCGGCGCGCGCACATCGGCGGCGAGATCGATCAGGGTGGTATCGGTCTCGTGGCCGACGGCGCTGATCAGCGGGATGGTGCAGTCGGCGGCGGCGCGCACCACGACTTCCTCGTTGAAGGACCAGAGATCCTCGATACTGCCGCCGCCACGGGCGACGATGAGCAGGTCGGGGCGCAGCGGGTGATCGGGCGCAAGCCCATCGAAGCCGCGAATCGCCGCCGCGATCTCGGCGTCCGCGCCCTTGCCCTGCACGCGCACCGGCCACAACAGCACAGGGCGCGGGAAGCGATCGGCGAGGCGATGCAGAATATCGCGAATCACCGCGCCCGTCGGCGAGGTGATGACGCCGATACGCTCGGGCAGGGTCGGGATGGGACGCTTGCGCTCGGGCGCGAACAGGCCTTCCTCTGCCAGTGCCCGGCGGCGCTCGTCGAGCAGCGCCAGCAGGGCGCCGGCACCGGCCACGGCCATGCTCTCGACCACGAGCTGGTAGCGCGAGCGCGCGGCATAGGTGGTCAGGCGGCCTTCGCAGACCACTTCCAGGCCGTCTTCCGGGCGCATGCCGAGTTTTCCGGCGACACCGCGCCAGACCACGGTATCGAGCACCGCCTTGTCATCCTTGAGGGACAAATAGAGGTGGCCGGAGGCGGCGCGCTTGAAGCCGGAGATCTCGCCGCGCACGCGCACCCGCTGGAAGTTGCCTTCGACCGTGCGCTTGAGCGCGCCGGAAAGCTCGCTGACGGAATATTCCGGAATGTTATCGATAAGACTCGCCTCTTCGGTCATCGGGCAATGATAGCCGCGCGCGGGCCATTGCGTCCATTGACAGCGTTCGCGCCATGGGCTGCTATGCGCCTCGTCGCGAAGAGGGACGCAGGACGGCATGAAAGTTTTGGTGGTCGGCTCGGGAGGCCGAGAGCACGCCCTGTGTTGGGCAATCGCCGCTTCGCCGCTGTGCGAGGAGGTGCTGTGCGCGCCGGGCAATGGCGGCATTGCCGAGGTCGCCCGCTGCGTTGCCGTCGATCCCATGGACTTCGACGCCCTCGTGGCGCTGTGCCGTGACGAAGATATCGAATTCGTCGTTGTCGGCCCCGAGGCACCCCTGGTCGCGGGGCTAGTCGACCGCCTGGAGGCGGCAGGCATCGAGGCTTTCGGCCCGACGGCGGCGGCGGCGCAGCTTGAGGGCTCCAAGGCCTTCACCAAGGATATCTGCGAAGCCAACGGCATACCCGCGGCGGCCTCACGCAGCTTCAGCGATGCCAAAGAGGCGGCGGCCTTTGTCGAGAGCCATGGCGCGCCGGTGGTGATCAAGGCCGACGGCCTGGCCGCGGGCAAAGGCGTGACCGTCGCCCAGACCCTCGACGAGGCCCTGGCAGCGGTCGCGGCGATCGGAGACTTCGGCGAGGCCGCCTCGAGCATTCTCGTCGAGGACCTGCTGCTCGGCGAGGAGGCCAGCTTCTTCGCCCTGGTCGATGGCGAGACCGCACTGCCGCTGGTCGGCGCCCAGGACCACAAAGCTGTCGGTGATGGCGATGTCGGACCCAATACGGGCGGCATGGGCGCCTATTCGCCGGCCCCGATACTCGATGCCGCCATGGCCGCCCGGGTCATGGACGAAATCGTCATGCCGACGGTGCGGGCGATGGCGAAGGCGGGCACGCCGTACAAGGGCGTGCTCTATGCGGGGCTGATGATCGACGCCGAGGGCCAGCCCAAGCTGCTCGAATACAATGTGCGTTTCGGCGATCCCGAATGCCAGGTCTTGGTGGCGCGGCTGCGCTCGGACCTCTTGCCGGCGCTGATGGCGTCGCGCGACGGCGAGCTCGCCAATTTCGATCTGCGCTGGCGCGACGAGGCAGCGCTCTGCGTGGTGATGGCGAGCGCTGGTTATCCCGGATCCTACGAGAAAGGCAGCGAGATTCGCGGCCTTGATGGCCTTGGCGATGACGACCTGGTGGTCTTCCACGCCGGCACCGACCGCCGCGAGGACCGCCTTGTGGCGACGGGCGGGCGTGTGCTCGGCGTCACCGCGCGCGCCGCCAGCGTCGCCGCGGCCCAGGCCCGCGCCTATGAGGCCGTGGCGCGAATAGATTGGCCACAGGGCTTCTGCCGCCGCGATATCGGCTGGCGCGCGGTGGCGCGCGGCGCATGAGCAGCGACCGCCGCCGCGCCTGGAGCAGTGCGCTCTACGCGCAGGATGTGTCCGGCTGCCTGGCCGGCAGCATCGGCGGCCATGGTTTGTCGGACACCCATTTCAGCGCGGCGCTGGCTCGCACGGCGCCGGCGCTGGAGCGCTTGCGCACCTGGGCTGCGGAGGGCAAGCGCTCGCTGCTGACCCTGCCCGATCGCCGCGACGACCTTGCCGTGCTGGCGCCGCTGGTCGATGCCGCCAGCCGCAAGTTCACGGATCTTGTGGTCTTGGGCACCGGCGGCTCGACCCTCGGCGGGCGGGCGCTGTCGGCCTTGGCGGCGCACCCGGTGCCGCCGGCCCAGCGCGCCTGGCTGCACTTCTCGGATGCCGCCGATGGCCACGATTTCGGGGTCCTCATCGACGGCCTCGACCTGGCGCGCACGCTGTTCCTGGTGATCAGCAAGTCGGGTGCCACCGACGAGACCCTGGCCCAGTTCCTCATCGCTTTCGATGCCGTCAAGTCGGCGGTCGGCGAGGAGGACCTGCGCGGCGCCTTTCTTGTCGTGACCGAGCCCGGCAGCAATCCCCTGCGGCGCCTGGCGGAGCGCTGGAGCCTGCCGCTGCTCGACCACGATCCGGGCCTCGGCGGGCGCTACTCCGTGCTCTCGGCCGTCGGTCTGTTGCCGGCCATGTTCGCCGGTGTCGATGTCGCGGCGGTGCGCGCCGGCGCTGCCGAGACCCTGGCGGCAGCGCTGGCGGCGGAGCGTCCCGAGGACTGCGAGCCCGCCCGCGGCGCCGCCTTGCTGGTGGGCATGGCCGAGGAGCGCGGCATCAGTAGTACCGTTCTCATGCCCTATTGCAGCCGGCTGGCTGAGCTCGCCGCCTGGCATCGCCAGCTCTGGGCCGAATCTCTCGGCAAGAGCGGCCTCGGCACGACGCCGGTGCCGGCGCTCGGGCCGCTCGACCAGCACAGCCAGCTGCAGCTCTACCTCGACGGCCCGCATGACAAGCTGCTGACCTTGATCACCCTCGACAGTGCCGGCGGCGGGCGCAGCATCGAGCCGGATCTGATAGAGGACGAGCCGGCGCTGGCGCATCTGGCGCGCAAGACCCTCGGCGACATGGTCGAGGCGGCGGGCGATGCCATGGCCGAGACCCTCAGCGAGGCCGGCCGGCCCGCCCGCCGCATCAGCATCGACGATCTCGACGCGCGGCGCCTGGGCGGCCTGCTGATGCATTTCATGCTGGAGACCATCATTGCCGCCGAGCTGTTGGGCGTCGATCCCTTCGACCAGCCGGCGGTCGAGGCCGTCAAGGCGCGCGTGCGTGCGGCGCTCGGGGACGCCGGGGCGGGATGAGCCTGAGGCGGCTTCCCGAGGGACTGATCAACCGCATCGCCGCAGGCGAGGTCATCGAGCGCCCCGCCAATGTCGTCAAGGAGCTGATGGAGAACGCCGTCGATGCCGCGGCAAGGCGCATCGATGTGACCCTCGAGGACGGCGGCAAGACCCTCATCGCGGTCAGCGACGACGGCTGCGGCATGGCGCGCGAGGCTTTGCCTCTTGCCGTGCAGCGCCACGTCACCTCCAAGCTCGACGGCGACGATCTCAGCGATATCCGCAGCCTCGGCTTTCGTGGCGAGGCCTTGCCGTCGATCGGCGCCGTCAGCCGCCTCACCGTGACCAGCCGCGAGGCCGGCGCCGACAGCGCCTGGGCGGTGAGCGTCAGCGGCGGCGAGATCTCAGATCCGAAGCCGGCGGCCCTTGGCGCCGGCACGCGGGTAGAGGTGCGCGATCTGTTCTTCGCCACGCCGGCACGGCTCAAGTTCCTCAAGAGCGAGCGCGCCGAGACCACGGCGGCGCTCGACCTTGCCGCGCCCCTCGCCATGGCCCGGCCAGAGGTAGCCATGACGGTGATGGCGGATGGTCGCTCGCGGCTTTCGGTCGGTGCGGCCCAGGGCGACCTGCTGGCCTCGCGGCTCGACCGCCTGGCCGCCGTGATGGGAGCGGAGTTCGCCGACAACGCCGTGCAGGTGGCAGCGGAGCGCGACGGCATAGCGGTTGCCGGCTATGCCAGCCTGCCGACCTTGAGCCGTGGCCGGGCGCGCCAGCAATATCTTTTCGTCAATGGCAGACCGGTGCGCGACCGCCTGCTCTACGGCGCCGTGCGGGCCGCCTATCAGGATCTGCTGGCGCGCGACCGCCACCCCCTGGTGGCCCTGTTCCTCACCCTCGACCCGGGCGAGGTCGACGTCAATGTGCATCCGGCCAAGGCCGAGGTGCGCTTCCGGGCGCCGGCAGTCGTGCGGGGGCTTGTCGTCTCGGCGCTGAGGCACGCTCTCGATGGTGCCGGGCACCGGGCTTCGACGACGATTGCCCATGGCGCGCTGACGGCGGCACGCCCGCAGCCGAGCCTGCCGCCGCGTCCCAATCTGGGCCTGGCGGAAAGTGCTGCGGCCTACCAGGCGCCGCTGGCGCCGGCCGAGGCGGTGGCGCCTGAGCCTGACGCATCCTATCCCCTCGGTGCCGCGCGCGGCCAGTTGCACGAGACCTATATCGTTGCCCAGACAGCCGATGGCATCGTCATCGTCGATCAGCATGCGGCCCATGAGCGCCTGGTGCTGGAGCGCATGCGCGCGCAGCTCGCCGATGGCAGCGTGGCCAGGCAGATTCTGCTCATCCCCGATGTCGTGGAACTCGACAGCGCGCCGGCCGAGGCCGTGGCGGCGCGCGCGGCGGAGCTTGCCGAGCTCGGCCTCGTGGTCGAGGCTTTCGGCGACGGTGCCATCGTCGTGCGCGAAGTCCCCGCATTGCTCGGCGAATGCGATGTTGCGGGCCTGGTGCGCGATCTCGCCGAAGATCTGGTCGCAGGCGATCAGGCTCTGGCCTTGAAGGAGCGCCTCGACGATGTCTGTGCGACCATGGCCTGCCACGGCAGCGTGCGTGCCGGCCGCCGCTTGCGCCCGGAGGAGATGAACGCGCTGCTGCGCGAGATGGAGGTGACCCCCCATTCCGGGCAGTGCAATCATGGCCGGCCGACCTATGTCGAGCTCAAGCTGGCCGATATCGAGAAGCTATTCGGCCGGCGCTAGGACCTCGTAGACCGTGCTTTCCTCGTGGCGGCCGCGCACGGCGACGCGGTCGACTTCGCGTACCTCTATGGCGTCGCCGGCCAGCTCACGTGTGCGCTCGCTAATCAGTAGCTGGGTGCCATAGGTCTTGTTGAGAGCTTCGAGGCGCGAGGCGAGGTTCACCCGGTCGCCGACCACGGTGTAGGAGCGCAAGGCTTCCGAGCCGATGGAGCCGGCCACCATTTCGCCGGTGGCGATGCCGATGCGGATCGAGACGTCGGGCAAGTCGGGGAATTCCGCGTTGAAGGCCTCGAGGCAGGCGAGCTGGTCGAGCGCCGCCAGGCAGGCCGCCGCCGCATGCTCGTCCGGGGCAGAGAAGGGCGGGCCGAAATAGGACATCACGGCATCGCCGATGAAGGCGTCGATGACCCCGTTGCGTGCCGCGATCGGCGCCGTCATGTGCGAGAAGAAGGTGTTGAGGAAGTGGACCAGGTCATCCGCCGGCATGGTCTCGGTGAGGCTGGTGAAGCCCGCCATGTCGACGAAGCTGACGGTCATCTCGCGGCGCTCGGTGCGGCTGACGCTGTCCGGGTCGTCGACCAGCTCGTGCACGATGCGCGGGTCCATATAGCGCCCGAAGGTGCTCTCGATGCGCTCCTTGAGGCGCAGGCCCGCGACCATGCCGTTGAAAGCCGTCGCAAGATCGCCGACCTCGTCGCGCGTACTCGGCGGCACGTTGACATCGAGATCGCCCGCGCTGACCGCTTCGGCGCCGCGCACCAGGCGCGCCAGGGGCCGAGTGATACCGCCGCTGAGCAAAGCGCTGAGCCAGACCGCCAGCACCAGGGCCGCCACGACCAGAGCGCTGCCGACCACCAGCGCGCGGTGCTGGTGGCGCTTGGCGGCCATGCCCACGGCTTCTGTCAACTCGACCAGGGCGCGCATGGCTACATTGACGCTGCTGGCGACATTGTGGCCGTGGCCGATCAGCTTTTCGGCCGCCGCCGGGGGCGGGCGGCCCGCGGCCAGGGCTTGCTGTATCAACGCCGCCGCCTCGCTATGCTCTGCCGCTTCCGCCACCAGCTCCGCCACGGCCTCCTCGACCACCTCGAGCACCGCCGCGGTCTCACTGGCCATTGGGCGTCGCTGCGCGTCGTCAAACAGGCGGTCGATCTCGGCGAGAACCGCACCGATGGCTGTGACCTCTTCGTCGAGGGCGGCCTGGAGCGTCGCCGGCGGCGTTTCCTCGTGGCCTTCCGCGACGGCCAGGAGATGGCGATAGCAGCCCGTTGATTAAGTGGCTTTGCTGATTCTCACTCCCAGACGATGAA
>CAYPAX010000023.1:0-48195 GCA_964408735.1 uncultured Rhodospirillaceae bacterium | reverse complement strand
CTCCTCTGTGACGGACTCTCCTAACAGATGAGGGAGATTTCGGGGCTCAGGTCAGACCATCTGTTGTTCCTGTTCGGCGTGGTTTTCTTCCTGAGCCGCTTTTTTGAGATCGTGAAGTTCATCACGGCATTCACGATCGGCCACTCGATCACGCTCCTTTTCGCAACGCTCTACGGCATCCAGGCGAACTATTACCTGGTCGATGCGGTTATCGCGCTGACGGTTTGCTACAAGGCATTCGAGAACCTGGACGGCTTCAAGCGTTACCTCAATTCCCGATCCCCGAACCTGATGTGGATGGTCTTCGGCTTCGGCCTCATTCATGGCTTCGGGCTGTCTACCCGTCTGCAACAGTTGCCCATGGGAGACGAAGGCCTCGTCACGAAGATCCTGGCCTTCAACGTGGGAGTGGAATTGGGCCAGGTGCTTGCGCTGGCCGTCATGGTGGCCTTGCTGGCCGGCTGGCGCCAGAGAGATTCATTCCGC
Source organism: uncultured Rhodospirillaceae bacterium (assembly GCA_964408735.1). GTDB lineage: Bacteria > Pseudomonadota > Alphaproteobacteria > UBA7887 > UBA7887 > UBA7887. Next base: position 47,709 of record CAYPAX010000023.1, on the reverse strand, counting down.
CAGTTCAGTCGCGCCTCGAACGTGGGCTTGTTTGTCGTCGGCGGGTTGCTGCTGGTGATGCAGCTTCATGGCTATCAGCACACGGCATTCTCGGAGGAATTTCCCATGAATGCCGACGCGCACTATCATGCGCATGAAGACCTGCGGGCGGCCGAAGAGCCATCCGTCTTGGAAGGCGTAACGAGGCGCCTATCGCTCACGCCGGAATAGGACCATAAAATCCGTAACCGGGCTCTTGGCCCAGAGTGGCCTTATGCCGCTTACAACAAGAGAGTTTCGAGGTACTCCATCATGATCAAGGCTTTGCTCATCTCACTGACCCTGGTGCTGGGCGTGTTCGGTAGCAGTGCATCGGCACATCCGGGCGGACATGCGGCCATTGACGACAATCAGGCAATGGCCTTGGCACTCTACGTTGCCGATCAACTCACCGAGTTCGATGCCGGCCTGGGATTTGGGCAGCTGGAAGATAGCTGGAGAAGCCTTCCCGAAGATGCGACGGCCATTCACAGGAGAGGCCCAGGGTATTACGTGATCAGCGTCGAGAATGCTTACGAGCGGGCTACGCTATTCGTGTTGATGTCGGAAAGTGGTGAAGTCTACGACGCCAACCTTGACGGCAGGTTCGAGGGCCTCGATTGAGGCGGGACGTAGGCCCCTGATCCGTTAGGACCTGCACCCCAAATCGCGGGCTCTCGCTGGCGCGGCACCTCCCGACAAAGTCATCTCCAAGCCGCATAAACCCCTTCAAGTTACGGCGTTGGCACAGTGTGCGCTCGAAGTGCCTAATGCGCTCGTGCCAGGATGGCATTGCGCTTCTCGGCGAAGCGCTCATTCTCCTCAGCCATCTTCTCTTCGAACTTGGCGTAGGCGGCGTCCGTTTTCTCCTGAAGCTTGTCCCACTTCGCCTCGACCTTCTCGGGCTTGTCCTCGTTTGCGGCGTCTCCGGCAAATTCGCGCTCGGCCTTCTCCAGCTTGCGATGCAATTCGTCCGCAAGCTCGGCAATTCGACGATCATGCTCGTGGTTGAGCTGGGCAAGCTCGCGGCGTGTCTCATCCGTAGCATCGTCGGGGATCGCGCCATCGACCGAAATTTCCACCCCTTCATAGCCGCCCCAAGTGTTGCGTCGCACCTCGTCGGTTGCGGATTCAACCGCATCGCCGATGACATCCACGATGATGCCCTGGATCATTTCCTCGGCCGTGATGGATGCCGACGCAGGATCGTTCAAGCCCGCAACGGTGCCGACCACGACAAGCGTGAAGCCAAGATATCGCAGCATGATGACTGTCTCCGTAAGGGATTCCCGATCGGATCGATTGACCGGCGTGCTGAGGAAAGATGTGGCCCTGTGTTTCCACTTTTAATGCATCGTGACACGCCGACGCTATCACTTCGGCCACACCGGATGGTGAAGATCGATGACGTAGGCGTGTCTATGCTCTATCGGGGCGTGCCGGTGGGAATGGCGATGCGGCTCCGGCCCTTCCCAGCCTTCATGTTCGTGCGCATGGTGGTCATCGTGGATATGCAAGTGCTCATGCGCCAACGCTTTGTGTCGGTGTTCCATCTGCGTCGGATCGTCAGCCGGCCACAGAATGAGCGCCAGGACGAGCGCAATGATCACGCCGGCCCCGAGAACCGCGAAAGCGACCGACAGGCCAAAGGCGCTGCCCAGCCAGCCGGCCAGCAGATAGCCGACGAGCCAACAGGCATGCGACAGTGCAAATTGCGCCGCATAAATGGCCGGTCGATCACCCTCGCGGGCGGAACGTCGCAAGAGACGGCCGGCTGGTGTCTGGATAAGCGACGAGCCCAGGCCGAGCAGGAACCAAAGCGACAGGAACGAGAGCCAATCCGGGTCGGTAAGGCCGAGCAGCAGACCCACCGCGAGCACGGCGGCACCGGCGAGCATGAAGGGGCGGTCCTCGAACCGATCCAGAAGCCGCGGCATCATGAGGGCGGCGAGCATCGAACCGGCGCCGACGGCGGCAAAGGCATTCGCCGTGTCTGTCTCCGAACCACCAAGGTGTTCGCGCACATAGACGACCGTGTTGACGATGACCATGGCGCCAGCGAATGCCGTGGCAAGAGACAGGGCCAGCAGCCCGCGAAGCCTCGGCGTTCTGAGGTAGGCTGCAATACCGAAACCCCCATTGCGCCAGCCGCCAGGCTGGTGTTCCTGGGGCCTGGGCGAGGGCAGGCGGACGGACAGAACCAGGGCGGCCGAGACGAGAAAGGCCACGGCATTGGCGCTGAACAAGGCGCCATAGCTGACAACGAGCAGCGCCAATCCTGCCAGGATGGGGCTTAGGAGATTTTCGAGGTCGTAGGCCAAGCGCGATAACGACAGCGCGCGCGTGTACTCGCCCTCGTGCGGAAGGATATCGGGGATCGTCGCCTGAAAGGTCGGTGTGAAGCCGGCAGACAACGCGTTTAGCAACACGATCAGGGCGTAGATGTGCCAGACCTCGGTAACGAAGGGCAGGCACCGGCGGCAGCGCCAGCTAAGTCATAAGCCAGTAGCGCCAACGCCACAGTGGTCAAGCCGGTACCGAGCAAGGCGATGACCTGTGCCGTGAACAGTCGCCGGTAGACGGCATTGGCAAGCGGCGAGTTCATCTTGGCAGAATAGCTTACTTCAAGGCTGACTGACAGACGGCGCCCACCTCCGAGTCGTCGCAAGCGGTGATCGCAAGAGTCAGCTATGGGTCACGTTTCCCCGTCAGAGGCCCGACCGAATCAGGTCCGGACCTGAAGGGACAGCCGACGAAGAGCGCAGGAGCGTTACGACGTTTCGCCAATGACCCGGGCCCCTTGGCGCGTTAGCGAATTCCGCCCGAGGCCGTCCGAGAAACCTGCACGCAACCGGACATTCTCCAGGGCGGCTGCGCGGCGTGTCCCATGGGTGTAAGGTTTGCAGTGGTGATGACGGGAGGGGGCGATCCTGCCGTGCCTTATGTGGGGTCGAGCTGGGTGGGTTTCGGCCGAGAAATCTCGGAGGAGACGGCTGGGATGAGACCGGCAGGGCGTGGCGAAACCGAGTCCTTGTATTTCGACTACCCGCATTTCGAAGCCCCGGATAAGGGCGCCTCGAACCGCGGGCAATCTTCCAGGGTTGCCGTTGTGGGGGCAGGCCCGGTGGGCATGTCCGCGGCGCTTGCCCTGGCAAAAGAAGGCGTTGCCTGCGCCCTGTTCGACGGCAAGGACACCTTCAATGACGGCAGCCGCGCAATCTGCATCGCGCGTCCCAGCTATTACATTCTGGAAAGCCTGGGCGTCGTGACCCCGTTCCTGCAGAAATCCCTTGGCTGGACAACCGGTCGGTCGTTTTTCCGCGGCAAGCAGATCCTCGAGTTTCAGATGCCTGACGGCCCGGACGAAAAATACCGTCCTATGTACAACCTGCAACAGCAGTACATAGAAGAGTTCCTTTGGGACGCGGTGGCGGCAAACCCCCTGATCGAAACCCGCTGGCAAAGCACCGTCGACGATATCGAGGATGTCGAAGATGGTGTGCGCCTATCCATTACGGATCCGCATGGTGCATACGGATTTGACGCGGAATGGGTTCTCGCTTGCGACGGCGCGCATTCCGACACGCGCACGAAACGCGGCCTGCGCCTGAACGGCGAAAACTTCGAAGGCCGTTATGTGATCGCGGATGTGCAGATGGAGCATGACTATCCGACCGTCCGCAGGGCGCTTTTCGACCCGTCCTGCCACCCCGGCGGCACGGTGCTTGTCCACCGCCAGCCCGACAATATCTGGCGCATCGATTATCAGCTCGACAGTCACGAATCCACGGACTACGCCCTCGAGGAGGCAACGGTGCGTGCCAGCGTGCAGGCCGTACTCGATGACATCGGTCATGCCGGGCCTTGGGAGTTGGAATGGTGGAGCGCCTATACCGCGAACACGCTTGCGCTTGACGATTACCGTGACGGCCGGGTGTTCTATGTCGGCGACAGCGCGCATATCGTGCCGATTTTCGGTGTGCGCGGGCTGAACAACGGATTGGCGGATGCGGCCAATATCGGTTGGAAACTTGGATGGGTGTTGACCGGAAAGGCCGGGGCCGGGTTGCTGGACAGCTACTCGCCCGAGCGCCGCGGAGCCACGTTGGACGTGTTCGCCAATGCCTCCAAGAGCGCGCGCTTCATGACGCCGGACAGCCATGGCTGGAAGCTGATGCGCGATGCAGCGCTGTCCTTGGCACTTGACTATTCGTTCGCCGGACAATTGGCGAACCCGCGCCAAATGACCGCCTATACCTATTCCGACAGTCCCGCCGTGGTACCGTCAGGGGAGGAGTTCGTGGCCGGCCCCGAGGTGGGAGCGGTGTTTCGGGAAGTCGCCATGAATGGAGAATTCCTATCCGACAAGTTTGGAACGGGTTTCACTGTGTTGTGCTTTGGGGGCGAGCTTGCCGCCGCGGTGACGAATTCTCTTACGGGTGATGAAGACATCACGGTGCTGGATTTACCTTGCCCCTCGTCGATTTCGGCGGCGTATGGCGCTGAAATCGGTACGGCCTATCTGGTCCGTCCTGATACACATCTCGCCGGGCGCTGGAAGAATGCCGATGCAAACACCGTGATCGCCGCGTATCGCACGACGACGTTTCATTGAGGACTCATTTCATGACCGACAATGACATTGAAACAATCTACGAAGCGATCGCACGCGAGATCGACACGGTGGGCGAAGATAAGTCCGAGCTTTTTCTGGCCAAGCTGGCGCTTTTGCTGGCGCGAGAGGTCGATGACAGGGATCGTGTCTTGGCGTGCGTTTCGGGAGCCTCTGCGTCACTTTGATCTGACGCGGACCGAGGGAGGGGAGAGATGCAATTCTATGTCGATGGTTTTCGCGGCGGCGATCCGGATCGAAAAAATGCGGCTGCAAACCGCCGCGACCGTAGCGAACATGCGCCGCTGCCGGAAAAGGTGGATGTCCTGATAGCAGGCACCGGCCCGGCCGGCCTGTGCCTGGCCGCGCAATTGGCGCGGTTCCCTGAGATCAGCACGATGATCGTCGAGCGCAGCCCAGGCAACATCGAAAAGGGCAAAGCCGACGGCATAAACACCCGTACGATGGAGATGTTCCAGGCCTTCGGGTTCGCCGAGACGGTCAAGCGCGAAAGCTGCTGGGTCAACCAGACGAGTTTCTGGATGCCGGATCCGGAAATCCCCGCGAACATCAAGCGCATCGGCAGGGTGCAGGACGTCGCCGATGATTCTTCGGAAATGCCGCATGTCCTGATCAACCAGGCGCGGGTGCATGAGCTCTTCCTCAAAGTGATGCGCAATTCGCCCTCGCGGCTACAGCCCGACTACAATTGGTCGGTGAGCGATCTTGAAATCGATGTAGCGATCGATGAACACCCCGTGACGGTGACCCTCGAGAACACAGGTGTGAACTGGGCGGAGGTGAAGACCGTTCGCGCCAACTACGTCGTGGGGTGCGATGGAGCGCGCTCCAACGTCCGCAAGGCCATAGGCGGCGATATGCACGGCGATGCGGCACACCAGGCTTGGGGTGTCATGGATATTCTCGCCAACACGGATTTTCCGGATGTTCGCCAGAAATGCCTCATTACCTCCGCTCATGAGGGAAATATCCTGATCCTCCCCAGGGAAGGCGGCTACCTTTTCCGCATGTATGTCGAGCTTGATAGGCTCAGCCCCGACGAACGCGTGGCCAGTCGCAACTTCACGCGGAACGACATGATCGCCGCCGCGAACCGGATCATGCACCCCTACCGTGTTGACGTGAAAGAGATCGTCTGGTGGTCGATCTACGAAATCGGGCACAGCATGACCGACCGGTTCGACGACGTCCCCAAAGGCGAAGCGGCAACGCGCACGCCGCGCGTCTTTACCGCCGGGGACGCCTGCCACACCCACAGCCCGAAGGCCGGTCAGGGGATGAACGTATCGATGCAGGATACGTTCAATCTGGGATGGAAGCTCGCGCATGTGCTTCAAGGGCGCTCGTCAGCGGATCTTCTGCACAGCTATTCGGCCGAACGCTGGGCCGAGGCCAAGCGCCTGGTCGATACCGATCACGAATGGGCCCGGATTATGTCGGCGCCGCCGGGAGAGTCCGAAATGGACACCGAGGACGAGCCGCACTTCGTGCGCCTGTTCAAGGAGAACCTGGAATTCACCGGTGGACTGGCCGTGAAATACAGCGAATCCGCTTTGACCGGCCCGCCCGATCACCAGGCCTTGGCCACGGGCCAGGAGATCGGCCGACGGTTCCATTCCGCACCGGTCGTTCGCTTGGCTGACGCAAAGCCAATGCAACTTGGCCACGTCGCCGAGGCCGATGCCCGCTGGCGGATCTATGCCTTCGCCGGCAAGAAGGATGGCTCAGCCCCCGGTTCGGCGATCCATCGGCTGGCGGACTGGCTGCAAAACGACCCGGGCTCGCCCGTGGTCAGGTTCACCCGCAAAGACGAGGACATCGACTCTTTGATCGATCTGCGTGTCGTGTTTCAGCAAACCTTCGATATCCTGGCGTACGAAGATATGCCAACGCTTCTGCGGCCGCTGAAAGGCAAGCTGGGCCTGCAAGATCACGAAAAGGTCTTCTGCGTCGATCACAAGGGGGCGGGTGACATCTACGACATGCGGGGCATTGATCGTGAGACCGGCTGCCTGATCGTCGTGCGGCCGGATCAGCATATTGCGCATGTCCTGCCCTTGGACGCCTGTGAGACGCTATCGGCGTTTTTCGAACGGATATACCTGCCTGCCGGCGAGGCCTGTTGTTAGCCCATCTCGTCCAGACACCGCGCCAGGCTGTCGCGCCAGGGTGGCGCGGCGATGCCGTAGGCGTCGGCGATGTGGCTGCAATCCAAGACCGAGTTCGCGGGCCGCGGCGCGGGGGTCGGATAGTCACTGCTCGGGATGGGGCGCAATGCCGGGCCGCGGTGCGCGAAGATGGCCCTCGCGAAGCCGTACCAGGTGGTGCTGCCGCTGCCGCAGTAATGGAAGACGCCTGGCCTGGTCGCCCCCTCTTTGGCGATGGCGACGATGGCGTCCGCGATATCCCGCGCCCAGGTCGGCGAGCCGTGCTGGTCGTCGACCACGCTCAGGGAGTCGCGCGTCTGCGCCAGGCGCAGCATGGTGCGGAGGAAATTCCTGCCCGAGGAATCATAGACCCAGGCGGTGCGCAGAATGACGGCATGCCGGCACAGTTCCGCGACGGTTTGCTCGCCCGCCAGCTTCGATTTGCCATAGACCCCAAGCGGCCCGGTCGGGTCGTCCTCGCGATAGGGCCGCTTGGCTTTGCCGTCGAACACATAGTCCGTGGAGATATGGATCAGCCGCGCGCTCGCTTCGGCGCAGGCACGCGCCACATTGGCCGCGCCGTCCCGATTGATCGCGAACGCGGCATCCGAGTCGCTCTCCGCGCCGTCGACATCGGTATAGGCCGCGGCATTGACGACCGTGGCGCCGGCAATGGCCCGCCGGACGCTGTCCGCATCGGTAATGTCCACGGCCTCGCGGTCGTAGCCCGTCACCGCACCGGCCCCCGCCTCGCACAGGGCGCGGCCGACCTGGCCGCCGGCCCCGAAGACGACGAGCTCAGTCACCCTCGTATTCGCACAGCGCGAACACCGTGTGGCCGAGCTCTTCCAGGCGCGCCCGCCCGCCGACATCGGGCAGGTCGACAATGAAGCAGCACTCGACCACCACCCCGCCCGACTTGGCGATCAGGTTGGCCGCCGCCTCGGCCGTGCCGCCGGTGGCTATCAGGTCGTCGACCAGCAGCACGCGCTCGCCTTCTGCAATGGCGTCGGTGTGCATCTCCACCGTATCGGTGCCGTATTCGAGATCGTAGTGATGCTCGATGGTGTCGCCCGGCAGCTTGCCCTGCTTGCGCACCGGCACGAAGCCGAGCCCAAGCTGGTGGGCCAGTGGCGCACCGAGGATGAAGCCGCGCGCTTCGATGCCGGCGATCTTGTCGATCTGGCTGCCGGTATAGCGATTGACCAGCGTATTCACCGCCGTGCGAAAGCCCTGGGCGTCGCCGAGCAGCGTCGTGATGTCCCGGAACATGATCCCCGCCTTGGGATAATCGGGGATGGTGCGAATCAGGCTCTTGAAGGGCATCGTTTTCTCCGCTGTCGGCTGGGCTTGTTGCTGGCGCGTTGCAGTCTACAATAGCAGCCCCAGATGTCGCATTCCCCAGTTTCCGGATTCCTCCCTTGGCGAACCCTATAGAACGCGTTGCCGTTATCGGTCTTGGTTATGTCGGCTTGCCGCTGGCCGTTGCCTTGGCGCGCGCCGGGCGCAACGTAGCCGGTTACGACCATGACAAGCGCCGCCTGGTCGAGCTGCGCGGCGGCCACGACCGCTGCGGCGAGATCGACGACCGCACGCTTGCCGATTCCGGCATGACATTCGTCGATACGCTTGAGGCGGTGGCGGGCTACGACGCCTATCTGATTACGGTGCCGACGCCGGTCGATGCCGCCAACATGCCCGACCTTGGCGCCGTCGAGGGCGCCTGCGCGGCTGTCGCGAAAGTGATAAAGCCGGGCGCCGTGGTGGTGCTCGAATCGACCGTCTATCCCGGTGTCGTGGAGGAGGTTTGCGGGCCAATCCTCGAGCGCGGCTCGGGGCTTGCGGCGGGCAGCGATTTCTTCCTCGGCTATTCGCCCGAGCGCATCAACCCGGGCGATTCCGAGCACGGGCTCGGCAATATCGTCAAGGTCGTGGCTGGGCAGGGGGCGGAAACCACGGCCGCCTTGGCTGAGCTCTACGGTGCCATCGGCCCGGTCTTCGAGGCCGCCGATATCCGTACCGCCGAGGCCGCCAAGGTCATCGAGAACGCCCAGCGCGACATCAACATCGCTTTCGTCAATGAATTGGCGCTGATATTCGACCGCCTCGGCCTCGACACGGCCGCGGTGCTGGAAGCGGCCTCGACCAAGTGGAACTTCCTGAATTTCCGCCCCGGCTTGGTGGGCGGGCACTGCATCGGCGTCGATCCCTATTATCTGACCTATGCGGCGGGGCGCCACGGCTACCATCCCGAAGTGGTCCTGGCGGGCCGGCGCATCAACGACAGCATGGGCCGTCATGTCGGCCGCGAAGTGGCGCGGCGCATACATGGCGCTGGCTTGAAGCCGCGGGTGCTGGTGCTCGGCATCACCTTCAAGGAGAACGTGCCCGATATCCGCAACTCCGGCAGCGCCGACGTGGTGCGCGAGCTGATGGACTTCGGCTTGTCGGTGGATCTGCACGACCCGCGCGCCGATGCGGACGAAGTCAGGGCGACCTACGGCTTTCAGCTGGTAGCCGAGCCCAGCGACCGCTATGGCGCCGTGGTGCTGTGCGTCGGGCACAGCGACTATGTCGCCTGGGAGACCGCGGCCATCGAGTCGCTGTTGGCCGAGCCCGGCCTGGTCGCCGACATTCGGGGTGCCTGGCGCGGCCGCCGGTTCTCATCGTCGATAACGCGGTGGCGTCTATGATGGCGCTTGCGCTAAGGTTAGGGACTCGGGCAGGGGATTTAAGCGCCCCGCAAGACTGGCGCAGACGTTTAAGGGAGGATTGACCGGTGATCAACGTGCGGACAGGGACGGGCAAATCCGCCTCAGCGGTATTGCGGGCGATCGGCGCGGGCGCCCTATTGGTATTCGCGTTCGACGCCAGTGTGGTGTCGGCTCAGGAGTCGGCAACCGTTTCTCCAGATACCCTGACCCAGGGCAAGATCACTTTCCCGACCGGCAGCGTCTATGAAGGCGAGCTGAAAAACGGCCGCATGCACGGCCAGGGCAAGATCACCTATGCCAATGGCGGTGTCTATGAAGGCGCCTTCGCGGAAGACAAGATCACCGGCGTCGGCAGCTTCGTGTATCCCAATGGCGACCGCTACGAGGGCAGCTTCGTCGACGGCCAGCGCCATGGCGACGGCAATTTCTGGTTCGGCAATGGCAGCAAGTACGAAGGCAGCTTCGCCAATGGTCAGATGAACGGCCAGGGCCGCCTGACCTTTGCTTCCGGTGCGGTCTATGAAGGCGAGTTCGTCGATGGACGGCGCGAGGGCCAGGGCGAGCTTCGCTTCCCCGGCGGCGACCGCTATGTGGGCGCCTTCCGCGGCGGCGAGATGCATGGCCGCGGCCGCCTGACCTATGCCGATGGCCATGTCTATGACGGCGAGTTCTCCGACGGCCACCGCCATGGCCAGGGCACGTTCACGGCCGGCAGCGGCGACACCTATGTCGGCATGTTCGTCAATGGCAAGCGCCACGGCAAAGGCACCTTCACCCAGGCCGATGGCGTGCGCTACGAAGGTGACTATGCGGCAGGCAAGCGCCAGGGTGCTGGCGTCATCGTCTATCCCAACGGCGACCGCTTCGAAGGCAGCTTCGCGGACGACCTGCAGGCCGGCCCCGGCGTCCTGACCTACCAGGACGGCACCCGGGTCGAAGTGACCTACGAGGCCGGCAAGCCGGTCGGCAAGGCGGTATGGGTCTATCCTGATGGCCACCGCATCGAAGGCGATTTCTGAGCTTTCGGTGGCTATCGCCCTATATTCGCTTGCGAAGCGGCGGCCGTTCAATTGGTCGGTTCGAGTGCGGAATGGTGCGGATGGACCAGGGTTTGCGGGGCGTGGACGCGGTGACCGGGGCGGAGACCGTGGAGTCGCCGCCCGTTAGCGAGGCCGGCAGCAATGCCGAGCTGCAGCGTCAGCTTGACGCGGCCCACAAGGCCATGTGGGCGCTCTACAAGGAGCTCGACGACAAGAACGCCGCGCTGGATCGCTCCAACCAGGAGCTGGAGCAGTTCGCGACCATTGCCAGCCATGACCTGCAGGAGCCGTTGCGCAAGGTGACGGCCTTCGCGGCGCTGTTGCGCGAGGAAGACGGCGCGGCGCTGAGCGACAGCGGCCTCGACTATCTCGGCCGCATGGAGAATGCCAGCGAGCGCATGTTGGTGCTGATCGGCGACCTGTTGCGGCTGGCCCGCGTGACCTCGCGGGCGCAACCGTTCGAAGCCACCGATCTGGCCAAGATTGCCGAGACCGTGGTGTCCGATCTGGAGACGCAAATTGCCCGCGAGAACGGTGTCGTCGATGTCGGGCCCTTGCCGACCATCGACGCGGATCCCGTGCAAATGCATCAGCTGCTGCAGAACCTAGTCTCCAACGCCCTCAAGTTCCGTCATGAGCAGCGCGCGCCAGTGGTGCGCCTGAGCGCCGATGACGCAGGCGAGGAGCGCGTCCGCATCGCCATCGCCGATAACGGCATCGGTCTCAAGGAGAAGTTCGGCGAGCGGATTTTCGAGCCTTTCAGGCGCTTGCACGGGCGGGGCCGTTACGAAGGCACGGGCATGGGCCTGGCAATCGTCCGCAAGATCGTCGAACGTCATGGCGGCGAAGTGAGCGTCAGCAGTGAGCCGGGCGCCGGCAGCACCTTCGTCGCCTTGTTGCCGCGCCGCCACGAAACCGCCCCGGGCGAGGGCGAAAGGCTGCTGGGTCAGAGCCATGGTTGACGGGGTCGGGCCGGTCACCGAAGGCCTGCCGGCCCTGCGCATCCTTCTGGTCGAGGACGACGCCGACGATGTGGCGCTGTTCGGCGCTCTCCTGGCACGCGTGGCGCCGATGTGTGAGTTCGACTCCGTTTCCGACCCCGAAGAAGCCCGCCAACGCCTGCACGGCCAGGGCTATCACCTGTGTTTCTTCGACTACGATTTGGGCATCGGCAATGGCCTCGACCTGTTGCGCGCCGTGCGTGCCGACGGCTTCGACCGGCCGATCATCATGCTGACCGGCCAGGGCGACGAAAAGGTGGCGGCCGAGACCATGAAAGCCGGCGCCAACGACTATATGACCAAGCGTGGGCTCGATGCTCAGAGCCTCGCCAGCGCCATTCGTCACGCCACCAAACTGGCTGCCGCCGAGCAGCGCCGCCGCCGCACCGAGCGTGCCCTGCACGTCTCGGAGGCGCGCTACCGCGAGCTCGTCGACCGCTTGCCGGTCATCCTCTGCGAGATCAAGCCGGATGGCGAGGCCACCTTCGTCAATCGTGCCCTGACCGGTATTACCGGCTATGCGCCGGGCGAGCTGGTGGGGAACGACATTTGGTCGGTGCTGTCGCCACAGATGGCCGCTGATGCGCTGGCGACATTGCGCGCACGCTTGTGCCAGGAAGACTTGAGCGGCCATGAGATGGTGATGCGCGATAAGGCGGGACGCGTCATCACGGTGGAATGGAATACGACTCTGGTTCGCAATGAGCGTGGCGAGGCGAGCAGCATCATCGCCATCGGCATGGACGTGACCGAACGGGCGCGCATGCGCGACGAGCTGATGTGGCTGGCCGTGCGTGACGATCTCACCGGGCTCAGCAATCGCCGTGGCTTTCTGACGCTTGCCGAGCAGCAGCTCAAGGCGGCGGCGCGCGACAAGAGCCCGATGCTGGCGGTTTTCGTGGATCTCGACGGGCTCAAATCGATCAACGATCAGCTTGGCCATGCCGAGGGTGACCGGGCGCTCAAGGACCTGGCGCAGGTGATGCGCGAGACGTTCCGCGATTCCGATGTCATCGGGCGCATCGGCGGCGACGAGTTCGTGGCCTTGGTCGGCGAGGGCTCGCCGTTCCGCTCGGACGGCGTTATCCAGCGCCTGCAGACGATCATGGCACAGTTCAACACCGCCGCTGAGCGGCCCTACTATCTGTCCGCCAGCATCGGCGTCGCCCGCTATGACCCGGACGAGCCGATGCCGGTCGGCAAGCTGGTCAACCGCGCCGACAGCGAGATGTACGAGCACAAGCAACGCCGCCTGCGCCGCGACGTCGTGCGCAAGGTCGGCAACGCCGCGTCGAGCGCCTGATCCTAACCATTTCTTTACCCGCCGCTCCCACACTGCGTTGTGCTGATGCAAAACCGATGGGAGGGTTCGCCATGGCTGATATCAGTTACGCTTCGGCCGCCGCTGCTTACAACCGCAGTGTCGCCGATGCCGCGGCCGGCCGGGTGACGCAGCCGGCACCGATCGAACGGCAGGGCGCGGGCACCAATTTCTCCGAGTTCGTCAGCGATGCGCTCGACGCGGCACGCCAGACGGGCGTCAAGTCCGAGGTCCAGCAGGCCCGTGCCATCAATGGCGAGATCGGCATGCAGGAAGTGGTCACCGCGGTCACCAACGCAGAGCTCACTTTGCAGACCGTTGTCTCGCTCCGCGACAAGGCCATTGCGGCCTATAACGATATCCTGCGCATGCCGATCTGAGCCGGGACGGTGACAGCTCTTGAAGTTCTCGAAATCGGCAACGACGCCATCTTCACGTTGCTCAAGGTCATCATGCCGTTGATGCTGGTGGCGTTGGCGGTCGGCCTCTCGATTTCGCTGTTTCAGGCCCTGACCCAGATGCAGGAAGTGACCCTGTCCTTCGTGCCCAAGATCTTTGCCGTGTTCCTGTCTCTGGCATTTCTGCTGCCCTACATGCTCAACACCCTGCTCGACTTCTCCAACCGGCAGATCGAACGCATCGTCGGGCTGTAAGCGTAGAGTTTGACGCATGCTGGGCGTCGCCCTCACGGAAGAGATCTTCGCCTTCATCCTGGTCTTTACGCGCATCGGCGCGGCGCTGATGCTGTTGCCGACGTTCGGCGAGGCCGGCATTCCGGGGCGCGCGCGGCTGCATTTCGCGCTGGCGTTCAGCTTGATTCTGGCGCCGCTGCTGCAGGCCTCGCTGCCGGTTCTGCCTGACGGCCCGCTGGAGCTGTTCATTATTGTGCTTGGCGAGATCGTGGTCGGCGTCTTCCTCGGCGCCAGCACCCGTGTGGTGATGTCGGCACTGCATGTGGCGGGCATGATCTTCGCCTTCCAGTCGAGCCTGTCGGCGGCGCAGATCTTCGATCCCAATCAGTCCGCGCAAACCTCGATCAGCGGCAACTTTCTCACCTTTGTCGCGGTGCTGCTGATCTTCGTCAGCGACCTGCACCATCTTTTGCTGGCCGGCCTGGTCGAGTCCTATGTCATGTTCCCCGCCGGTGACGGCTGGCCGGATGCAGACGGGGCCGGGGCCATGGCGCGCCTGTTCGCCGATTCCTTCCGCATCGGCATGCAGATCGCGGCGCCTGTACTGGTTGGCGGCTTCACCCTTTATCTCGGTGCCGGCCTGCTCAATCGGCTGATGCCGCAGATGATGGTCTTCTTCGTCATGTTGCCCATCCAGATCACGCTGGCGTTTTCCATTCTGGCGCTGTCGCTTTCGGGCGGCCTTTACGTCTTCATAAGGTTCTTCGACGAGACTTGGCTGGCGCTGACGGTAGTGGGCTGAGAGAAGCATGGCGGCAGACGACCAAGCTGATAAAACAGAGGAACCGACCCAAAAAAAGCTGCAGGATGCGCGCGACAAGGGTCAGGTTCCCAAATCGCGCGAATTCAACACTTGGCTGATTCTGGCCACGGGTGCGCTGATATTGCTTACCCTGGCGCCAGGCATGGCGCGGCGCGTGGTCGCCGTGTTGCTGCCGTTCATAGAGAGCCCGCATGCCATTGCGCTCGATTTCGTGGCCTTGCGCTTAGTGATATTCGATACCGTCATCGACCTGATGATGGTGATGGGCCTTGGCGCGGCCGGCCTGTTGCTGGTCGCTGGCAGCGCCGGTTTCATGCAGCATGGGCTGGTCTGGTCGTTCGAGACCCTCAAGCCCGAGATCAGCAAGATCTCCCTGGTCAAGGGCTTCCAGCGCCTGTTCTCGCTCAAGTCCCTGGTCGAGTTCGCCAAGGGCGTGGGCAAGTTGGCCCTGGTGGCGGCGGTGGGCGTGTTCGTACTGCTGCCCCATGTCGATGCTTTGCCGTTGATGGTCGATCAGGATGTCGCCGATATTCCCGCAGTCATGCACGAGCTTGCCATGCTGCTGCTGGCTGGGGTGATCGGCGCCCTGGCCGCGGTGGCCGGCCTCGACATGCTCTATCAGCGTTATGAGTTCACCAAGCAGCAGCGCATGTCGCGGCGCGACATCAAGGACGAGCACAAGCAGACCGAAGGCGATCCCATGGTCAAGGCACGGTTGCGCTCGATCCGCATGGAGAAGGCGCGCCAGCGCATGATGGCGGCGGTGCCCGACGCCGACGTGGTGGTCACCAACCCCACCCATTACGCGGTGGCGCTGAAATATGACGAGGTCGAGATGGAGGCCCCCATCGTGGTCGCCAAGGGTGCCGACTTCATCGCGCTGCGCATCCGCGAGATCGCCCTGGAGCACAAGGTGCCGATCGTCGAGAACCCGCCGCTCGCGCGCGCCCTGTTCCAGGTGGACCTCGATCAGACCGTGCCGCTCGACGCCTACAAGGCGGTGGCCGAGGTGATCAGCTATGTCTGGCGCCTCAAGGGCTACAAGCGGCGCGACAGGGCGGCGGAAAAGCCAGCGTCCGGGCCCGGCTATAGGGAATCACGATCCGCGTTATAGCTTACGCCTAAGAAGGCGCTCGCCTATCTTCCCTCGGCCCGCTCGATACCCGGGCGGGTTTGGGAGAAACCCTTAAACTTTGTGGAGGGATGAACCATGTGGAGCACTCCAGTGGTAACTGAGATCGCTGTCGGTCTCGAGATCAACTGCTACGCCTGCGCCGACCTGTAGACCGGTCAGCAAGGAAATTTGCAGTGGTCCTCTGTCGGCGGCCTGGCCGTCACCAACGGTCATAAGGAATCGCGATGCAGATACGCGTTCTCGGCTCCGCCGCTGGCGGAGGATTCCCGCAGTGGAATTGCAATCACCCCAACAGCCGCCGCGCCCGTGAGGGCGATGCCGCTGCTCACCAGCGCACCCAGTCCTCGATCGCGGTAAGCGCCGACGGCAAGCGTTGGTTCTTGTGCAATGCCTCGCCGGATCTGCGCGCGCAGATCCTCTACAACGATGTCATGCATCCCAGCGAGGGCCTGCGCCACAGCCCCATCCAGGGCGTGGTGCTGACCAATGCCGATGTCGACCACACCGCCGGCCTGCTGACGCTGCGCGAATCCCATCCGCTGCGCGTCTACGGCACCCAGCGTGTGCTCGGCGTGCTGGCCGCGAACAACATCTTCAACGTTCTCAATCCGCAATTCGTGGCCCGCGCGCCGCTGACCATGGACGAACCGAATGCCCTGGTCTGCCCTGACGGCTCGGACGCCGGCATCACCGTGGTGCCGTTCTCGGTACCGGGCAAGGTCGCGCTCTGGCTCGAGGATGCCAGCCAGGAGAATTTCGGCTCCGTCGCCGAGGACACCATCGCTTTGGAGATCCGCGACGGCTCCGGTGCCACGCGCGCCTTCTACATCCCCGGCTGCGCCTCGTTCCCGCCCGAGCTGGCCGAGCGCCTGCGCGGCGCACCGTGCGTGCTGTTCGACGGCACGCTCTGGGTCGACGACGAGATGATCCGCGACGGCGTCGGCGTCAAGACCGGCGACCGCATGGGCCATATGAGCGTCTCCGGACCGGAAGGCACCATGGCCGCTTTCGCCGACCTCGACGTTGCGCGCAAGATATTCATCCACATCAACACCACCAACCCCATCCTGCTCGACGACAGCCCGCAACGGGCCGAGGTTCTGGCGGCGGGTTGGGAAGTATCCCACGACGGCATGGAGATTACCCTATGACTGCTGCCCCGATAGTCGCCGACGTCAAGCCGACCCACTGGTACGATATTGACGTCGATCATGACGAGCTGATGAGCCCTGACGCGTTCTCCGAGGCCATGAAGCAGATCGGGCAGGAGCGCTATCACAACCTGCACCCGTTCCACAAAATGCTGCACGGCGGCGAGCTCGACTTCGGCCAGGTCCAGGCCTGGGCGCTGAACCGCTACTATTACCAGGCCTGCATTCCACTCAAGGACCTCAACCTCATGGCGCGCCTGCCCAGCGCCCAGCTGCGCCGCGCCTGGCGCTCGCGCGTGCTCGACCATGACGGCGTCGACGTGGAGACCGGTGGCATCCGCCGTTACCTGCAGCTCACCGAGACCCTGGGGCTCGACGAGGACTATGTGGTCTCGACCACCGGCCTGCTGCCGGGCACCCGCTTCGCCGTCGACGCCTATATCGACTACGTCGGCAAGCGCAGCGAGCTGGAGGCGGTGGCGTCGTCGCTGACCGAGCTTTTCGCGCCCTCGATCCATCGCGAGCGCATCGCCGGCCTGTCGAAGCATTACGACTGGGCAAACGAATATGCCCTGGCCTATTTCCAGAAGCGCCTCGGCGAGGCACCGCGCGATTCCGAGTTCGGCAAGGACTATGTGATCCGCAACGCCCAGACCCGCGAGCAGCAGGAGGCGGTGCTCAACGCCATCCGCTTCAAGACCGACGTGCTGTGGGCGCAGCTCGACGCGCTCTATTGCGCCTACGTCGAGCCCGGCTTCATCCCGCCGGGTGCTTTCGTGCCCGCGTCGAACGGGTGAGGCATGAGCGAGCGGCTGACCCTGGATGAGGAGTCCGTGCCGAAGCTGCCGCGCCACGCCAAGCTGCGCTTCGACAAGCCGCGCGACAAGTGGATCATTCTGGCGCCCGAGCGGGTGTTCGAGCTTGACGATATCGCCCACGAGGTGATTTCGCTGTGCGATGGCGAGCGCTCGCTGGCGCAGGTCGTCGATACTTTGGCGGAAAAATTCAAGGCCCCACGAGACGTCATTGCAAAGGACGCGACGGCCATGCTGCAGGACCTGGCAGATAAGGGATTCGTGGTGACATGAGCGAAGTAGCCGAACAGACGGCCGTGCCCGCAGAGGCCACGCCGAACAAGGTCGTGCCCTATGCGGTGCTGATGGAGCTGAGCCATCGCTGCCCGCTGCAATGCCCCTATTGCACCAACCCCATCCAGCTCGAGCGGGCTTCCGGCGAGCTGACCACCGAGGAGTGGAAGCGGGTGATGGACGAGGCCGTGGATATGGGCGTCCTGCATGTCCATTTCTCGGGCGGCGAGCCGACGGTGCGCAAGGATCTCGAGGACATCATCGAGCATGCGGCAAAGCTTGGCCTCTACAGCAATCTGATCACCTCCGGCGTGCTGCTCGACGAGAAGCGCGTGCAGCGTTTTGCCGAGCTCGGCCTCGACCATGTGCAGATCAGTTTCCAGGATTCGACCGCCGAGGTCGGCGACTGGGTGGCCGGCTACGACGGCGCCCATGAGAAGAAGCAGCAGGTCGCGCGCTGGGTGCGCGAGGCCGATATGCCGCTCACCGTCAATGCGGTGATGCACCGGCACAACCTGCATCATCTGGAAGAGATGATCCAGATGGCCGTCGATCTCGATGCGGAGCGTATCGAGGTGGCACAGGTGCAGTACTATGCCTGGGCCTTCCGCAACCGTACCGCCTTCCTGCCGACCCGCGAGGAGCTCGACCGCGCCGTGGAGATCGTGCGCGAGGCGCGCGAGCGTCTCAAGGGCGTGCTCGCCTTCGACTTCGTGGTACCCGACTATTATGCTCAGCGGCCGAAATCCTGCATGGGCGGCTGGGGCCGGCAGTTCATCAACATCACGCCGTCGGGCAAGGTGCTGCCCTGCCACGCGGCCGAGGTCATTCCCGATCTCGAATTCGAATCCGTGCACCAGAAGCCACTCGGCTGGATCTGGGAGAACTCGGAGGCCTTCGAGCAATTCCGCGGCACCGCCTGGATGCCCGAGCCCTGCCAGAGCTGCGACCGCAAGGAGATCGACTGGGGCGGCTGCCGCTGCCAGGCCTACATGCTGACCGGCAACGCCGCCGTCACCGATCCCACCTGCGCGCTGTCCCCCGACCGTGCCGTGCTCGACGAGCCGCTCGCGGCGGTTGGCGGCGAAGCACCGGAGTTCATCTACCGCCGCTACGGCGGCTGACATCGTGGAAGGCGGCTGCGCTTGCGGCACGGTGCGCTATCGCCTGACCGCGGCGCCGCTGTTCGTGCATTGCTGCCATTGCAGCTGGTGCCAGCGCGAGACCGGCTCGGCATTTGCCGTCAACGTTCTCATCGAGGCCTCGGAATTTGAGCTTCTGCGCGGCGACGTGGAGCGCAGCGTGTTGCCCTCGGCAAGCGGCGAGGGCCAGGCGTTCACGCGCTGCGCCGGCTGCGGCGTCACTCTGTGGAGCAATTACTCGGGTGCGCGGGGCGCGGTGCATTTCGTGCGCGCGGGAACCCTCGACGATCCCTCCGCTGCGCCGCCCGACATCCACATCTTCACCTCGACCAAGCAGCCCTGGGTCCAGCTGCCCGAGGGCGTACCCGCCGTGCCGGAATATTACCGGCGTGCCGAGGTTTGGCCGGCCGAAAATGTCGAGCGCTATCGCATCGCGACCGCGGGCGCTTGAAAGAACATATCAAGCACGTATTTTGATCCGATTTACAAAGCCGACTATTTTGCTATAGTTTCCATCTTGTGTGGCGGCCCGTCAGAGGCCCCTGACCTATGCGAGAGAGAGGCGAGGAGACTATGAGCAAGATTCACGACGAAGTTATGGCTGCCAACGAGGCCTATGCCGGGAGTTTCGACAAAGGCGACCTGCCCCTGCCGCCGGGGCGCGGCTTTGCCATCCTGACTTGCATGGACGCGCGGCTCGATCCCGCCAAATATGCCGGCCTTTCCGAGGGTGACGCCCATGTCATTCGCAATGCCGGCGGGCGTGCCAGCGACGACGCCATTCGCTCGCTGGTGATTTCCTACAAGCTGCTGGGCACGCGCGAGTGGTTCGTTATCCACCATACCGATTGCGGCATGCTGCTGTTCTCCGACGAGATCATGCGCGGGCTTCTGGCTAGCAGCCTGGAGACGGCAAGTGTCGACGAGAGCGGCTGGCACGACAATGGTGCGGGGCCGGGATCTGATGAAGCGCAATACATCGATTGGCTGACCATCAAGGACAATGCCGAGAGCGTGGCTGCGGACGTGACGCGCATCCGCAATCACCCGCTGGTGCCGGGCAATATTCCGATCTACGGCTACATCTACGACTGTGGAACCGGCCGTCTGGTGGAAGTGCCCGCCGCGACCGAGGCCGGAAAAGTAGTCTGATAACGATACGGCGCCCCCATCGTGGGGGCGCCGTGGACGCTTACTCTGCGGCTTTTGCCGCGGCCTGCTGGATATCGAGTTCTAGGTCGACCGGAACCGGCCGCGACAGGATATCGAGAACCGGGCAATGGGCGTTGACGGCGCCGCGCAGCATCTCCAGCTCCGCGTCGTCGGCGGACGAGACCAGGCGAACCGTGCCCTTGATGGCCTGATAGCCCGCATGAACCGAGTCGTCGACGCCGAAGAAGCCGCGCAGATCGATCTCGCCGTCGAGCGTCACCGAGACCTCTTCCAGCGGGATGCCGAGCGCCGTGGCATAGGCGCGATAGGTGATTTCCTGGCAGGTGCCCAGCGCCGCCAGGATGAGCTCGACGGGATTGGGGCCGCTGTC
The DNA here is from genome assembly GCA_964408735.1 of uncultured Rhodospirillaceae bacterium. GTDB lineage: Bacteria > Pseudomonadota > Alphaproteobacteria > UBA7887 > UBA7887 > UBA7887. Next base: position 27,321 of record CAYPAX010000023.1, on the reverse strand, counting down.
GTCGCCGCCGAGGGCTTCCGGCTCGTCGACGGTCAGCTTGTGCTCGCGCATCGAGACTTTCGACTGCAAACCGCCCTGCAACGACGATTCCGAGCGAAAGGTTGCAAGCGCATCTTTCGGGTTTGCTTTGAAATTCGCTTGCGTTTCTACGATAAGGTCTCTCAAGGCGTCACTCATGGTCTCCTCCCTCGCATTCCGTTGCTGTTATGTTGTCTATTGAGCATGCTAACATGCAGCGCCGCGCGCCGCCAGCCTCCGAGCCATTCGAGACAAAACCAACACAAGAAGGATGCGATATCATGATTACCGTTCACCATCTCAATACCTCGCGCTCGCAACGGATTCTCTGGTTGCTGGAGGAATTGGAGCTGGACTACGAGATCGACCGCTACAGCCGTGACGAAAAGACACGCCTGGCGCCGCCGGAGCTCAAGGCCGTCCATCCGCTGGGCAAAGCGCCCGTCATCAGGGACGGCGACGTGCGCCTGCACGAGTCCGGCGCCATCACCGATTATCTCATCCGCACCTACGGCGACGGCAGGATGGCGCCAGCCATCGGCTCGGCGAACTACCCCAAATATGTCGAGTGGCTGCACTACGCCGAAGGTTCGGCCATGCTGCCGCTGATGCTGCATCTCTACGCCTCGCGCCTCGGCGATGCCAGCTTCCCCCTGCGCCCTCGCATCGATAGTGAGACGGCGAACCATTTCTTCTTCATGAACGGCGAGATGACGGGCCGCGACTATTTCGTCGGCGAGGCCCTGAGCGGGGCCGACATCATGCTGTCCTTCCCCATCGAGATCGCCGCCTCGCGCGGCGTGCTGGCGGATTACCGGGCACTGTCCCAGTGGGTCAGTCGGATACACGCCCGCCCCGCCTATATCCGCGCTTTCGAAAAGGCGGGTGACTACGCGCTCGGGATGTTCGGGCGATAGCGCAATCTGGCCCAAGTTGAGCGCGGCCCGAAATCGCGGTATCGTGGCGGCAGACGCTGTTGGGTGCTCTGATACTCGGGGGAGATGCTGTGGCTGATGGCGAGGTCAAGCGTCGGCTGGCTGCCATATTTGCGGCGGACGCGGCTGGCTACTCGCGCCTCATGGGCGACGACGAGCGCGCCACCATCGCCACCCTGCGCGACTACCGGGAGATATTCCGCGGCTTCATCGAGGCCAATGACGGCCGTGTCGTCGACATGGCCGGCGACAGTGTGCTCGCCGTCTTCGACAGTGCCGCCGGTGCCGTGCAGGCCGCCATCGAGACCCAGGACGAGCTTGCCATACGCAACGATGCACTCACCGAAGACCGCCGCATGCGCTTCCGCATCGGCGTCAATCTCGGCGATATCGAGGAGGCCGACGACGGCACGGTCTACGGCGATGGCGTCAATGTCGCCGCCAGGCTGGAGGCTATGGCCGATGCCGGCGGCATAAATGTCTCCGGCAGCGTCTTCGACAGCGTTCGCGCCAAGCTCGGCGTGCGCTTCAATTTCCTCGGCGAGCACGAGGTCAAGAACATCGCCGACCCGGTGCGCGCCTACAGCATCGGAGACGGGCTGGCGAAGCCCAAGGCCAAGCCGAAGCGCGTAGGGACTCTAGCGGCAGCGGCCGCAGCGGCGATCCTGGTCGTCGGCGCTGGCGCCTGGTGGCTTATGCAGCCGGCCTCAGACACCACCTCCGAGGTCGATCTCGCCGTGACCCTGCCGACGGGCCCGAAGATTGCCGTGCTGCCCTTCGCCAACCCTTCGGGCGACCCGGACGAGGAATATTTCAGCGACGGCCTCACCGGAGACATCATCAACCGTCTGACCAATTACCCGGATTTTCTCGTTTTCGCGCGCAACTCTACCAAGAAGTACAAGGGTCAGGACGTGGATGCCGGCACCGTTGGCGAGGAGCTTGGTGCCAATTACGTGGTCGAGGGCAGCGTGCGCCGCGACCAAGACGAGCTGCGCGTGACGGCCCAGGTGCTGGACGCGGCCGACGGCACCAATCTCTGGGCCAAGACCTACGACCGCGACCTCAGCGCCGCCAGCCTGTTCGCCGTGCAGGACGAGATCACCGCCGGCATCGTCAACGCCATCGGCGATTACGCCGGCATCATCGCCCGCGCCGAAGCGGAGCGGGCCATGCAGAAGCCCACGAGCAGCCTGACCAGCCTCGACTGCCAGTATCTGCTTGGGACATACGTCGATTCCGGCATGACCGAGGAACGGCTGCTGGAAACAAGAGATTGCCTCGAACGCGCCATAGCCGAAGATCCGCAGGATGCCGACGCCCACCTTTGGTTGGCCCATAACTACCGTTTCGAGCTGGTTTTCGGCATCGATCTGGTTCCCGATAACCTGGATCGCGCCCTGGCCGCGGCGATGCGGGCAGTGGAAATCGACCGCAACAACGCCGAAGCGCATTACGTTGAAAGCCTGGTGCGTTTCAATCTTGGCGAAGTCGTGGCTGCCCGCGTCTCCGCCGAAAGGGCCCTGGCGCTGAGCCCCCATGACGCGACCATCCTCGCCGATATCGGCACCAATCTGGGCTGGGCGGGCGAAGTCGAGCGCGGCGCCGCCATGGTCGAAAAAGCAAGGGTCATGAACCCGGACCATCCGGTCTGGTACAATTATCTCCTTACCCACCATTACCGTCTACAAGGCGACTACGACAGGGCCTTGGAACACGGGCTGCAACTCAGTTGGGGTACACAATGGGATTACGCCCACCGCGCGGTGCTCTACGTCGAGATGGGGCGCATGGACGACGCGCGGGCGGAAGCCGCAAAGATTCTCGAAGTCAATCCCGACTTCGGCAAGACCATCCGCACCGACCTCGGCTATTGGAACATTCCCAAGCAGACGGCTGACGACTTCATCGATCTCCTCCGCCGGGCCGGTATCGATTTCCCGGAAGAGCCGCGGCCGACGAACTGACGACGCAGAGAGCACCCACCGTCAGAGGACCCGAACCATGGTCGAGAGCCGCGCCACTCAGCGAGTCGCTGCAATCTTGGCAGCGGATGCTGTTGGCTACACGCGGCTCATGGCCGACGACGAGACAGCAACCATCGAAGCCATTGATGCGGCGCGCGCGATCTTCGTCGAACATATCGAGGCCAACCAGGGGCGGGTGGTCGATACGGCTGGTGACAGCGTCTTGGCCGTGTTCGAGACGACAGCAGGGGCTTTGCTCGCCGCGGTCACAATTCAGGGAGAATTGGCGAAGATCAACGAAGCCGAGCCTGACGAGCGCCGCATGCCGTTCCGCATCGGCATCCATCTCGGCGACATTCACGAAAAGGCGGACGGCACGGTCTATGGCGACGGCGTCAACGTCGCAGCACGGTTGCAGGGTATCGCTGAGGCAGGAACGATCATCGTCTCCGACGGTGTGCAAGGCGCGCTGAGGGCGCGCGGAGACGTCGGCTTTTCCGACGCCGGCAGCCACGAGGTCAAGAATATCGCCGAGCCGGTGCATGCGTATCGCGTTCTCACCGAAGCGCCGCCCAGGCCGCGGCCGCAAGCGTCAAGGAAGACACCGCTTGCGACTCTAACCGGCATTATCGTAATCGTGCTAATCGGTATCATCGCCAAAGAGACGCTGTGGCCGGGTTACGAACAAGCGGAGCTGAGTACCTCCGATGTCGTCGCGCCGGGCGGTGACATCGGCCTCGCCATGCCGACCGGCCCCAAGATTGCAGTCCTGCCGTTCAAGAACATGAGCCGCGACCCCGCACAGGATTACTTTTCCGATGGTGTTAGCGAGGACATTATCACCGCCTTGTCGCGCTTCTGGAACTTGTTCGTTCTCGCTCGAAATACGACTTTCCGCTACCGGGACCGAGCAACCGACGTGGCCGCGATCGGGCGCGAGCTCGGCGCCCGCTACGTGCTCGATGGCAGCGTTCGCAGATCGGAATCGCGCCTGCGCATAACCGCAGAATTGATCGACGTCACCAGCGGCGGCCATCTATGGGGCGAGACCTATGACCGCGACTTGACCGCAACCGACATATTCGACGTACAAGACGAGATCACCGGCCAGGTCGTTGTGGCCATCGGTGGCTTGGGCGAGGCTATCACGCAATCGGTTATCTCCGACTCCAGACGAAGACCGACCAAGAACCTTAGCGCCTACGAGTGCGTTCTGCATTCATTCCTGTTTCAGCAACAGGTTCACAATTCGGCCGAGCATTTGCGTGCCCGCGAATGTCTTCAGAAGGCGGTCGAACTGGACCCCAACTATCCGGATGCGTGGGCGCGGCTGTCCTATCTTGCCGCTGAAGAGTACCGGCATCGGTGGAACGAAGCTCCGGATGTCATTGGCCGGGCGCTGCGGGCTGCCCAACAGGCCGTGCTGCTTGACGAAAACAACCAGTTGGCCCGGATGGCACTGGCCGAAGCGCATTTCATACGAGGCGAGATTGATCAGTTTTCCAACGAGGCGGAACGCGCCATCGCCCTGAATCTGAATAATGCGTCCGTGCTGGCGTGGCTGGGGCTGTGGATGTCTTATTCGGGTGAATGGGAACGCGGCCTGAACATGATCGATAAGGCGAGAGCGCTCAATCCCAAGCATCCCGGTTGGTACCAGCTGCCATACTATTTCAATCATTATCGAAAGGGGGAATATCAAGACGCTTTGATTGCGGCGCAAAAGATCGATCGAATCGGCTACCCATGGCGGGCTGCACTCATTGCCACGGCCCTGGCCCAGCTGGGCCATGCTGAGGAGGCAAGAGCGGCAGCCGCCAAGACGCTCGAAATGGACGCGGACTTTGAATCGTACGCGCGACAGGAGCGTCTCAGATTGGGCATGTCCGAGGCCCTTGTCGACGAGCTTGTGATCGGTTTGCGCAAGGCCGGATTCGATATTCCTGACGCGGCGGTCGAATGAGCGGATGGCCTGCGGTTCGGGCCGTATTGTCACGGTCGCGTGCAGCCTGGATACTGTCCGCAGTCCGCTGAGAGGCCATCTGTGAGAGGATCTGCAGCCATGACCACCGACCTATCCCCGCTCGACAAGGACGACGTGCGGCAGAACTGGAAGCAGCGGGCGCCGGCCTGGAACCGCTGGGCGAGCCAGATCGAGCGCATGGCGAAGCGCTTCAACGAGCCGCTGGTGGAGGCCGCGGGCATCGGCCCCGGCATGCGCGTGCTCGACCTTGCGTCCGGCACCGGCGAGCCGTCCTTGACCATCGCGCGTGCGGTCGGCGACGAGGGCAGGGTGGTTGCCAGCGATATGGTCGAGGAGATGCTGGCCGGCACCTCGCGCCGCGCCGCCGAGGCCGGTATGGCCAATCTCGAAACCCGCATCGCCGACATGGAGGCGTTGCCTTTCGACGACGAGAGCTTCGACCGCGTCACCTGCCGCTTCGGCATCATGTTCGTGCCCGATCCCGTACAGGCCATGCGCGAGACGATGCGCGTGCTGGTGCCCGGCGGGCGCTGTGCCTGGATGGTCTGGGGCCCGCTCGAGAACACCACGCTGTTCGTGGTCATCCAGCGCGAGGTACGCGACTTTCTCGGGCTGGAGCAGGACCCGGACCTGGCGCAGTTCCGCTTCGCGCCCGAGGGCGTGCTCGGTGATGTCATGCGCGAAGGCGGCCTCGCCGAGGTGGCCGAGCAGGACCTCGCCTTCGATGCCGCCCCGCCCGCCGGCTCGCGCTTCTGGGAGGCCAATGTGGAGATGTCCTTCGGTGCCGACCTGGCGCAGTTGTCGGAGGCCGAGCGTGCCGCCCTCGACACCCGCGTCGAAAAGGCATTCGCCGCCTTCCTCGACGGCGACCGCTACCGCGTCAAGGCCCATGTGCGGATAGGGACGGGCGTGCGGGCATAATTCTCACTTCCATCATTCAGGATTCCTTAACCGAGATTGCCATAATGGGACCCCTGGCGGCCGTGGGGCCAAGCTTGCGCCAGTAGGGGGAGACGAGATGGCGGAACAGCAATACCTGACCTTCGACTATCGAATGGCGCGCAAGCAGAAGATTTTCGAGGCCTTGAGCGAAAGCACATACTACGTCTTCAATAATGAAGTCGAAGGTCACATTGCCGAGTTCGGGACGGGGACCGGTTTTTCGACGCGCACCATTGCGCTGGCAATGGCAAATTTCAGCAAGCTCATTCTAAAGAATGTCAGACAGGACCGGATCGACGCCGTAAGATCGGGTTTTCCGAGCCTGTTCCTCTTCGACAGTTTCGAAGGGCTGCCAGTTGCCACGGACCCGGTCGATCTGGATTCGCCCTATGTCGTTTCGGGACGTTGGCACGAAGGGCGATTCGCTGATCTCGGCATGAGCGAGCTCGTCGCCATGTGCGAGAAGTTCATAGGGAATGAGCAAATCCATCCCTTCGAAGGGTGGTTCTCGAAAACGCTGCCGACGTTGGCGCCAGGCACGAAGTTCGCGATGGTCCACTTGGATTGCGATCTCTACAGCTCGACTTTCGAGGTCCTCGACTATCTCATTCTGCACGAGCACCTTTCCGACGGCACTTTGCTGCTTTTCGATGACTGGAACTGCAATCGCGCTTCGCCGCGCTTCGGTCAGCGCAAGGCATGGTCCGATATTGTCGAAAAGCATGACTTCGAATTTTCAGACGCAGGCGACTACGCAATCCTAGGGCACAAACTCTTCGTGCACTTGCCTGCTTAGGCGCCTCACTCTTCGGCGGTGACGGCTCGCACCGCATTGAACTCCATGGGCGGGCCGCCCTGGTCGTCTTGCAGGATGAAGCTCAGGCTGTCGCCCTCGAACACACCGATGACCTCTTTCTTATGGACCTCGGTCTCCCAGTCGTCGCCGGTAAACACCTCGTAGGGCATATGGAAGGTGACCAGCTCGCCGTCGAAGCGGCCGTCCATCACGGCGCGCTCGACCGTATACGGGCGGGGGTCGTCGGGCGTGGACCTCTCCACCGCCGTTCCCATGATGCGGTCGCCGATGACGCGGAAGCTGAAGTGATAGCGGTAGACGTTGCTGCGGTCGTAGGGGTTGGTCAGCGCGTCCGTCACCCAATCCCCGGCCAGGGTCGCGGCGGGGGCCGCCTCGGCCTCCTGTAGCGCGGCCATGCGGCTGCGTGCCAGCGGCGCGAAGGTGCCTTCCGGGTATGCCGAGAGAAAAGCCTCGTAGTCGGACGCCCGCTCGCTCTCGGCGATGGCCTGCCAGAACGCCATCTCGGCCGCCTGATCGGGCGGCGGCGGTGCCGCAGCCGGCGCCACCACCACTTCCGGCTGGATGATGATGGGCACGAAGATGAACTCGCCGCCTTCGTGGCCGGCGCGGCGGATGTCGGAATATTGCGGCGTCTGCTCGGCATTGACGATGACCGGCCGGCTGATGATGCGGAACAGGCTCTGGCCGTCGAGCGCGATGGCGTTCTCTTCCAGCGCCGTCAGGAACGCGTGGGCGAAGACCGAATGCTCATCCGTGCCGGCGTCCGACACCGGCTCCAGTCCCCCTGAGACCATGGCCGTGCGCGAGCGCTTCTCGACCATGCGCCTGAGCCAGGCATCGCGCTCGCCGCCGGTCGGCAGCTCGGTCTCGGCTGCGCGCACCAGGGTGCCGGAATAGCAGCTGTCGGCGATGACCATGACGTGGTTGGCGGTCATGGCGTTGATGCGCCGGGTCAGGTCCTCGTTGGCGATCCAGTTGAGGTCGTCATACATCTCGGCATCGACGGGCTGCCAGAACCCGGTCTGGGTCGCCCGGTCGAGATAGCCGTGGCCGGCATAGTAGATGAGCAGATTGTCGGCCTCGGTCAGCTCGGCGCGGAAATCGTTCAGCGCTCGCAGGATGTCCGCGCGTGAGGCATTGCGCATGAGGCGCACGGCAAAGCCGTATCTGCGCTCGAGCAGCTCGGCCACCGCCTCGGCATCGTTGATGGCGGTCTCCAACTCCGGCAGGTTCTGGTAGGCGTTGTTGCCGATGACCAGCGCATGATAGCTGCCGTAGTCGATGGTTTCGGCCCGCGCAGCGCCGGTCACCACCAGCACGATCAATCCCGCAATCAAAGCTCTCACGGCCGCGCCCTCCTTCGCGACAACGATAGCAAGAAGCGCCCGCATTGGCGAGCCTCGGCGCGCTTGCTATCATGGGCCGTCGCAAGGGAGGGAATGCTATGCAGCGATGCGCGCAACTGGCGGTCCTGATCGGGCTCGTCGCGAGCAGGGCGCTTGCCGGCGAGCCGGCGGCGCTGGTGCTCGATGTCAGCGGCGATACGGAGCCCGCCATCTTTCCCTATTCCGAGATCGAGGACGGCACCGAGGTGACGCTCGGCGACGATGCCAGGCTCAGCCTCATCCACTACGGCACCTGCACGGCCTTGACCCTGGTCGGCGGCTCGGTCCGCATCGAGGCCAACCGCTACCTCATCGGCCGCAGCCGGGTCGAGGAGGAGCGCAGCCAGGACTGCCCCAACGAAGTGGCCCTGGCGGAGGACGGCACCGCCGCCGGTGTGCTGATGCGCGATGCCGCGGGCGGAGCCCTGCATTTGCCGATCCGCCCGTCCTTCGTCATGGCGGGTGGAAGCGCCGACACGGTAGAGCGCATCGATATCCTGAGCGGAGCCGAGCCGGTCATGGCCTTGCCCGTCAAGGCGCGTCACGTCGACTGGCCCGAAGGCGCGCCTGCGCTCGAGTCGGGCAGCGAATACGGCGTATCGATACGGCGCAGCGACGGCAGCAGCACCGATTATACCTTCCTGGCCAATTCCCGCGGCCCGCGGTCGCTGGTGATCCTGCGCCTCGACTGAATGGGGCTGCGGCGCCACTACCGTCCCATCGTCGTCGCCTTGGCGATCCTGGCCGGGGCTTTCACTGCCACGCAAACGGGCGGGCGCATGGCCGGAGACGGCTTGCTCTACGACCTGTCCCTGGCCGTACGCGCAAGCCACCAGGACGAAGAGCCGGTGGTGGTCGTCGCCCTCGACCGCCGCAGCCTGCAAGCCGAGGAGCTGCGCGACCTGCCGCGCGCGCTCTTCGCCCGCCATTGGGCGCAACTGGTTCAGGCGCTGGCCGAGGCCGAGGCGACAGCCATCGGCTTCGACATTCTCTTCGCCTGGAGCGCTGCCGCCCTGTTGCCCGAGGACGAGCGCGCCTTCCTCGCCACCCTGGCCGCAAATCGCGACCGCGTCGTGCTCGGGCGCAGCGCCGCCTGGACCCCGGCGCGGCCCTTCTTTTTCGCCATCGGCGCCGGCTCGGATTCGAACGCGCTCGGCTTCCTAGAGCTGGCCCCCGACCGCGACGGCATCTTCCGCCGCGTTCCCACATCCCTCGCCACGGACGACGGCGCTTTCGCCGGCCTGGCAGCGGCGATGGCGGTGAAGGCCGGTTTGCCTGCCATGACCGCGCCGCAGCTGCTGGCGCCGCGGCGTGCCTTGAGCGCCATTCCCACCGTCAGCCTCATCGACGTGCTGCGCTGTGCCGAGCAGGACCCGGCGGGGCTCAAAGCGGTCTTTCGCGGGCGCCTGGTCGTGGTCGGCTCGGTGCTGCCGGACGAGGACCGCAAGCGCACGCTCGACCGCTTCTTCCCCGAGCCGCCGGGGCAGGGGACGAGTGGTCCCGCCTGCGGACTCGGCAGCGGAATCGTGGCGCGCCAAGGCGGCACGCTTCCCGGGGTGCTGCTGCATGCCGAGGCCCTCGGCGAGCACGCGCTGGGCCGCCATGTGGCACAGATGCATGCAAGCCTGACGACAGCGCTCAACGCGGCTATGGCAGGGCTCGGCGCTGTGGCCGGGCTGTTTCTGGCGCCCGTCGTCGCGCTGCTTGCGGCGGTGATCGCTGTCGGGCTAATGTTTGCCGCTTTCACTGCCCTGCTCGGGGCCGAGATCTGGCTGCCGGGCGCGCTGCCCATCGCCACAGGCATCGTGGCGCTGGTGCTGGCCTATGTCGCGCGCTACGTCATCGCCGAGCGCCGCCGCCGCCAGATCCAGGACGCCTTCGGCCATTACCTGGCGCCCGCCATCGTGGCCGAGCTGGCAACCTCCGAGAGCCCGCCGAAGCTTGGCGGCGAGCTTGGCGAGGTCTCGGTCATGTTCGCCGATCTTTCCGGCTTCACCGCCATGTCCGGCAAGGTCGGGCCGGAAGAGCTGATGGCCACGACCAACGACTATCTCGGCGTCATCGCCGAGGCCGTCGAGGAGACCGGCGGCTATGTCGACAAGTTCATCGGCGACGCGGTGATGGCGGTCTGGGGCGCACCGGTCGCCGACCCCAGCCACGCGGTCAGCGCCGTGCGCGCGGCCGAGGCCGCGATCGCCCGCGTCGACGCCATGCATGCGGAAGCCGAGGCCCGCGGCGAGTTCGGCTACAGCGTCAAGGTCGGTGTTCATTCGGGGCCGGCGACCATGGGCAATGTGGGCTGGGCGCGGCGCTTCAACTACACCGCCATCGGCGAGACGGTGAACATCGCCGCGCGCCTCGAAAGCGTGCCCGGCGACTACGCCTGCCGGCTGGTCGTCGGCGAGACCACGGCAGCGGCCGCGGGCGAGGCCTTCCTGTTCTGCGAGCTCGACTGGCTGCGCGTCAAAGGCAAGCGCGAGCCCATCGCCATCCACGAGCCCCTGGCCGAGACCGAACAGGCCTACGCCGCCGCCTACGCCAAAGCCCTCGCCGCCTACCGCGCCGCGGACTTCGCGGCCGCCCACGCCCAATGGTCAACCCTGGTCTACCCCGGCGAGGGCAACGGCCCCCCCGCCATCATGGCCGCCCGCGCCCAACACCTCATCGACGAACCCCCGGAAGCGCCCTGGGACGCCATCTGGACCAAGCGCACGAAGTAGCGCCATAGCGATCGGCAGCAGCGCTCTATAGCAAGATCCGAAAGATTCACGCGGAGCCGCGGAGGGTTTGAGCCTAGCCCCTTCCACCCTGAATATCGGTCAATAGTTAAGTGACAGTCACCCAACTATTAAGGGTAAAACAATACATTATAGATCTTTGAGGTTGGGTGACCGTCACCCAATTATTGATGGTGAAAGTGGAGCAGGGCCGTAGCGCATGGCGCGCGATCTCTCCGCGCCTCCGCGTGCACCAATAAAACGGGTCGGCAGAGCCTTTGCCGGCCCCGTCTCCCTTACGCCGCCAGCGCAAAGTCCTGGCTGCGCAGGTCGGCCAGCAACGCCTGTGCGGTCTCTGCCGGCAAATCCAGCAGGGGCGGGCGGGTGCGGGTCCAGGCGGCATCGTTGCGGTGGTTGGCGACGATGGCTTTGAGCGCCGGAATCAACGGATAGGCCTGGATGGTCTCGCGGGCCTTGGTGATGGCGGCCTGGCGGGCGTCGGCGCTGTCGTCCTGCCAGTGCTCGCAGAGCGCGCGGATGGCCGCCACGTTGACGTTGCCGCTGGCGGTGATGCAGCCGACGCCGCCGGCACGCAGATTGTCGAGCAGGAAGACCTCCGAGCCCGAGAATGTCGCGAAGCCGGGGAAGGCGTCGATGATGGCCTTGGTGTTAGACCAGTCGCCGGAGCTGTCCTTGAGCCCGACCACGGTGCCCGGATAGGCGGTGACCAGGCGCTCGATGAGGGCCAGGGAGAAGCCGAGCTGGGCCTGGGGCGGGATGTGGTAGAGGTATACCTTGAGACGCGCGTCGCCGACCTGTTCGATGACCTCGGCGAAGGAGCGGAACAGCGCGTCGTCGCTGACACCCTTGTAGAAGAAGGGGGGCAGCATCAGCACGCCGCCGCAGCCCGCCTCGACCGCGCCGCGGGTCAGGCGCACGCTGTCGGACAGTGCCGTGCAGCCGGTGCCCGGCATCATCAGCGCCGCGTCGATACCGCCCGCGATGGCCGCCTCAAGCAGCCCTAAGCGTTCGTCGACCGACAGCGAATTGCCTTCGCCCGTGGTGCCGAACGGGGCAAGGCCCGTCGCGCCCTGTTCCAGCAGCCAGCGGCAATGGCCGACGAAGCGCGCCGCGTCGGGCGCCAAATCGGCATCGAAGGGCGTGAGCACCGGCGGCAAAATGCCGGAAAAGAGCTTGGACTCGGTCATGTCTGATCTCCCGTGACAGGGGCGCGGAGACTACCGATCCTGCGCGCGAATTCAATCCCCCTTGGCAGGGGGCGAATCGCGCTAATACTGAGGTCATGACATTGCATATGCTCAAGATGTGCGTCGGTATCGACAGCGTCGCCCAACTGCGCGAACGCCAGGGCGAGCGCCTGGCCCGGCTCGAGGCGGCCGGGCAGCCGGCGCAGCTCGCCCATTGGACGCGCAATTTCCCGCGCCGCGCGGCTAAGATTCTCGATGGCGGCTCGCTCTACTGGATCATCAAGGGCCAGATACGCGCCCGCCAGGCCATCACCTCGCTTGAGCGCCTGGAGGCCGAAGGCACGGGCAAGCGCTGCGCCATCATGCTCGATGCGGACCTCGTCGAGACCGTGCTGCAGCCGCGCCGGCCCATGCAGGGCTGGCGTTACTTCGAGCCGGAGGACGCGCCCGCGGATCTGAGCCCGGGCGCGGCAGCGGCAGCGTCGGCGATGCCGATCGAAATGGCGGACGAGCTTAGGGAACTCGGCCTGCTCTGAATCGTGCTAGTCTTCCGGGCTCGGGGGACATGATGGCACGCTTGCTTCCGCTGACGTTTTCGTTCGTCCTGCTCGCTCTCGTTGCCTGGGAGACGACGCGGGCGACCCCGGCCGGCGAGCGGCAGGAGGCGCTTTCGCGCACTTTCGGCTGGACTGCCTACGGCACCACCTCGGCCGGCTACGCCATATCCGTCGCCATCGGCAACAGCCTGGCGAAAGAGGGCTATCGGCTGCGCGTGATCCCGGCCAAGAACGACGTCTCGCGCATGACGCCCTTGCGCGCCGGCCGCGTCGACTTCTCCGCCATGGGCGTTGGCTCCTATCTGGCCCAGGAAGGCGTGCTCGACTTCGCCGACAGGCGCTGGGGCCCGCAACCGGTGCGCCTGCTCATGATGGCCTGGTCGGACGCCATCACCGGCCTGGCGGTGACGGCCCGCAACGCCAATATCCTCAGCGCCGCCGATCTGCGCGGCAAGCGCGTCGCCTGGGTCGTCGGCGGTCCCGCCCTGAACCAGAACATGACCGCCTGGCTCGCCTTCGGCGATCTTGGCTGGGACGATGTAGTGCGCGTCGACGCCTCGGGCTGGAAGGCCTCGATCCAGGGCCTGATCGACGGCACCATCGACGCTGCGGTCGCCTCGACCAACTCCTCCATGCTCTACCAACTCGACGGCTCGCCGCGGGGCCTGCGCTTCGTGGGGGCGCCACATGACGATACGCAGGCCTGGCAGCGACTGCGGCAACAGGCGCCGTGGTTCAGCCCGCACGTGGCGACGGCAGGCGTGGGACTGTCGGCGGAAGCGCCGCTGATCGGCGCCAGCTACGGCTATCCCATCCTGGTGAGTTATGCCGGGCAGTCGGACCAGGCCGTCTACGACCTGATGCGCTTGCTGCACGAAGAATACGACGACTACAAGGATGCGCACTCGGTCGGCACGGGCTTTGCCATGGAGCGCCAGGTCTTCGACTGGGTCATCCCCTATCATCCGGGCGCCGTGCGCTACCTGCGCGAGATCGGTGTCTGGCGGGATGAGCACGAGGCGCATAATGCCGGGCTGATCGCGCGTCAGGGCGTGCTTGCCAAGGCCTGGGCCGGGCTCGCCGGGGCGCCGGAGCGCGGCGAGGCCTACGTGGCGCGCTGGCTCGCCGCTCGGGCTGCGGCCCTTGATGCCGCCGGCATGGATCCGGTATGGCGGCCGTAGACGGCGGCAATGGCGGGCGCACGCGGCGCCTGGCAGGCCTCTGGCGCCTGCTGTTCCTGTTCCTCACCACTATCGGTGTCCTGCTCGCCGTCAACCAGATCCTCGCTCTGCAATTCTTCGCCAGTGTGGCGCTGCTGGACAACAGCTTCCTCTATCTGCTCCTGGCCTGCTTTCTGGCGCCCGTCTTTTTGATCTTCCCCGCCGGCAAGGGCGAGGCCGAACGGCCCGCGAGCCTGCTCGACAAGGTGCTGTTCGGGCTTTGCCTGGTGGTATCGGTCTATTTCGCGGCCACCGGGCTGGTCAGTCTGGAACAGGGCTGGGAGTTCGAGTCGCCGCGTCTGCCGGTGCTGCTCGCCTTCGCGCTCTGGGTGCTGATCATGGAGGCGGTACGGCGCGCAGCGGGCGTCGCGATCTTCGTCATTTTCGGCGTGCTCTCGCTGTATCCCGTCTTCGCCGACGCGGCCCTCGTGCCGGCCATGCTTTCCGGCCTGGAGCAGGATATCGTGGCCACGGCGCGCTACCACGTGCTGAGCGAGGAATCGGTGCTCGGCATCCCCTTGCGTGTCTTCGGCACCCTGATCGTCGGCTTCATCCTGTTTGGCGTGGCTTTGCAGACGACGGGCGGCGGGCGCTTCTTCATCGATCTCGCCTTTGGCCTGCTCGGCGGCGTGCGTGGCGGCCCGGCCAAGGTGGCGATCTTCGCCAGCGGCCTCTTCGGCTCGCTCAGCGGCAGCGTCGTGACCAATGTGCTGACCACCGGAGCGATGACCATCCCGGCCATGAAGAAGGCGGGCTATCCGGCGCGCTATGCCGGCGGTATCGAAGCCTGCGCCTCCACCGGCGGCGTACTGATGCCGCCGGTGATGGGTGCCACGGCCTTCGTCATGGCCTCGTTTCTCGACATCCCCTACCTCGCCGTCGCCACGGCGGCCGTGGTGCCCTCCTTCCTTTATTTCTTCGGGCTCTTCGTGCAGATCGACGCCTATGCCGCGCGCAACGGCGTGACCGGGCTCGACAGATCGCAGCTGCCATCGATCCGCCGGACGCTCAAGGAAGGCTGGTTCTACGTCTTCGCCTTCCTGCTGCTGATCTATCTGCTGGTCTATCTCAAACGCGAGGCCCATGCGCCGTTCTATGCCACCGTGGCGCTGTTGGCGCTGAGCCAATTCGGCAAGCTGACCCTGCGCGATCCCTGGCTCTATGGTCTCGGCGGCGCCATTGCCGCCTATCTCGCGGTGGTTCTGGCGAGCGTCGGCTTTGCTGCCGAATATGCCACGCTCGCGCCCTTCGCTGCCGCGGTGGCGCTGCTGGCGCTATGCCAGGTGCCGTCGGCGGTTCGCGTGCCCTGGGCAAAAATCTGCGACTTCATCGAAGCCAACGGCAGGCTGTTCTGCGAGCTGGTGGCGATCCTCGCCGCCGTCGGCCTGATCATCGGCGGGCTGATGATGACGGGCATGGCGGGATCGTTCTCCGGCGAGCTTGCGCGGGTCGCCGGCGACCGGGTGGTGCCGCTGCTGCTGATGGGCGCGGCCACGAGCTTCCTGCTCGGCGTAGGCATGACCGTGACCGCCGCCTACATCTTCCTCGCCATCGTCCTCGCTCCGGCCCTGATCGGCCTCGGATTGGACCCCATCGCCGTGCATCTCTTCATCCTCTATTGGGGAATGGTCTCGTTCATCACGCCACCCGTGGCGCTCGGCGCCTTCGCCGCCGCCAGCCTGGCAGGCTCGACGCCCATGCGCACCGGGCTCGAAGCCATGCGGCTCGGCAGCATCATCTATTTCCTGCCCTTCTTCTTCGTGCTCAACCCGGCCCTGGTGCTGCATGGCTCGACGGCAACGATTCTGGTCGAGGTCGGCACGGCGGTCGCCGGTGTCGTTCTCATAGCGGGCGGGCTGCAGGGCTATTTGATCGGGCTCGGCGCCCTGCGCCGCGGACAAGGCGGCGTTGTCCGCGGCGTTCTCATCGCCGGCGGCCTGGCGCTCGCCTATCCCGAAGCGATCTCCAACCTCATCGGCCTTGCCGTGCTTTTGCTCCTGGTGGTGATGGCACGAACGGTCCGCCGACGCCTATCTGGCACGTAAAGCCGCGAGGCAACGGTCGAGCGCCTCGTCCATGGCCGCGGCGGCGGTGCTGCACTGTTCGACCCAGGGCTTGCAGCGGCCCGTGGCTTCGCGGGCGCATTCACCGCTGCCGGCCGCCTTGCCGTAACGTGACTGCACCCAAGGATCCTGGGCCACCTGGCAGCGCTCGGCCTCGGCCGCCAAGTGGTCTATCAGCGCCCGGTATTCCCGATGCAAGGCATTGCAGTCGGCGATATTGCGCACGGCCGAGGGATCGGCCGGCAAGGTCGGCTCGGCCGCTGCTGCCGTCGCCGCAAAGAGCAACAGCATGGTCGCAAAGAGAAATCTCATGGTCATCCGTGCCTCCCCGGCGACCATAGTCGGTGGGCGACGTGCCGGGGAGTCACAATTCCGGGAACCTTTCGTTGCCGTTTCGTCGCCGTTGCGGACAGGCCCTGCTATTCCAGGACACCCAACCCGTCGAGCAGGTTCTCGGTGATCGCGACATTGACGAAACGGTAGGCCGCACCGCGATATTCGGCATAGCCGCCGAGCTGCCGGCGCACCTCGGGGTTCATCTCGCCGGTGATCTCGCCGTCATAGAACTTCATATCCTTCAGCTGGCGCTGCAGCTTGGCCACTTGCAGGCGGCTGAGGGGCTTTTCGAGGATGATATGCAGGGCGCCATTGGCGCTGGGCACGACGAGCACGCGGCGGTCGATCATCACCAGGTGCACCAGCAGGTCGTCGCCGCAACGCACTTCGAGGGGCTGCACGAGGCTGCGGTCGCCGACCGAGACCCCGTCGTTGGCAGGGATCGCCAGGTCCGAGAGAACCGGATCCTCAAGGTCGAGGGGCACGAAATCGGCGGCGTTATAGCTGACGCTTTCGCATTCGCTGCGGTCCAGCCAGTGCACGCCGTCGCCGAACTTGGCCCGGCGCCCGAGATAGCCGGCCTCTTCCACCGTGGTGGCCGACAGTGGCGCTGCAACGGTCGTCGCACTGCGAATGGCGATGGCGACGTAATCGCCGTCGGGAACCGGCAGCTCGTCGGCGCTGGCAAGCGCTGGCGCCAGCATGGCCGCTACGGCGAGCCCGATAGCCAATTTCCCCATAACGCGGCCTCCTTTCAGGATGGACGGCAGTTTACTACCTCGCTGGTGTGCGCGCGGCAACTATCGTAAGCTTCGCCCGGGCTTCCAACTGGGGGCAAGGCATGACGAAATCAATCGGCCTGGCGATTTTCGGCGCTGCGGCTCTGCTGGCGCTGCCGCTCGCGGCGGACGACGCGGGCTGTGCCGCCTGTGCCTGGGAAAGCCACGATACCAGCGGCCACCACGCCATCGCCGATGATGACCTGGATACCGCCGAGGCTGCCTTCGCCTCGGCGCTCGCTGTCGCGGAGGGCTTTCTCGCCGGCGATTGGCGCCTGATCGAAAGCCTTGGCGACCTGGCGCTGGTGGCGCGGCGCCGCGGCGACGCCGAGAGCGAGCTCGATTTCCGCCGCCGGGCCTTGGCCGCGGTCGGCGATGCCGAGGAAAGGCTCGCCTTCGCCCGTCTCTATGGCAACGAGGCTGCTGTCGAGGCCTTGGATACCCTTGGCCGCGATGCCGAAAGCGAGCCCTATCGCCTGGCCGCACTTGACGACCGGCGCGCGCTTTTCGGCCCCGAGGACCCGGAGCTTGCCGTTTTCCTGCTCGACCTCGCCTCCCACTATCGCGAGATGGACCGCATCGACGATGCCATCGCCGCGGCCGAGAAAGCTGCTGCCGTGCGTCTCGGCTTCGCCGACGAGGACGACCGCCCCTATGCCGCCGCCCTCGATGTCATGGCCCGGTTGTACGTCGCCGCCGGCCGCGACGCGGAGGCCGCCGGCGCGCTCGCCGACGTGCTTGCCATCGACGAGAAGCATCTCGGCGCCGACCACGTCTTCGTTGCCGGCGTCATCGAGCAATATGTGCCGATCTTGCGCCGTCTCGGCCGCGAGGCGGAAGCCGACGAGCTGGAATGGCGGGCAATGGATATCCGCGCCCGCTCCGAAGCGCCCATGCGCGCCCAACCCAGTCCGGAGACGCAATGACATGACGAGCTCCCGCCTTCTCCTCGCCGCCTTTGCCGCCGCCCTGCTCGCCGGCTGCATGCCCCAGTTCGACCATCCGCTTCCCGGCGATACACCTGCCGATTCCGCCTTGCTGGGCGAATGGCATGTGGAGAACGATGATGGCCTGATGATCACCCGCGTCAGCGAGCGCGACGACGGCCGCCTGACCTTGCTCATGCTGCAAGGCTCGGCCGAGGGCCAGGCCATCGAGGACGGCGACCGCATGGTTCTTGCGGCGGCGACCACGGCCATCGGCGAGCAGCGCTATCTCAGCGTCGAGATCATCGAGTCCTCGGACGAGGATGTCGAGCCGCAGGGTCACTTCATTTGCCTTTACGGGATCGCCGAGCCGGTCCTGTCCGTGCGTTGCATGGCTATTGACCCCGTCATCGCGGACGTCGAGGCGGGGCGGCTCGAGGGCACCGTGAAGCGCGGTGAGCGAGGGCACCGTGAAGCGCGGTGAGTATGTCGACGAGGTTTTCGTTCACGCCGATGGCGCGGCCGTTGCCGACTATCTGGCGAAGGCCAAGGTCGAGCAATTGTTCGAGCCGGAGGCCTTGACGTTCCAACGTGCCGCGCCATAAGCGGCAGGCAAAGCAATAGACTCCCGGGGAGGAAAAGGGCCCACAATGACGACCATGCAACCGATTGATCTCGGCAACAAGCAGCTGCCGCGCAAGCTGGTGGAATCGCTCTACACCACCATGCGCCGCATCCGTGCTTTCGATCTGCGTACCCACGAGCTGTTCGACGACGGCGTGGTCAAGGGCACCGCCCACTCTTACGTCGGCGAGGAAGCCGTGGCGGCGGGTGTCTGCGCGGCGCTGCGCGACGACGACTATTTGGCCAGCAACCATCGCGGCCACGGCCATTGCATCGCCAAGGGCGCCAATCTCGAGCGCATGATGGCCGAGCTGATGGGCCGCGATACCGGCTATTGCCGGGGCCTCGGCGGCTCCATGCATATCGCCGATCTCGATCTCGGCATTCTCGGCGCCAACGGCATCGTCGGCGCCTCCATGCCGCTGGCGGTGGGCGCCGGCCTGGCCGCCAAGCTGCGCGGACAGGGTCAGGTTTCCATCGCCTTCTTCGGCGACGGCGCCAACAACCAGGGCACCTTCCACGAATCCATGAACCTGGCTTCGGTCTGGAAGCTGCCGGTCATTTTCATTTGCGAGAACAACCAATATGCCCTGAGCACGTCCTATCGCAACACCACCTCGGTGGAGCAGGTTGCGACGCGCGCCGCAGGCTACAGCGTTCCCGGCATCACCATAGACGGCAACGACGTTGCCGAGGTGCATCTGGTGGCGGCGGAAGCCGTCGAGCGCGCCCGGGCCGGCGAGGGGCCGACATTGATCGAGGCCATGACCTATCGCTGGGGTCAGCATTCGATGCGCGCCAATATCCGCGATCCGCGCCCCGAGGCCGAATACGACGAATGGAAGAACAACCGCGACCCCCTGCTGCGGCTCGAAGACGCCATCACCTCGAACCGCGTGATCAGCAAGAAGCGCATGAAGGAGATCGACACGGAAGTCAGCGAGGAGCTGGCCGGCGCCGAGAGCTATGGCAAGGCCGGGCCGGAGCCCGTCGTCGAAATCATGCAGGCGGCGGTCTATGCGCCCCATGCCGACGTTGTCGAGCCGGGCCCTGAGGGCGGCCGCGAAATGTCCTTCACCGATGCCTTGAACGAGGCACTCACGCAAGAAATGGAGCGCGACGAAAGCGTCTTCCTGATGGGCGAGGATGTCGGCGAGACGGGCGGCATCTTCACGGTCAGCAAGGGGCTCTACGACCGTTTCGGCGCCGATCGCGTGCGCGACACGCCGATCTCGGAAGCGAGCTTCGTCGGCTGCGGCGTCGGTGCCGCCATAGCCGGCATGCGCCCGGTGGTCGAGATCCAGATCTTCGATTTCGTCGCCCTGACCATGGACATGCTGGTCAACCAGGCGGCCAAGTTCCGCTTCATGCTCGGCGGCAAGCCCACCGTGCCTTTGGTGGTGCGCGGGCCGCAGGGTGGCGGCATTCGCCTCGCCGCGCAGCACAGCCAAAGCCTCGAAGCCTGGTTCACCCATGTGCCCGGCCTCGTCGTGGTGGCGCCGTCGACGCCCTACGACGCCAAGGGCCTGCTGACCTCTGCGATCCGAGACGACAATCCGGTGATCTTCCTCGAATCCAAGCTGCTCTATCTCGGTGCCTCCGGGCCAGTGCCCGAGCAGCCCTATGCCATCCCCCTCGGCAAGGCCGATATCAAGCGCCAGGGCAGCGATGCCACCATCGTCGCCACCAGCTCGATGGTGCCACGTGCTCTTGCCGCGGCAGAGTTGCTGGCGCGCGAGGGCATCGAGATCGAGGTCGTCGATCCCCGCACCCTCAAGCCCCTCGACGAGGAAACCATCCTCGCCTCGGTGGCCAAGACCAATCGCCTGCTCATCGTCCACGAGGCCTGGCGCTCGGGCGGCTTCGGCGCGGAAGTCGCGGCGATGGTCGTGGAGAAGGGCTTCGACAATCTCGACGCTCCCATCGCCCGGGTGGGCGCGCTGGATACCCCCATGCCCTATAACGATGAGCTCGAGCGGGCGGTGATACCCTCGCAAGACCGCATCGTCGAGGCATTGCGGGGCTTGCTTGCCTGATGCTGGCGCACCGAAATGGGTGGCGTGCAAAGTATGGATTGTCGGCGATGACGGCGATCGGAGCGATCGGGGTCGTGCTGGCGGCCATGCTGCTGTCCGCGCCGGCGAGCTTGGCGCAGCCGACGGAAGCGGGCGCAGCAGATGAGGGGGTTGAGGAACGTGAGGCGGCGCCCGAGCCGGACGATACCGCCGATCTCGAGCTGCGCCTGACCAAGCAGATCCTGCTTTTGCAACGCCAGATCAATCAGCTCACAAAGCGCATAAACGAACTCGAATCCCGCACGGAGCCGTAAGCCGATGTCCGACTATGACGTTTCAGCCGCGAACCTGAAAAGCCTGGCAGAGCGGCTGAAAGGCCTGCTCGCCATCCGCACGCTGCCCATCGGCATAAAGCTCTTCGAGGACGTCGACGAGATGATGGCCGTGCCGGGAATCCGCACGCCGACCGAAGGCTATCATTTCACCGGCTGCCAGCTGGTCACGCAAGCCCGCATTGCCGGCTTCACCCTGGGCATTGTGCACGACAACGTTCGCCCCAACAGCAATTGTGGCGGCGTCATGGGCCTCAATGCGCCCAGCGAGAGCTATTTATCAGGCGAACAGATGGATGGCGTCTGGTTCGAGAACCGGGAAGCCGCGCGGGCCCACCAGGAGGGCATGACCCGGGTGCCGCCGGGGCGCTATCACGGCGTCTGTGCCTCGCCTCTGCGCGGCGCCCGCCTCGACCCGCCCGATACGGTTCTGTTCTACGCCAACCCGGCCCAGACCATCCTTTTCGTCAACGGCCTGCAGTGGAAGCGCTACAAACGCTACGACATGTCGATCACCGGCGAAAGCGCCTGCTCGGACGCCTGGGGCAAGGCGCTGGCGACGGGCGAGACCTCGATCTCGATCCCCTGCTACGCCGAGCGCCGCTATGGCGGCGTCGCCGACGACGAGATGCTGCTGGCCATGCCGCCGGACGAGTTCGCCCGCGGCGTCGAGGGCCTGGAAGGCATCTCAAAGAACGGCCTGCGCTACCCCATCCCGCCCTACGGCGCCCACATGGACCCGGCCCTTGGCATGGCCCGCAGCTATGCCTTCGGCAAGGGCTGAGCAAACTACAAAGGGGCGTTTGGGTCCGTTTGGCTCAGAGGCCCGGCCGCAAGATGCGCCCCACCGGCTCGCAGCCGATGGGACGCACGCATGGGCAATGCTGCGCTCTTTGTCTCTCAGATGGGCGGCCTTAGCCCTTCGATGGTATCGCCGATGAGGGCGCTGAGGTTTTCCAGTTCGATCCCGGACGGCTCATCCATCTGCCCGTTGTCGAGTTTGGCCGCGAGCTGGTTGTCGAAAGAGTCCAACTGATCCAGCGCACCCAGCAACGCGTCGTCCAGGCTCGCGGCGTCGATTATTCTGAAATCGAACGCATCGACCGCCCTCGAAACTTTCTTGGCAATGGTTTGCAGCTTGTTGATCAAGCCATTGCCCCCGGGAACATTCAACGGAACGATTATGTCGACCATTTCCGCCACTAGATCTTCAAGGTCGCTGACACCCATGACGTCACAGGCGTCTCCCATGCCGTCGCCGTCCGTGTCTTCTTGGAACGGGTTGTAAATGGTGGGGCAGTTGTCCGCCTCGTCCGCAACTGTGTCGTCGTCGTCATCGAGATCACAGACATCCCCAATTCCATCGGCATCGGTGTCACCTTGGTCGGGGTTCGCATCGTCCGGACAATTGTCCGAAGCGTCGTGTACGCTGTCGCCGTCGCTGTCCACGGCCGCATCATGCGAGAAAGACAGCCATTTCGAGACGCCATGGGCCGCACCGGAGAACTCACCGAACGCGATACGCGCCGAGCCACCGTTATTCGGAGCATCGGTAAAGAGAACATCGGAGATGACAAGAACATTGTTGACATACAGATCGATGGCACTGCCCGATGTTGAACCTGAAAGTTCCAGCCGGTATTCGTTGATCTGGCTTGTCGTGTCGATGTTGGCTTCGTCACCGCGACCTAAGGCCGTTGTGAAGAAGACTTCGCCTTCGCCGATAAACAGGGCTTGGCCCACGTTCGCCCCTGTCACCACCTGAACTGCGGCCCCCGTGCGATGGGCATAAGGCGAGGAGCTGGATATCAGTTGCAACTCAAACACGACCTCGTGCGCGCCGACAAACGCCGCGCCCGGGTCCGCAAGCCGATAGAACGCATTGTCGCCGTCACTAGTCGTCTCTATGGTGAGCGTTCCATTGAGAACTGTTGTAGCGGTGCCAGATGATATGCGCTCGTACGATGTGGGGAGTTGATCTGGCGTCAGGCCGTCTCCCGCATCCCAGGTCAGTTCGGCGGCTTCCGCATCGCCAATACTTGCCATCGGGATCGCCATGCCGAGCGCGAGCGTTGCGCCGACCATGGAACCCGTCAGGCCATGGAGGCAAAATCGCGCGATCCTTGACGCGCCTTTCTCACGATCGAATTTCATCGTCAATCCTCTATTTCTCCGCAATCGGTATCCGTTGCATTGCCGCTCCCGCTGCAATAGTGGGCGATTCCAGACAAGGGCTCGCCCCCCAAATGGGGGCCAACGGGGAATTTGAATCGGATGGGGTTCGTTGGTGTTAGGCGTCGTCGGGGTCGCTTGAGGCAAATCCGGCCGGGCCACTCAAGATGCGCGCCAACAATTCGGCCTGCCTGGTGGTTTCGGTCTTGGCGAAAACCTTCTTGGTCGTCTTGCGCACGGTTTGGATGCTGCGTCCGGTACGTTCCGCGTAGTCACGCAGGGAATGACCTTGCGCCAGTGCTGCCGCCACCTTGGCCTCGGCGGGAGTCAGGCCATAGAGCCGCCGCAGGGAGTCGAGCGGTATGCTGGGGGCGCTATCGGGGTCGCTCACGAAAAGGGCAGCGGCGACGTTCGCGACACCGATGCGGTCTTCGTTGGGCGGAACCGGCGAGACGATGACTTCCAACGCTCGCGCGCCGGAGGGCCGCGGCAACGTCATCGCCCGGCCCGGCTCGAGACCTTCGCCCGCGCTCGTCGCCGCGGCGTCGTTGATGGCGCGCCCGAGCGCCGCCGTTGCGCTCGCCGTCGCCGCGACAAGCTTCCGGCGCACGGAGGCAAGCCCGTCGCGCTCTTCGAGAATGGCTTCGGCGGCCCGGTTCATCACCACCGGCCGGCCCGCCGCATCGACGAAGATCACGCCGAGGCGCAGGCCATCCAACGCCGCCGTCACGGAAGCCGAGGCGGTGGACAGGGTTTGCAGGTGTTTTTGCATTTGCACGGCCCGCACCACGTGCGGCGCCACCTGGCGCACCAAATCGAGGTCGCTTCCCTCGAAGGGACCTTGCCGGCGGGAGCGCTGGGCACCGAAGCCACAATGTTGCGTTTCATCGTTGATCGCGACAATGCCGGCAACATAGCGCAGTCCCTGCCGGGCCAGAAAATCCTCATAGACTGCATGCCGGTCCATTTCGCGCTCGGAAATGACGTCGTAGTCGACAAATACGGCACCCGGTCGCAGTCTGAACGCCGCCTGAAACCGCGGGCATGTTTTTGCAAAGTGTTCGGAATACTCCTTTTTTCCGTCGTCTCTCAGGCCGGTGTCGGCGACGAAGATCGGGGACCCGTTGGATTTGTCCGTCCAATGTATGCCCGCGACGGCGCTGTGGGTCTCCTCCGCAAGGGCGGAAAGGAAAGTTTCCCATTCGCCCGGGCGCATCACGGCCTGATAGGTCAGACCGACCAAATCGATAAGCGCTTGTTCTCGGCCCACGGGCGGCCCCCTGATGTCGTTGATTCGAAATGTAATCAACTGAATGATGAAACTCAGGCAGTCACGATTATGCGCTAGTTTATGAATACATCAAGATATCAACCGATCGGGCCGAGCCGTTTGCTGGTCCGCAATTGCGCGCGAATGTATCCTATACCCGAACGGCTCCACTCGATGCTCCACCGATAAGCCCATGATGTGGCGCAGCAACACCCCTCGGCGAACGGCAGACAAAGCAAAATGAAAATTACCAAGATCCGAACCACACTCCTGCGCAATCCGGATGGCCCCCACTTTCAGGACTCGACGATGCCTGAGGCGATGAGTGGCCTGGCAATCGTGCTGCTCGAGATCGAGACGGATGCCGGCCACACGGGCGTCGCCACGGGGCAGGCTCCGATGCGCCCCTTCATCCACCAGGTGCTGGAAGGGGCGCTGATCGGGGCCGACCCTTTCCAGACCGAGAAGATCTGGCATGAGATGTTCTGGCGAGTCCGCGGCAGCGGTCGCAAGGGCGTTGCGTTCCAGGCGATTTCCGCCGTCGACAATGCCATCTGGGACATCAAGGCCAAGGCCCTCGGAATGCCGCTGCACCGGCTGCTCGGTTCCATGCACGAGCGCGTGCCCGTGTATGGCTCCGGTGGCTGGACGAACTGGAGCACCGATTATTTGGTAGAGAAGCAGATCGAATGGGTGGAACGCGGCTTCACGGCGATCAAGATCAAGGTGGGCAAGAATTTCGGCCGCGACGAGGCGGAGGACGTGCGACGTGTCGCCGCGGTGCGCAAGGCCGTCGGCGATGACGTGACCCTCTATATCGACGCCAACAACGGCTACTACGCCAAGCAGTCGATCCGGCTCGCCGAGGAATACAAACAGCTCGGCGTCGCCTGGTTCGAGGAGCCGGTGTTGGCCGACGATATCCCCGGTCTTGCGCAGGTCGCCGCCGCCACGACAATTCCCGTGGCGACCGGTGAGCACGAGTACACGAAATACGGCTTCCGCGATCTGCTGACGGCCGGGGCAGCGGACATCGTCCAGTCCGACATTGCCCAGGTCGGCGGCGTCACCGAGTGGCTGAAGATCGCCCACATGACCGAGGCCTTCAACCTGCCGCTGGCGCCGCACGCCTGGTGCCTGCTGCACCTGCACCCGGCCATGGCCTCGCCCAACCTGATGACCCTGGAATGGCTCGACCTCGAAGAGCTTGGGATCGCCTTCTGGTTCGTCGACCACCCGACGCCGAAGGACGGCACCATCGAGCCCGACGATCGCCCGGGCAACGGCCTGGTGATCGATCCGCACGCCGTCGAGAAGTTCCGCGTGGACTGAACCGCGCCGGCCCGCCGGCGCCGGCTCAGGTCTCGGGCTCGCGGTCCATGGCCTGGCAGATGGCGTCGGTCATTTCGGCCCAAAGCGTGCCTTCGGCGCTGGCCAAGATCAGTCTGTCGATCACCCAGCCGAATCCGGCCTTCTCGACGCGCGCCAGCAGACCCCGCGCTTCCTCGAGCTCATCCAGGCGAACGCAGGCCGCGGCCCGGAATATGATCGCGTAGGCGAAATCGGGATGGCTTTGCAGCGATCGATCCGCCGCCGCCTTACAGGCCTCGTACTGACCCGCGAAGAAAAGGCAGTACGCCATACCGAAGTGGAGCAAATATTCGAGAGGATCTCTCGGGCTGAGACGAAATGCCTTCTCGACAAGCGCAATTCCCTCAGCGGCGCGGTCGACGGTCGACAGGGCAATCCCGCATAGCGCGCACGTCAACGCGGCGTTGGGATTGAGAGCGATCGCCCTCTCCAGGATCGGCACGGAATTGAAGAAGCGGCCGAGCAGCCAGCGCGCGAATCCGACATCGGTCAGGACGGCGGGGTCGTCCGGGGCGAGGGCAAGCGCGCGGTCGGCGTGGGAGACCGCGTCCTTGGCCGTCTGTTGCCAGTCCTCGGTCCAGCCGTTGAAGGTGCGCCAGCCCAGAATATGGGCCAGCACGGCATGCGCCTCGCCGTACTCGGGGTCGATCTCGATGGCTCGCCTGGCAAAGGCCTCCGCCTCGTCCATGTCCTCGCCGCGCACCGCGAACCGCTTGATCTTCGCCTTGACCACATTGCCCCAGGCGTCGAGGGCGCCAGGCGGCTTGCGGTCGAGAAAACCGGCCTCGGCCAGCAAGAGGCGCGATTGCAGCGCCCCGACGATGCCCTGTCCCACCTCGTCCTGGACGGCGAAGATGTCGTCGAGATCGCGGTCGTACTTGTCCGCCCAAATGTGGTTGCCGCTTTCGGCGTCGATGAACTGGGCGGTGACTCGGATGCGATTGCCCGCCTTGCGCACGCTGCCTTCCAGGACATAACGAACGCCGAGGTCGGCCGCCACCTTGCGCACATCGGTCGCCTGGCCCTTGTAGGCGAAGGTGGAGTTGCGCGCGATGACGAACAGACCGGGCACCGTGGACAGCAGCGTGATGACGTCCTCGGTCATGCCGTCGGCGAAATACTCCTGTTTGGCGTTGCCGCTCATATTGTCGAACGGCAGCACGGCGATGGATGGTTTCCGAGAAGGCGTGGCCGATAGGCGCGGCGCCACTTGGGCGGCTTGGCCGTCGGCAGTGATCCGATAAGCGCGCACGGCGCGCGCGATATTCTTGACCTCGTGTTCGCCGATGTCCTGAAAGCCGATATCGACCTTGCCCTCGGCCTGCATATAGGCGGATTCGGAAACCGTTATGCCGCCGGGTTCCGTCAGGCTTTCCAGGCGCGCCGCCACGTTGACCCCGTCACCATAGACGGTGCCGTTGCTCTGCTGGAAAACATCGCCCAGGTTCACACCGATGCGAAACAGCATTTGGCGATCGTCAGGCAAGTCGGCGTTGCACTCAGCAAGATCGTTCTGCACATCGACGGCACAAGCCACCGCCTCGACGACGCTCTTAAAGGTCGCCAGCACGCTGTCGCCTGCGGTATCGACCACATAGCCGTGATGCGCCGCGATATGCTTGCGAAAGACGCCACGGCAGACATCGAGCATGTCCATGGTCGCCCGCTCGTCGTCGCCCATAA
>CAYPAX010000022.1:0-48382 GCA_964408735.1 uncultured Rhodospirillaceae bacterium | reverse complement strand
CGCAGGCCGGCCTCAGCGACGCCCTGGCGTCGTTGCGCGTCTTGCCCGATGCGCCTACATCGCGCGGCGACGCGCGCCTAGCCAGGGCGGCGCTGAGGCCGGTCAAACTGACTCCAAATAACCGCGACACGCTCTAGGCCTTGTCTGCCAGCCCGGCATCGCGATGTCGTCGGCATAGCGGACGAGACGGCTCCAAGAACAGGTGGTTCTGTCCGGACTCGTCTGCCGTGAAGGTTCGCCATGGCGCCGTGCGAACCGTTCGATAACCTTTGCGACCAGCGCCCTTGCCGACCGAAAAGAGCCGCTCAGCTCACTCGGCGGCGGCGTCCATCGTCGGATAGTCGAGATAGCCTTCCGGCCCGCCGCCGTAGAATGTCGCGCGGTCGTATGGCGTCAGCTCGGCACCAAGGCGCAGCCGTTCGGGAAGGTCCGGGTTGGAGATGAAGAAGCGGCCGAAGGCAATGGCGTCGGCATCGCCCTTGGCCAGCATGGCATTGGCGCTGTCGCCACGGAAGTTGCCGGCGGCGATCAGCGGGCCCCGCCACAGGGGGCGGAAAAGCTCCGCCGCCGATGGCACGCCCTGGTGATCCACCTCGCGCTGGCCGGCACCGCTGGCCCGCGGCTCGATGAGGTGAAGATAGGCCAGGCCGAGGGTGTCGAGCTCACGGACGAGGTAGGAGTAGAGCGGCATCGGCTCGTCCTCGCCGCTGTCGTTGGCGATGCCGTAGGGCGACAGGCGAATGCCGACCCGCTCCGCCCCCCACACGGCGCAAACCGCCCGCGTGATCTCCAGCACCAGCCGGCAACGGTTCTCGATGGAGCCGCCATAGGCATCGGTGCGCCGGTTGGTGCGCGTCTGCAGGAACTGCTCCAGCAGGTAGCCGTTCGCGGAATGGATCTCGACGCCGTCGAAACCGGCTTCCATGGCGCAGCGGGCGGCATGGACATAGCGCTCGATGACGCCGGGGATCTCCGCCGTTTCCAGCGCACGAGGCGCCGGCGCGGGCACCCGCTCAAAATTGGGCGTCATGATCATGGCGTCGGCGGCCACCGCCGAAGGGGCGATGGGCAGCCCGCCGTCGGGCTGGTGCGAAGAATGAGACAGCCGGCCCATGTGCCAGAGCTGGAGGAATATCTTGCCGCCTTCGGCATGTACGGCATCGCTGACCAGCTTCCAGCCCGCGATCTGCTCGGGCGAATGGATACCGGGCGTGCACGGCGCGCCGCGACCGTCCTCCGAGACCTGGGAGGCCTCGGCGATAATCAAGCCGCCGCGACAGGCACGCTGGGCATAGTAGGTTGCCATCATCTCGTTGGCGGCATTGCCGGGAACCGTGGCGCGCATGCGCGTGAGCGGCGCCATGACGACGCGGTGTGAGAGCGGCATTCCGCCAATGGTAATCGGCGTGAAGAGATCGGTGCTTGTCATCGGTAGGGGTTCCTCGTCAGAAGTTTCGGGAGATGCTCTACGCCATTGCTTGGGCAAGCAACTCGAAGGAACGCACCCGCGCCTGGTGGTCCCATATTTGTGCCGCGACGATCAGCTCGTCCGCGCCGGTGACCTCGATCAGCGCTGTCAGCTCGGCTTTGACGGTCGCCGGGGAGCCATGGAACGAGCAGGCCAGCATCGCCGACACCTGCGCTTTCTCCCTCGGCGACCAGAAGCTCTCGATGTCGTCGATCGGCGGCGGCAGTTGGCCGCGGGCGCCGCGTGCCATGCGGGTGAATTGCTGTTGCGGCGTGGTGAAAAGCCGCCTCGCCTCGTCCTCGTCCTCGGCAACGACGGCGTTGCAGGCGACCATCACATAGGGCTCTGCGAGCGTCGCCGACGGCTCGAAGCGCTCGCGGTAGATCGACACCGCCTGCATCAGCGCCTGGGGCGCGAAGTGCGAGGCGAAGGCGTAAGGCAGGCCGAGCATGGCGGCGAGTTGGGCGCCGTAGAGGCTGGAGCCCAGAATCCACAGCGGCACGTTGGTATCCTCGCCAGGAACCGCGTGGATCGCTTGGTTCTCCTGCGGCGGCCCGAGCAGGGCTTGCAGCTCGACCACGTCCTGGGGAAACCGTTCCGAGGAGTCCGGGCCGCGCCGCAGCGCCTGTAGCGTGCGCTGATCGGTACCCGGTGCCCGGCCAAGGCCCAGGTCGATGCGGTCGGGGAATAGCGTCGCCAATGTGCCGAACTGCTCGGCAATCACCATCGGCGAGTGGTTCGGCAGCATGATGCCGCCGGCGCCGACACGGATGGTCTTGGTGCCGCCTGCGACGTGGCCGATGCACACGGCGGTGGCGGCGCTGGCGATGCCCGGCAGATTGTGGTGTTCGGCCAGCCAGAAGCGCGCAAAGCCCGCGGCCTCCGCATGCTGTGCCAGGTCGAGCGCGTTGGCCAGCGCATCGCCCGGCGTGAAGCCTTCGCCGATATAGGCGAGGTCGAGGACGGAGAGTTTCACCCCCTACCGCCCCTCGGTTCGCCAGGCTACCAGCAAGCCGCCGAGGGCCAGGGCCAGCAGCAGCCAGGCCGGCAACAGCGGGTGCTGGTCGAGGCCGGTGACGAGATGGCGGCGGCGCTCGACCAGGCCGAGCCAGCCGCGCCCCGCCGCGGTGCGACCGGCGCGTACCTTGCGCAAGCCCGGAACGCCGTCCGCCGCCAGCCAGACCACGCCGCCGCCGGTGGCCTCGGCCAGGGGGGCGAGAATTGCCTCGGTGGCGCGCACGTCTTCCATCTCGCGGCTATCGGCCGCTCCGAGCACGGCGATCGCCGTGTGGCCGTCATGGCCGAAACGCCACAAGCCCGGCGCCGCCTCGGCGATGCGTACGCTGGCCGTGCCGTCGCCACGCTCCTCCAGCGCCAGCTCGCTCTTGGCGCCGTCCGGGCCGGTTATGGCCAGAGCGCCGTCCACCGGCGTCAGGCTGCGGCGGGTGACGAAGATCTGCCCGTCCAACGCTTCGGCGACCAGATCCTCTTCCTCCAGGTCGGGCTCCTTCATCAGCCAATGCACCAGGCGCCGCAGCATGTCGGACTGCGGGCCGCCGCCCTCGAATCCCTTGGCCCAGAGCCAGGACTGATCCGACAGCAATTGCGCCACGCGGCCGTCGCCGACCCGCTCCAATATCAACAAGGGCTGGCTGTCGAAGCCCTCCATGAGCGGAATGCCGCCACGCAGATCGGCGCCGATATGACGGAACCAGCGCCCCCACTCGGGCTCCTGTTCCGTGTCCGCGCCATTGCCAGGCAAATCATTGGTGACTGGATGGCGATAGCCGGTATCGGTCAGACGCGGCAGGAAGGGCGCGGCATGGATCTGGCCGTTTGGCCGCGCCGGCAACACATTGCCGAGGGGCGTCGAGGCCAAGCTGAGCGGCGAGGCAAAGGCGGGGCCGGCGGCATCGAGCACCGCACCGCCGGCCAATACATAGTCGACCACGTTCTCGAGATAGAGCATGGGCAGAATGCCGCGACGGTGATAGCTATCGAAAATCACCAAATCGAACTTGCCGAGATCGGCGGCGAACAGCTCGTCGGCCGGAAACGGTATCAGCGACAACTCGCGCACCGGCGTCAGGTCCGAGGTGTTGGGCGGGCGCAGGATGGTGAGATGCACGAGATCCACTGACGGATCAGCCTTGAGCAAGTTGCGCCAGCTGCGCAGTCCCATATTGGGCTCGCCCGAGACCAGCATCACCCGCAAGCGGTCGCGCACGCCGTTGACCACCCCCACCACGCGGTTGTTGAGCGCCGTCAGCTCGTCATCACTCGCACCCACGGTCAATTCGATCGCCGTCGCGCCGGCATGGTCGATCGGCACCGTCACCGCCGACGCTTCGCCGACCCTGAGCGGCAAGCGCCTCGCCGGCGCGCCATCGACGGAGACCAGCAGCGTCACAGGCTCGCCTTCGGCGCGGTCGTCGATCACGCGCACGGTCAAGGTCACTTCGTCGCCGACGATGCCGTAGCCAGGCGCCTGCTCCAGCGCCAGGCGGCGATCGCGCTCGTCCGGCGCACCGGTGAGCAGGACATGCAACGGCCCGAGCGACGCTGCACCCTCGCCGGCGGGCGCGTCATGCACCTGGCCGTCCGTCAGCAACAGCGTGCCCGCCAGGCGCTCGGGCGGCACGTCCGCCAGCAGGCGCGCCGCGGCATCGAACAGGCGCGTGCCTTCGGCCCCGTCCGTGCGCGGCAGAACCGCGACCCGGGTCTCCAAGTCCGACAAGCCGCCCAGCGCCTCGACCAACGCCGCCTCGGCCTCGTCCGTTTGCTCAGCCCGCTCGCCGATGACCTGGCTTTCCGAGCGGTCGACGATCAGGGCAGCCACGTCGGGCAGCGGCCGGCGCTGCTCGCGGCTCACCGAGGGGCCGAGCAGACCGAGCAGGAGGATGGCCAGCACCAGCGTCCGCCAGCCGCCGCCGCGCGCCCGACTCCTGGCCGCGAAGACCAGCAACACCAGCGCCGGCAAGGCCAGCAGGCCCAACTGCCAAAGCGGCAGCAGCGGCGAGAAGGCGATGCCGAGCGCGCTTTCCATCGCCCCTACTCCGTGACGTCCGGCGTCGGCTGTCCCAGCCGCCGCAGGATCGCCGGGATGTGCACCTGGTCCGCCTTATAGTTGCCCGACAAGGCATACATCGCCAGATTGACGCCGAAGCGCATGGCCAGCTCGCGCTGGCGCTGGCCGCCCGGCACCAGCTGGTAGAGCGGATAGCCGTCCTCGTCCAGCGCCCAGGCGCCGGCATAGTCGTTGCCGCCGATGATGATGGAGGAGACGCCGTCATTGACGTCGCCTTCGTAGCGCTCGACCCAGAGCTCGCCGCTGCGCCAACGGCCGGGAAACTCGTCTAGCAGGTAGAACGAGCGCCGCAGTACGTGATCGATCGGCACCGGGCTCAGCGGTGGCACGTTGAGGCCCCTGAGGATGGCCCCCAGCTTGTTGTCCTGGCCCCCGGTCTGGCGCTCGATCGCATCGATGGGCGACTGGTCGCGGGTGTCGAAGAGGATCATACCGCCGGCCCGCAAATAGGCGTCGATATTGGCCAGGGCATCGTCCGAAAGCGGCCGCTGGTTGTCGGTCACCGGCCAGTAGATGAGGGCGTAGAAGGCGAGCTCGTCACGGGCGGGGTCGATGCCGACGGGCTGGCCGGGCTTGATCGCCGTGCGCGTGCGCAGGATCATCACCAGCCCACGCAGGCCCTGGTGGCTGGTCGCGTCGACCTCGGCATCGCCCGTCACCACGTAGGCGAAATGGGTCTTCTCCGTCAGCTCGACGATACGCGCGTCGTCAAGCGGCACATCCTGCGCCAACGCATCGGAATTCCATGCCAAAAGCACGGCAAGTGCGATGGCAGCCGAGGTAGCGCCGCCGCGGGACAGGCTCGGCAAGGCGCCACGCATGCCGAGGGCGATGGCGAGATCGATCAGCGCCAGCACATAGGCGGCGAGCAGCAGCCAGGGCGCCAGGTCGACCTCGCGGCGCGCCTCGAGATCCAGGGTCGGCGGCATGCCGGCAACCGCTTCGATCGGCCGCAGCGCCAATGTCGCAGGCGCCAGGTTGAGCGCGCGGCGCCGCGGCCCGTCGCCATATTCGCCCGGCGGATGCGCCGGTCCGACCTCGGTGGTCGCGAAATCACTGCCGGCAATGGCCGTCGCCTCGGCGCTCGGGGCGCCCAGGCGGCCAAAACCGTCAAGGGTGGTCAGCGGAGTCAGATAGGCGGACAGGTCGCCTTCGTCGACACCATTGGCCAGGGCCACGATGCGTTGCAGCATGTCGACGAACAGCCCCGACAGCACCAGCGACGACCAGTCGGTGTTGGCGGTGGTGTGAAACAGCACCAGCCAGCCGCTGCCGCGGCGCTCGGCGGTTACCAGCGGCGTGCCGTCGGCCAGCCTGGCCCAGGTCTTCTCGGCCAGATCCACCGCAGGCTCGGCCAGTACCTGGCGCTCGATGCGCACGTCATCGGGCACGGCCAAGCCAATGAAAGGCGAGGCTTCAGGAAAATCGTCGAGCGGCATCGGCTGTTCCCAGGTCAGCGTGCCGCCGAGCGCGCGGCCGCCGCCGAGGCGAAGCGTCACCGGCATCAGATCGTCGGCGCCTTCGGAAAGCCGCGGCCCGGCAAAGCGCACCAGCACGCCGCCGTCGTCGAGCCAGCCTTCGACGCGCACCTGGTCCTGGCCGACCAGGCGCGCCACATCCGCAAGCACGAGAACCGACAGCCCACTATCCAACAGCTCGGGCACGGAGCCGCGCCTGACCTCGCTGAAAGGCTGCAAGGCGCGGTCGAGATAGTAGAGCTCTGAGAGCAGCGGCTGATTACGCTCGCTGCCGCCGCCCGAAACCAACCCGACCGGCCGCCGGCGCCAGCGCTCGTCAACCAGGATCACCGACCCGGTACTGGTCTGGCCATCGATGTCGAGACGCGCGATCTCGTTGCGTACCGCGGTCGGCACCTCCAGGACGGCCTCGGTGGCCGTCGCCTCGGCGTCGAAATTCAGGGCCTGGCGCGCCAAGATGTGCCCGTCCGCGGCAAGCGCCCGTATCTCGACGGTCTCGGCCGCGCCCGCAGCCACGCGCCTGGCGCGCAAGCTCAGAGCATCGCCATCGTCGCGCGGCGGCAACAAGGCTTTGGCGCGTGCCACCTGCGGCGCCGCATAGACGGTCAGCGGTCCAAGTGCGCCGAGTGCCGCGACGAAAGCTTCGTCGGCGGCGGCGTGACCGCCGGCAAGGCCGTCGCTGAGCCAGGCCACCTGCATGGCCTCACCCACGTCCGCCGCCGCCTCGGCCACGTCGCGTTTGGCCGCTGCGCGGTCCACCGGCCACGGCTTGGGGCTGAGCGCACGAACGCGCTCCAGCGCCCCGGCAGCCGTCAGCAGGCCGCTAATGGGGACTTCGTTTCCCGGCGCCGTGGTCGCCACCATCACCGCGCGGCCTTGCCGCTCGGCTCGCGCCAGCAAGGCCTCGGCCCGCGCCAGGCGCGTCTGCCAGGTCGGCGCCGCGGCCCAGCCGTCGTCGATCACCAGCAGCAGCGGGCCATCGCTTTCGGCCTCTTGGGAGGCGTCGAGCAAAGGCCCGGCGCAGGCGATGATGATCAAGGCGGCCAGCAGCAGGCGCAACAGCAGCAGCCAAAGCGGCGTGTGGCTCGGGGTCTCCTCGGTCTCGCGCAAGCCGAGCAGCAGGCGCACGGCGGGAAAGGCGAAACGGCGGGGTGCCGGCGGATTGACCCGCAGCAACCACCAGATCACCGGCAGGGCTGCCAGCACGACCAGCAGCCATGGGGTCGCGAAACTGAGCGCGGCCAGGCTCATTGGTGCCGGCTCGCTTCGCCGGACAGCCCGAGATAGAGCGCCAGCAACGCGGTCTCCGGCGTGTGGTCGGTACGATGGCCGAGAAAGCGCCAACCGAGGCGGCGGCATAGCGTCGTCAACGCCTCGCGTTGCGCGGCCAGGCGGGCATGGTAGGCGGGCCGGATGGCCTCGACGCGGCCGATCAGGGGATCGCCTTCGCCTTCCAGGCCCTTGAAGCGGACCCGCCCGCTATAGGGCAGGCTTTCCTCGGCCGGATCAAGGATCTGCACCAGTGAGCCCTCGGCACCATCGCCTGCCAGCCCGCGCACGGCATGCTCGATGGCGTCCGGCGGATCGAGGAAATCGCCGATCAGGACGATCTGGGCATGGCGCGGCAGGGCTTCTCGGCCGGGCAGGCCAGCCGCATCGCCATTGTCGCGCCCCACGGCCTCGCCAAGGCGTGCCAAGGCAGCACTGCCGCGGGACGGGCGCCGGCCCTCACCCAACAACGCGACCTGCTCGCCGCCGCGCAGCAAGAGGTCGGCCAAAGCCAGCAACAGGACATCGGCGCGGTGGCGCTTGGTGACAGAGAGTCCCGGCGAGGCGAAATTCATCGACGGCGAGGCATCGCGCCACAGCCAAACCGTGGCAGACGCCTCCCACTCCTGCTCGCGCACGTAATGGCGATCGGACTTGGCCGATCGCCGCCAGTCGATCAGGCTCGCCGGATCGCCCGACTCGTAGCGGCGGAACTGCCAGAAGGTCTCACCGGGTCCGGCCCGGCGGCGGCCGTGAACGCCCTGCTGCACCGTCGCCGCGATGCGCCGCGCCTCGACCAGCAAAGGCGGCAGGCCGGCGGCCGCGTGCTCCGCCTCGCGCCTGACTTCGAGGCTCATGCGCTGGCTCTAAGCAAGCGGCTCGCACATGCGCTCGATCACCTGCTCGACGGTGATGCCGTCGGCACGGGCGGCAAAGCTCACCGCCATGCGATGGCGCAGCACCGGCGGCGCCAGGGCCAGCACGTCGTCGACCGACGGCGTCAGGCGGCCATCGATGATGGCGCGGGCGCGGCTGGCCAGCATCAACGCCTGGCTGGCACGCGGGCCGGGTCCCCAGGAGACCGCCTCGCGCACCGTCTCGATGCCCGATTCCTCGGGCCGTCCAGAGCGCACCAGGGCGAGGATCGCCTCGATCACCTTTTCGCCGACGGGCACCCGGCGCACCAGGCGCTGGGCCGCCATCAGCTCCTCGCCATCCATCACTGCCCTGGCCTCTTTGCTCTCGGCGCCGGTGGTCGCCAGCACCAGCGCGCGCTCGGCATCGAGGTCGGGATAGCCGACGTCGATCTGCATCATGAAGCGGTCGAGCTGGGCCTCGGGCAGGGGATAGGTGCCCTCCTGCTCGAGCGGGTTCTGGGTGGCGATGACGTGAAACGGCTCCGGCAAGGCATGGCGCTGGCCGGCGACGGATACTTCGTGCTCCTGCATGGCCTGCAACAGCGCCGACTGGGTGCGCGGGCTGGCCCGGTTGACCTCATCGGCCATCAGCAGCTGGCAGAACACCGGGCCTTTGATGAAGCGAAAGGCGCGCTTGCCGGCCTCGCTTTCCTCCAGCACCTCGGAGCCGACGATATCCGCCGGCATCAGGTCGGGGGTGAACTGAATGCGCTTCTCGGCCAGGCCGAGCACGGTGCCGAGGGTCTCGGTCAAGCGTGTCTTGGCGAGCCCCGGCACGCCGACGAGCAGCGCATGCCCGCCGGACAGAAGTGTGATAAGCGCTTCATCGACAACGCGCTCCTGGCCGAAAATAAGCTCGCCCACATGGTCGCGCACGTCAGCCATGCGTCTGCCCAGGGCATCGATCTGGTCAACGGTATCGCTGGTGTCGGTGGTTTCGATCGCGGCGGATTCGGACATCCTGTTAGCAGCCCGTTCTTTGGGTTAACGTAGCCGGATGGAAGGCAGACCATCCAGCGCGACGTCGGAACTTTCCGGGCCCGATGTCTTGCCGGCGAGCGCGGACCTGGGTCCGATGCTCTGCGGCGACATCGATATCCGCATAGGCCGCGACGGGACGTGGTTTTATCACGGCTCGCCGATTGGCCGCAAACCGCTGGTGCGGCTGTTCGCCTCGGTGCTGCGCCGCGAGGCCGATGGCGACTACTGGCTGGTGACCCCCGTCGAGCGCGCGCGCATCCAAGTCGACGACGCACCGTTTCTCGCCGTGGCCATGGCGGTGCACGGCAGCGGCCGCGACCAGCGCCTCGAATTTTGCAGCAATATCGATGCCGCCGTGGTGGCGGGACCTGCGCATCCCCTGCGTGTCAGCGTCGATCCGGAGACCGGCGAGCCCTCGCCCTACATCATGATAGACGCGGCGCGCGGCCTCGAGGCCCTGGTGGCGCGGGCGGTATTTTACGATTTGGTCGAGCTTGCGGAAGAGGACACCGCCGGCACGCTCGGAGTGTGGAGTGCCGGCAGCTTCTTCGTGCTCGGTTCCGCCGCCGAGGGAGATATCTGAGCGTGCGGGCGCGAATCACCGAGCGCATGGCGGCAAGACCGGCAGCCGGCGTCATCGATGCCTCGCCGACGGCCGAGCCGGTCTTGAACGGCGCCTCGGGCAAGGCTGCCGCCGTCCTGGTGCCGCTGATCGACCGCCCCGAAGGCATGACCGTGCTGCTCACCCGCCGCACCGACCATCTCAACGATCATGCCGGACAGGTGAGCTTTCCCGGCGGACGGGTCGAGGCGCACGACCGCGATGCGACCGACACGGCGCTGCGCGAAACCGAGGAGGAGATCGGCCTGCCTCGGCATCGGGTCGAGATTGCCGGAGCGCTCGATACCTGCGTCACCGGCACCGGCTTTTCCGTGGTGCCCCTGGTCGG
Organism: uncultured Rhodospirillaceae bacterium; assembly: GCA_964408735.1. GTDB lineage: Bacteria > Pseudomonadota > Alphaproteobacteria > UBA7887 > UBA7887 > UBA7887. The sequence goes on along the minus strand of CAYPAX010000022.1, from coordinate 38,231 downwards.
CTTCGTCGAGCCGCCGCTCGATATCGACCGCGATCTGGTGCTCGACAGCTTCGAAGTGGCCGAAGCCTTCGAAGTGCCGCTCGCGCACGCGCTCGATCCCGCCAACTGCAAAAGGCGGCGCGCCATCGCCCGCGGCCGCCGCCGCGAGTTCTATGTGGTCAATTACCGCCACCACACCATCTGGGGCGCCACCGCGCGCATGCTGGTGAACCTCCACGAGGTGCTGCAGGAGGGGCCGTGAGCAATCTCCTGATCAAGCTGCTGCCGCTGCTGCTGCCGATCGTAGCCTATCTCGCCTGGTGGCGGTTGACCCGCGGCAGGGCCCTGGCGCAGGGTCAGCCGCCGCCCGAGCTCGCCAAGGGGCCGTGGGCCTATCTGATCGCCACCGGCCTGGTGTTGGTGCTGGCGGGCCTGATCTATACGGGCATCACTCAGGGCGAGAAGCCGGGCGGCACCTATGTCCCACCCTCTTTCGAGGACGGTCGCATCGTCCCCGGCCATATCGACCGCTAGAGCCCTTTAGAGCATGAAGCCGAGCAGGCGCATCGAGCCACGCCCGTGGATGGCAGAATCGGCGGAGGTTCTGGCGGCACTCTCGGCGCGCGGCGAGACCGTGCGTTTCGTCGGCGGCTGCGTGCGCGACACCCTGCTCGACCGCACCATCGCCGACATCGACATCGCCACGCCCGACCGGCCGGAGACGGTGATGGCCCTGGCCGCGGCGGCGGACTTGCGAGCGCTGCCGACCGGCCTCGACCACGGCACCGTCACCGTCGTGTCGCAAGGCCGCGCCTATGAGGTGACCACCTTGCGCCGCGACGTCGAGACTTTCGGCCGTCACGCCCGCGTTGCCTTCACAGATGACTGGGCGGCCGATGCGGCGCGCCGCGACTTCACCTTCAACGCCATGTTCCTCGATGCCGACGGCACGCTTTACGATGCCCATGGCGGCGCCGAGGATCTGGCAGCGGGACGCGTGCGCTTCGTCGGCGAGGCGGCACGGCGCATCGAGGAGGACGTACTGCGGCTGCTGCGCTTCTTCCGTTTCCTCGCCTCGCACGGCCGTGGCGAGGTGGACGCGGAGGCGCTCGAGGCCTGCACCGCCGCAGCCGGCCGCCTTGAGGCGTTGTCGGGCGAGCGGGTGCAGGCCGAGCTGCTGAAACTGCTCGCCGCCGACGACCCCTTGCCGACCCTGACGCTGATGGCCGAGCGCGAGGTGCTCGTGCACTTGCTGCCTCACACGCGCACGGATTGGCCGGAGCGGCTGGCGGCCTTGATCGAGATCGAGCGCAGCCACGGCAGCAGTGCCGTTCGCCGCCTGGCGGCAATGGTAGCGGCCGAGCCAACGGACCTCGCCGAGCGCCTGCGCCTGTCTCGTGCCGACAGCGATGCGCTCTGTGACCTGGTGAGCGCCGAGGCCCTGCCAGAGGCCGGGATGGATGCGGTCGAGATACGCCGGATGCTTTACGACCTCGGCAAGCGACGCGTCATCGAGCGCGCTTTACTGGCCGCGGCCGATGCCGGAGGTGAGGCGCCCTTTGCCGCGATGCTCGATCAGGCCGAGAGCTGGGACATCCCCGCCCTGCCCGTCAGCGGCCGCGACGCCCTGGCGCTCGGCGTCGAACCCGGCCCCCGCGTCGGCGAACTGCTGCGCGAGGTTAAGGCATGGTGGATCGAAGGCGATTTCAAAGCCGACCGCGAAGCGGCGCTGGAAAAGCTCTCGGCGTTGGTGGCTACAGCATCAGGTGCTGCTTGAACCATTGCAGCGCCAGATTCGAGGCCGCCTGGTAGTGGCGGTAGTAGATGTCGTAATGCTTGCCTTGAAAGGTCTTGTACTTGGCTTCGGCATTGGCCTCGATGATCTCGAAGACCGCGCGGCCATTGGCCTTGTGATCGAATAGCTCTTCCTCGCTGACATCGATGACCAGCGTCGGCACCCGGATGGCGTCGGCATGGTCGATGGGCCGGTAATCGCGCATATGGGCGAGATCGGGGGTGCCCTTGAGGTTGGGCACCACGTCGATACCCTGCGGGATCGGATCGATGACGCCGCGCGCCTTGTCGATGGCGCGCTGGCGGGCGAACCGCGCCCTGGCAGGCGTCATGCCGACGCCCTGGTAGCCGACCTGGCTGACGATCGCCGCCACGCGGTCGTCGGTGGCGCCTATGTATATGACATGGCCGCCGGAATAGCTGGTGCCCCAGATGCCGATGCGCGAGGTATCGACGCCGGGCTCGCCGCTGAGGAAATCGAGGGCGCTGAGGATGTCGCGGTTCTGGTCGACGGGATCGACGACCTCGCGGATGGCACGGGCCTGCACGGTGACCATGCCGTCGCCGTCCGCTGCCGGCTGCTCGCCGATTATGACCAGGCGGCTGTCGCTGTCAGCCCAGCCGCGATAGTCGAAGGTCAGCACCACGAAACCGGCAAGCGAGAATTTGGTGGCGTAGGAGCCGTTGAGGTCCTTGCGCTCGCCGCCCCAGCCGTGGGTCATGAGGATGGCCGGACGGTCCTCGCCATCGCCGAAGCCGTCGGGCAGGAAGAGGTCGCCGGACATGCGCGTGCCGTCGCTCCAGATATCGACGGGCCGGCGCTCGATCGCCTCGGCCGATGCGACCGTCATTGCGGCCAGCGCCGCAGCGCACAACATGGCTTTCATTCGCAACATGATGACTTCTCCTATGGCACGTGGAAGGCATAGAGCGTGTTGGCGCCGCGCCCGCCCCACAAACGATACCCGGCGCTCCAATAGACGACGCCGTCGACGATCGCCGCGCCGCCGGCCACCGAGCCGCCAGCGGCGAAGCGCCAGAGGATCTCTCCGGTCGCGGCATCGAGCGCGAACATGGTGTCGGCCTCGCGCCCCGAGGCCAGGGAGCCCGCATAGACCACGCCGTTGGCGACGCTGACCGCCGCCATGTCGGTGGCGCCGGTGTTGGGATCGGCCGTCTGCCAGAGGATCTCGCCGGTCGCTGCGTCGAGCCCGGCCCAGAAGCCATGGCTGATCCTGCGGCCGGCGTCGGGGCCGCTGCCTTTCAGCCGCCACGACCGCTTGCTGAAATTGGCGTCGGCGGCGTAGATCCGCACCCCGTCCGTGGCGGAGCCCCATTCGAGGCCGCCGAGGGGACTGCCGGGGCCGACCTCCGTGCGCCATATGACATCACCCGTATCGCGATCGAGCAGCCAGTAGTCGCCGCTCTTCTGACCGGCGCCGATGACATCGCGCGGCTGGCCATCGATCTCGATCGTGAAGAGCGAGGGCCCTTGCGCAAAATCGTAATCGGGGCCTTTCGGCGGCGGACAATTGCCGGGATTGGCGGTCGGTGAGAAACAGGCCTGCGTACAGGGGTCGTAGGGCAGCGCCGGCATGCCCCAGGCAATCTCGCCGCTCTTCAGATCGAGGGCGACGAAGGCATCGACATAATTGACCGGCTCGGCGGCGAGACAGGCGGCCTCGGCTTCCGCTGAGCGCTGCCGCCGCGCCTCGGCGACGCACGCGCGTAGGGACTCCGGCACCGTGTAGGTATTGCCCGTGGTGATGTAGACCATGCCACGCGCCGGATCGATCGCCGGCATGCCGCCCCAGACCGCATTGCCCGAATAACCCTCAGCGTCGGGCACCACGTGGGTCTGCCAGATCAGCTTGCCCGTCGCCACCTCTAGCGCAGCGAGGCTGCCGCGGAAGGAGCAGCAGTCGTAGCCCGGCACTTTCGAGGCGATATATTCCTCCCACGACGAGACGCCGACATAGGCGATGCCCTCATGGGCGACGGCCGACTGGGTGATCACCGCCGCCGGGTGAGTCTCGATTTTCGTGCTCCACAAGGCCTCGCCGGTCACTTTGTCGACGCCGATGATGCGCGCCCCGGCCTTGTTCAGCTCGCGCGCGCCCTGGGAGCCAAGCACCAGGATGTCGCCGACAATGACCGGTGTCGTGCGCGCGTTGTCGCCGAAGATGCCCGTATAGTCCTTGATCGGCCGGCTCCAGACGACCTCACCGGTCTCCCGGTCGAGGCGCGTCAACTTGCCGCCCGTATCGGTCACATAGACCGAGTGGCCATCGACCGCCGGCGTGGTCGTGACATCGCCCGTGAAGCGCCTCTTCCATTTGACGGCTAGCCGCGCCACGGTCTCTGGCGAGATCTGCGTCTCCGCCGCCTGATTGCGGGTGTTGGCGAGACCGTTGCCCGAGTCGGGCCATTCCGCCGCCTGCGCGGGAAGCGCAATAAGGAGTGCCGCGAGCGCGGCCCATTTCAAGGCCATTTCACCTCCGGTGGCATAGACATGAGAATCGCTTCGGTGTTGCCGCCGGTGGCGAGGCCGAATTTGGTACCCCGGTCGTGCAGCAGGTTGAATTCCACATAGCGGCCGCGGCGCACGAGCTGGTGTTCGCGCTGCTCCGCGGTCCAGGGCTCGTTCAGGTGGCGGCGCACGATCTCGGGATAGGCCTCGAGAAAGGCGCGCCCGACATCCTGGGTGAAGGCGAAGCCGGCCTTCCAGTCGCCTTCCAGATTGTCGTAGAAGATGCCGCCGACGCCACGCGGCTCGTCCCGGTGGGGCAGGAAGAAATAGTCGTCGCACCAGGCCTTGAAGCGCGCGTAATCGGCCACGTCATGGGCATCGCAGGCCGCCTTCAGGGCAGCGTGAAAGCGTGCCGTATCGTCGTCGTCCGCAACCATCGGCGTGAGATCGGCGCCGCCGCCGAACCACGACCGCGTGGTGACGATATGGCGAGTATTCATATGCACCGCCGGCACCAGGGGCGAGCACATGTGGGCGACCAGGGATATGCCGCTGGCCCAGAAGCGCGGATCCTCATCGGCGCCGGGAATCTGGCCGCGAAAGGCCTCGGAGAACTCGCCGAATACGGTCGAGATGTTGACGCCGACCTTCTCGAACACGCGACCGCGCATCACCGACATGACGCCGCCGCCACCGCCGTAACGCTCCCAGGTGGCGCGCTCGAAACGCCCCGGCACAGCATCGCCGTGGGGCCCGGCGGCAAGCTCGTCCTCCAGCGCCTCAAAGGCGGCGCATATGCGGTCGCGCAATTCGGCGAACCAGACGCTGGCACGCGCCTTCCTCTGCTCTACGGTCTCGCTTTCGCTCACGATGCCTCCCGCATTCGATGCGCGCGCACAATAGGGCCACAGGCGCGCCCCTGGAAGAGGCATGATTCCGGGCTATATCCCTGGACAACCCCTGAGGATTCAGGCACAAAATCCGCGTCCCATCGGCGTGGCGGAGAAGGATCCCGGATGACCGACAATACTGCCCACGGGCCGGACGGCGAAACCCGGCGCGATTTTCTCTATTTGGCCACGGGCGCGGTAACAGCGGTGGGCACGGTTGCCGCCGTCTGGCCGCTGGTTCATCAGATGAACCCGGCCCGCGACGTCCTGGCGATGGCTTCGACGGAGGTCGACCTGTCGGCCATCGTGGAAGGCCAGTCGATCAAGGTCATGTGGCGCGGCAAGCCGGTATTCGTGCGCCACCGCACGGCGGCGGAAATCGCTGAAGCCGAGGCCGTGCCGCTGGCGGATTTGCGCGACCCGCAGAGCGACGCGGAGCGGGTGCAAAAGGCCGAATGGCTGATCATGGTGGCTGTCTGCACCCATCTCGGCTGCATTCCCCTTGGCGACGCGGGCGAATATGGCGGCTGGTTCTGCCCCTGCCATGCCTCGCACTACGACACCTCGGGGCGAATTCGCAAAGGCCCGGCGCCGGAGAATCTGTGGATTCCGGAGTACATCTTCCTCGACGACACCACTGTCAAAATCGGCTGACGGGACCCAGGGCATGAGCGATTCCTCAATGGTTATGCGAATCGGCAAATGGATCGATTACCGGATGCCGATCTTCTCCCTGATGAACGAAGCGGTGGTCGTCTACAAGACTCCGCGGAACCTGAATTACTGGTGGAACTTCGGCTCCCTGGCGGGGCTGGTGCTGGTCATCCAGCTGGCCACCGGCATCGTGCTGGCGATGCATTATACGCCGCATGTGGACATGGCCTTCGACAGCACCGAGCGCATCATGCGCGACGTGAACTATGGCTGGCTGCTGCGCTATGTGCATGCCAACGGGGGCGCGGCCTTCTTCGCCGTGGTCTATATCCATGTCTTCCGCGGCCTCTATTACGGCAGCTATCGCGCGCCACGCGAGCTGTTGTGGTGGCTCGGCATTTTCATCCTGCTGGCTATGATGGCCACGGCATTCATGGGTTACGTGCTGCCGTGGGGCCAGATGAGCTTCTGGGCCGCGACGGTGATCACCAACCTGTTCTCGGCCATACCCGTGGTCGGCACAGACGTTGTCGAATGGATGTGGGGCGGCTTCGCGGTCGGCAATCCGACGCTGCAGCGCTTTTACAGCCTGCATTATCTGCTGCCCTTCGTGATCGTGGCGCTGGTGGTGCTGCATTTGTGGGCGCTGCACCGCTTCGGCTCGAACAACCCGATCGGCATCGAGACCAAGAGCGACAAGGACTCGATCCCGTTCCATCCCTACTACACCGTGAAGGATCTGTTCGGCATCGGCGTCTTCTTCATCGTCTTCTTCGCCTTTGTTTTCTTCGCGCCGAACTATATGGGCCATCCGGACAACTACATCCCGGCCGACCCCCTGGTGACGCCCTCGCACATCGTGCCCGAATGGTACTTCCTGCCGTTCTACGCGGTGCTGCGCTCGGCCACCTTCGACGTCTGGTTCCTGTCGGCCAAGCTGATCGGCGTGATCCTGATGTTCGCCTCGATCCTGGTGCTGCTGGCCCTGCCCTGGCTCGACCGCTCACCGGCGCGCAGCGCCCGCTTCCGGCCGGTCTACAAGTACCTGTTCTGGATCCTGGTGGCCGATTCCATAATTCTCGGCATCGTCGGCGGCAAGGTGCCGAGCGATGCCGTGTTCGGGGGTACCGGCGGCTTCCAGTATGTCCATCTGGGGCAGCTCGCCACGGTCTACTACTTCGTGCACTTCCTGGTCATCGTGCCGTTGCTGTCGCGTTTCGAAAAGACCAGACCGGTGCCGACCAGTATATCCGAACCGGTATTGAAAAGCGGCGCCGGGGAGGGCTCGTGATGCGCATGGGACTCAAGGTTCGCGCCGCCGCGGCGGCCATCGCCCTTTGCCTGGCCGCAAACGGGGCGCAAGCGGCCGGCGGTGCCGAGCACCCGCACCAGGAGCATTGGAGCTTCAACGGCATCTTCGGCCACTACGACCGCGCCGAGGCCCAGCGCGGCCTGCAGGTCTTCCTGACGGTCTGCGCCGGCTGCCACGGCGCCAAATATCTGCGTTACGGCGACCTTGCCGGCCTCGGCTACAACGAGGACCAGATCAAGGCGATTGCCGCGCAGTACGAAGTCCCGGCCGGCCCCAATGAGGACGGCGAGATATTCGACGGGGACGGCTATCTGCTTATGCGCACGGCGCGGCCGACGGACACTTTCCCTGCGCCTTACGCCAACGAAAAGGCGGCCGCCGCGATGAATTTCGGCAAGGCGCCGCCGGATCTCTCGCTGATGGTCAAGGCGCGCCACGACGGCGCCAACTACATCTATGCGCTGCTGACCGGCTATCACGAGCCGCCGGAGGATCTGGAGATCGGCGACGGGCTCGCCTACAACCCCTACTTCCCCGGCCACCAGATCGCCATGTCGCAGCCCTTGTGGGGCGACGACGTGGAATATGCCGACGGTACCGAGGCCTCGATCGAGCAGGAGGCGCGCGACGTCGTCACCTTCCTCGCCTGGGCATCGGAGCCCGACATGGAGCGGCGCAAGAACATGGGCCTCTCGGTCATGCTTTTCGTGCTGGTCATGACGGGGCTGTTCTACGCCACCAAGCGCAAGGTCTGGAAAGACCTGCACTAGAGCGTGTCGCGGTTAATTGGAGCCGGTTTGATGGTCCAAGGTGGCTTTTCGGGCAGGAGCGGCGCGCCGGGCGATGTGTGGTATCGGCCAAGGGTCGCGACGCATCCGAAAAGCCTCCTTGGCCCACCGCAGGCCGGCCTCAGCGACGCCCTGGCGTCGTTGCGCGTCTTGCCCGATGCGCTCACATCGCGCGGCGGCGCGCGTCTAGCCAGGGCGGCGCTGAGGCCGGTAAAACTGACTTCAATTAACTGCGACACGCTCTAGGCCATGGCCGGTCGGTTCCACTTTCTCCGACCCTTGATCGCAGCATACGCTTCCGTGTTTGTGGTCTCCCATGCGAGCGCGCAGGACTGCGACGGGCGCGGCATTGCCGGGCGACTTGCTTGTGAGTTCGAGGAGATGGATCGCGAGTTCGAGGCGCGTGAACAGGCGAGCCTCGCCCGCGACCGGGAATTTCGCCAACTGGAGCGGGAGCAGCTCGTGGCCATGGCTGTCGAGCGCGGCGTCAACGCCGCCTATGCGCAGGCGCTCGACGCCATCCTCGCAGACTACGATGCGACGCGCGAAGCCATCCTGGCAGCACGCGGCAATGAAGAGATCGACCGCGAGCAGATGGTTGAGCGGGCCATCGCGGCGCGGGACGCGCGCGACGCCGAGCTTCGCGACCTGCTCGGCAATGCTGGCTTCGCGGCGCTCGACTTCGACGAGGCGGCGGTGCGCGCCTCAATGGCTTATAACGCGCGGCCCAGCGACAATCCCTTCGTCAGCGCGGGCAATCTCGCCAAGGACTGTCTCGGTGATGACATTCGTGGCCGCATGGTCTGCCGCGGCTATATCCTGGCGGTGGCGGATTCCGGGTTCGGCGGCTCCACCATATGCGTGCCGCGCTCGCTCATGATGAGCCGTGCACCGCCCGGCGAGCTTGTCGCCGCGCCCGTTTACGCGCGTCTCGACGCACTCAGCTACAGCGAAGAGCGCTTGCCCGCCTACGACATCGTCGCCGAGGCGCTTGCCGCGGCCTTCCCTTGCCAAGATCAATAATGAAACCCGAAGCAGGACAGCATGACGATACGTGACTTGACACTCGCCACCGGCATCGTGGCGCTTGCGGCGCCGGCCATGGCCGGCACCTTCTCGGGCACCATATCCGATACCGACGGCAATGCCGTGCACGGCGCCATGGTTCGCGTCAGCGACACCACCTCCGGCATCTCGCAAAGCGTGTTCTCGAATTCGGACGGCGTGTTCACGCTGACGACGGATTTGCAGGGCACGTTGAGCGTACGCCTGCGCGCGCCCTATCATCGGGACCTCAAGATGAAGATCGAGCTGGCCGGCGATGGCGCGCTCGCCGAAAGCCTGGTCATGGAGGCCATGACGGGCGAGGCCGAGATATCGGCCAGCCTGCCCTCGGCCTATCACTTCGGCGGCCTGGAATTCGAGACCGGCGAGGGCGATCTTTTCACCCGCCGCCAGTTCCAGCGCGATTGCCTGTCCTGCCATCAGTTGGGCAATGCCTATACGCGGCGCTCGCAATCCGTGTCCTACTGGCAGATGACGATCCAGCGCATGCACCGCTACATGGGCGGCAAGTATAATGAGCAGCAGCGCCGCCAGCGCGCCGAGATCCTGTCAGGGGGCTTCGACGGCAATCCGGTCGCGGTCCGGCCCGACTTCCCCCTCGATCCTTCGCTGAGCGACACCGTGATCACCGAATACCGCCTCGCCCGCGGCAACCCGCACGATTCGATCGTGCATCCCGACACCGGCATCATCTACTCGGCGGATATGGTGATGTCCCACTTCACCGTCACCGACCCCGTCACGGGCAAGTCCGACTACATCTCCCAGCTCGGCAACGGCAATCAGTACCACGCGGCAGACGGCGAGATCGGCAGCTTCTCCGCCGGCACGCGCAACATGCCCCATTCCATGGCGCTCGGCCATGACGGCAAGTACTACGTGACCAATACCGCCACCAACTCGATCGGCGTCTTCAACCCCATGACCGCCGAATGGGAGCCGTCGCACAAGATCGCCGGCGCCCGCTATCCCCATACCATCCGCGTCGATGCCAAGGGCATCGCCTGGTTCACCAATTCCGCTTCCGACAATGTCGGCCGCCTGGACCCGGTGACGGGCGAGAGCACCATCATTTCCCTGCCGTCCGCCAGGCCGCTCGGCGGCTCGCGCGGTACCTGGACCTACGGCATCGACGTCAATCCCATCGACGGCTCGATCTGGTACGGCCGCCTGTTCGCCGACAAGATCGGCCGCATCGACCCGGATACGCTGGAAGTGGAGCAGTACGATTCGCCCATGCACGGGCCGCGGCGCATGCATTTCGACAAGGCCGGTACACTTTGGGTGGCAGGCTTCGCCGAGGGCGAGCTGGCGCGCATCACGCCGAAAGAGGGCGGCTTCGATGCCACGGTCTACCGCATGCCCGAATTCGCCGCAGGCTATCGCCCGGCGCCCTATGCCTTGGGCGTGCACCCGGAGACCCAGGAAATCTGGATCAATGGCACCGTGACCGACTACATGTACCGCTTCATCCCCTCGGAGGAGCGCTTCGTGGCCTATCCGACACCGCTCCGCGGCACCTATACGCGGGATATCAGCTTCACCGCCGACGGCCAGGCCTGCGCCGCCAACAACCCCTTCCCGCTGACGTCGCTGGAAGGCGGCACCTCGGAGATTCTCTGCCTCAAGGTGAACTGAACCGCGGCAGCACCTCGGCGGCGATCTCCTCGACGATCTCGGCCGCCGGGCGGCGGGCGAACTTGAAATTCAGCAGGCAGTGGTTGACGCCGATGTGCTGCAGGGAGTCGAAGAGCTCAATGAGCCGCGCCCGCCCGAGGCGGTAGCCGTTGTGGATCAGGGTCGGCGCCTCTTCCGGGTCCTCGGCCAGATCCACGTGCAGGCCTTGGGCGAAAGGCTTGGGCCTGTCCGGTGAGCACGCCGCCACCTTCGCCCGCCATTGCTCGATGACCAGGCGCTGGCGCGTCGGATGCTGGCCGTAGGTGAGCCAGCCGTCGCTGTGCTCCGCCGTCCAGTCGAGCTCCTGCTGGCTGCCGCCCGTGACAAGCATGGGTATGGCATTGCCGTGGGGCTTGGGAATGACATCCGCATGGCGCAGCGTGCCGAGGGACGAGCGGATGTCGGGATATTCCTCGCCGAGTGAGGCGCGGATCAGGGCGATGGACTCGCGGAAAATCTCGCCACGGTCCTGGAACGGGACATCGAAGGCCGGGAATTCCACCGGCCGGTCGCCCGAGCCGACTCCCATGACCAAGCGCCCGCCACTGAGCTGATCGATCGAGGCCGCCGCCTTGGCGATGTGGAAAGGGTGGCGCAAGGGCAGGATGATGCTGCCCGTCCCCAGCGCGATCTCACGCGTCGCGGCGGTGATGGTGGCGAGCCAGACCCAGGGGTCGTAGATCTGCCCGACATCGCCGAAATTGGGGTCTCGCAGCGGCACGTCGCGCACCCAGAGGCCGGCAAAACCGAGCGCCTCGGCGCGCTTGGCCAGCTCAACCTGCCCGGCCATGGTCGGCATGTCCCAATGCGCGTGGCCATAGGCCTCGATGGGGAACATCAGGCCGAGGCTCAACCGCCCCGGCTGGAAGAGGCGCGCGAAGCCGGCATTGAAGCTGGCGAAATCTATCGTTTGCGTGTCGCTCATTCTTGCCAGTATATCAACTTGTTATGACTGCATCAGACCCCTCATTGGCCGTTGCGAGCGGCTCCAAGGCGCGCGGCGTGGCCTTCGTGCTCGGCGCCACGCTGTGCTGGAGCACCAGCGGCATCCTGCTGCGCATCATCGACGTCTCCGAGTGGACGGCGGTGTTCTGGCGCTCGAGCTTCCTGGCCCTGACCATGACCGCCTACGTGCTGTGGCGCTATCGCGGCCGGGCGCCGCAGGCCGTGCGCGCGCTGGGTATCTCGGGGGTCGTGGTTGCCGCGCTGATCGCCGCCACCTTCATCCTCTACGTCATGGCGATCAGCATGACCCTGGTGGCAAATGCGCTGGTGCTGATGAGCGCTGCGCCCCTGGTGGCGGCGAGCTTCGGCTGGCTGCTGCTCGGCGAGCGCCCGCGCATCCACACGGTCATCGCCCTCGCCGTGGCCAGCGGCGGCGTGCTGGTCATGCTGCTCGGCCCGCGCGACGCGGCTTTCGCGGGAACCGCCAGGCTCGGCGACCTGCTGGCCCTCGGCGTGGCGCTGTGCTTTGGCATTTCCATCGTGCTGATGCGCCGCGCCAAGCACGTGGACATGGTGCCGGCCATGGGCCTGGCAGGTGTGTTTGCCGCCCTCGCCGCCCTGCCCTTCGCCGCCATCGCCTCGCCGAGCCCGACGGATTTCGCCCTGCTCGCGGGCATGGGCGTCTTCCAGCTGGCGCTTGGCTTCCTGCTGTTCGCCCGCGGCTCACCCCTGCTGACCCCGGCCGAGGTCGGCCTGCTGACCCTGGTCGAAGTGGTGATCTCGCCGCTCTGGGTCTGGATCGGCGTCGGCGAGGTACCCGGCCCGACCACATTCCTCGGCGGCGGCATCATCCTCGGCGCCCTCGTCGTCCACTCGGCCTACGGCATCCGCCGCAGCAAACCCCCGGTGGGAATGGCCTAGTGGTCCAAATCTGACATATGGTACCCATAGGATCGCCTCTGCCGTCGCTTCGCTAGAAAGGTGCGTGCTGGCGATGCCGGCCCATCGGCAAACGTGCCTGACGACGCGAGGCGGCGTCAGAGGCGACCTATGGGCGACCGTCCTATGGGTACCATATGTCAGATTTGGACCACTAGAGCGCCTCATGTGGCGGAATGAAACGGTCAAATGGGCCAATACAGCGCCACTGATGCCGCTCACGGGCTGCGCGGAATGCCGCAAATGCAGACGATGGCGGAAGTGGTTGACCCAGTGGATTGGCTACGGGAAACAGCCATAGACAGACCTTTGGGGGGTAGCAAAAACCGCACGATCCTGCGTCTAAGCCATGCACGGGAGAACAGGGATGAAGGGCACCAACCCGTGGCTGGAATAGCTGAGCCTGGCCTGATCTGCCGATTTTTCCAAGGAGAACGAGATTAACAACTAGCTCGGACACGACGTGCGGCGCGAAATAGGGTATTGTCGCGAGGCATGGCGCCATAAATCTTGCCGACGATCGGGCATGATTATTGCGGCAGCCAGGGAGTTCGGGTGGCAGCAATGGCGGGGGCCGGGGCCAAACCGAGGCGACGGATAAGGGAATTCAGCATCCGGACCAAGATGCTGATGATCATCGTGCCGTTGATCGTGGTCCCGATGCTAGCGCTTGCCGGGGTCGGATTCATTACCGCCAGCGGCGAGGCGGGCAAATCCAGCGAGCGGTATCTACAGCAGCGCGAGAACGACCTGAGGGCGATCGCCGAGAACCCTGCGATCCGCGACTACTTCAACAACCGTTTCTACGGACTCGACGAGGAAGCCGAGGTCTACCGGCAACAACTGGCGCGGTCACTGGTCCGGTTCTCGAACCGCAGCAACATCATCGATCCGATTGTCATCAAGATACGTTACGTCGATGCCGGCGGGCGGGAAATCGTCAAGGTAGCCGGCGGTCGTTTGAACGACGATCTGGAGGCGGTCTCGGAGCAGCCTTTCTTTGCCGCGGTGCGCGAGGCCGGACCCGAGCAGGTCTTTCTCTCTTCCATCGGCCCGGAGATGATGGCCGCCATGCCAGTGTACGAGCTTGGCGCGAGCGGCGGACCCCCGGTCTTCCAGGGCGCCGTCGTGCTCGACTTCATCTTTCCGCTCGAAGACTTCCGGCGCACGACCGAGGTCATTGCACTCACGTTTACGGTCGTGACGGGGATCAGCCTGGCGATCGCCTTGTTCCTGGTGATCAACTTCCTCCGTCGGTTGACTGATCCGATCCGCCGCTTGGTCGACGCCGCGAACCGTATCGCCGCCGGCGACCGTTCGATCACCGTCGATATCGAATCGCAAGACGAGGTCGGAAAGCTCTCCCATTCGTTCAACGCCATGGCGGGGAGCCTGTCCGAGAGTGAGGCGGCGTTGCGACGCAAAGTGGCGGAAAGCGAGACGCTCTATGAGATCGGACAAGAGATCACCGCTCAAGTTGCGCTCGACCCGACCCTGGACCTGATCGTGGCACGCGCCCGTGACCTGTTGCGGGCCGAGCTGAGCTATGTCGCGCTGCGCGAGGCCGACGCCGGCGACGTGTATGTGGTTCGGGCGCATAGCGGGTCGATAACCGAGGCCGTCGCCGCGATACGATTCGTGCCGGGCCAGGGTTTGGGCGGACAGATCGTGGCCAGCGGTGCGGCGGTGATGACTGGTGACTATGCCGCGGAATTCAGCGACAGCCCGTTTGTCGAGGCCATGAGCGAAGCGAATTTCCGTTCGGTGGTCGCGGTCCCGCTGACGGCGCGCGATCAGGTGAGCGGCGTGCTTTTCGTGCTCAGCGCCGCACCGGACAAGTTCGACGACCAGGATCTGGTGTTGCTGGGCGCCCTGGCAAATCAGGCAACGATCAGCATCGAGAACGCGACTCTGTTCCATGAGGTCAGCAGCTACGCCGAGCAGCTCGAAGCCCGGGTCGAGGAGCGCACCCGCGAGTTGCAGGAGGCCAACATCGAGCTCGAGCAGACCTCGCAGCACAAGTCGGAGTTCCTGGCCAATATGAGCCACGAGCTGCGCACCCCGCTCAACGCCATCATCGGCTATACCGAGCTCATTGAAGACAAGATTTACGGCGAGGTGCCGGAAAAGATCGCCGAGGTGATCGGTCGCGTCGGGCAGAGCGGCAGCCATCTTCTCGGCCTCATCAACGACGTTCTCGACCTGTCCAAGATCGAGGCGGGGCGAGTCAAACTGTCCCTCGACGAGTATGCCATGGACAACGTCGTACAGACGGTGATGACGAATTTGCAATCCCTGGCGGCCGATAAGGAGCTGCAGCTCAGCGCCAGTGTTCCGGACGATCTTCCCGTGGCCAGGGGCGACGAACAACGCATCGCCCAGGCGCTGCTCAACCTCGTCGGCAACGCCATAAAGTTCACCGAGGAAGGCGAGATCAAGCTCGAGGTGCGGGCCGACGATGGCGCGTTCCTGATCTCGGTGTCCGATACGGGCGTGGGCATTCCCGAGGCCGACCAGGCGAAAATCTTCGACGAGTTCCAGCAGGCCGACGCATCGCACACGCGCAAGAAGGGGGGCACCGGCCTTGGCCTGGCGATCACGCGGCGCATGATCGAGATGCACGGCGGGCGCATCTGGGTGGAATCGACGCCCGGCGAAGGCTCGACGTTCTCGCTGTCCTTCCCGGTCCGCGTCGACGCTCAGGTGGAGGCGGCATGAGCCAGACCGTGCTGTTGATCGAGGACCAGGAAGACAATCGGCGCATTCTGCGCGACCTGCTGACCAGCGCCGGCTTCGAGATCGTCGAAGCGGTCGACGGGGAAGCCGGCGTCGCGGCAGCGCGTGCCCACGTTCCTGACCTCATCCTGATGGACATTCAATTGCCCGTTATCGACGGCCTCGAGGCGACACGCCGAATCAAGGCCCGACCCGAGTTACGGCATATTCCGATCATTGCGGTGACGTCCTACGCGTTGAGCGGCGACGAGGCAAAGGCGCGCGAGGCGGGCTGCGACGACTACGTGACCAAGCCGTTCAGGCCGCGCCAGCTCCTCGCCAAGATCAAGGAGCAACTGGCGACTTAGCTGTGCAATCGCCGCCGCACATTCTGATCGGCGAGGGTCTGTTATTTGCGGCGATCATGCGGCTTTTGAGCGGGGCTCGATGAAGCCCGGCGCCGCTGCCGGAGAGACGTTAGGACAGACCGATAATCTTAATTGTGGAGCACCAAACGAACACATTGAAAATGGCCAGTGGGAGGCATCAATGACCAGACGAAGTGAAATTCCATTGCGTTTTTTGGTTTGTGCGACAGCCCTGATGCTGGGGGCGGGGCTGGCCCAAGCCGGCGCGCCGTCGCCGAGACCAGATCTGGGCGAGGGCCATGCGCCCGAGCACCAATTGGCCAATCTCGGCGCCTTCACCTTCCGCAGCGGCGAGGTGGTAAACGACTTCCGTGTGTCCTACGTGACCCACGGAACGCTGAATGCGGCGCGCGACAACGTCGTGCTCGCCATGCAGCATTTCATCGGCGACCACCACGACCTCGACTTCCTCATCGGTCCCGGCAAGGCACTCGACCCCGAGCGCTGGTACATCGTCGCGCCCGATTTCATCGCCAATGCGCGATTGCGCCAGGACCTCACCTCCGGCCCCACCAACAGCGGCCTGCGCATGGAATTCCCGCGCCTGACCACCCGCGACCTGGTCGAGGCCGACGTGCGGCTGTTGCGCGACTATCTCGGCATCGAGCGCGTGCGCATAGCCATCGGCGCCTCGATGGGGGCGATGAAGGCCTATCAGCTGGCGGTCAGCCATCCCGGCTATGTTGACGCCATCATCCCGATCGCCGGCAGCCCGGTGACCAATCCCCAGACCCGGGCCCAGCTGCGCAACATGATGCGCATTGTCGCCCTCGACCCCGGCTGGTATGGCGGCGATTACGAGACCAATCCGGTGAACGGCATCAACACCGCGCTGACAACTTTGGTGCCATGGTGGCACACTTACGAATGGTTCGAAGGAAATCTGTCGACGCCTGCGGCCTATCGCGACTGGGAGCTGCTGTGGCGCGAGATCTGGAATAATCTCGCTCCCCAGGACGCCCGCGACGTCTATTACCAGCTGATCGCATGGGCCGAGTTTGACATCGGCGACAGCTCCGGCTTCGACGGCGACGCCGCCGCGGCGCTGGCCAGCATCCGCGCGCGCACACTGATCCTCGCCGCCCCCGGCGACATGCTCGTGCGCACGGCCGAGATCGGCTTCGCCGCCGACGCCATCCCGGGCGCCCGCGTGGTCGAGATCGACTCCGACTGGGGCCATTTGATCTGCTGCGGCTTCGACCCGGAGGCGACGGCGGCGATGGATCGCGCGATCGCCGATTTCCTCGCCGAGGCGGACTGAGCGGCAATGCGCGGCACGGCGCTTATCGCCCTGGTCCTGGCGGCGGCGCTGCCGGCGGCGGCCGAGCGGGTGCGCTTCTCGCCCGGCCCGGACGCGCCGGTGGCCTATGATTCGACCTCCGGGCTCTACCGCGAGGGAGCCAGCTTCGATCCCCTCTACTGCGCCGAGGAGCCGTGCATCGAGCTCTTGCACAACATCTTCGAGCCGCTGGTCGCCACCGCCGCCGACCAGACCATCGAGGCACGCCTCGCCACCGCCTGGGAGCGGCGCGGCGACCGCGCCTGGCGCTTCACCCTGCGCCGCGGCGTGCGCTTCCACAACGGCGAGGCGGTTTGATGCCGAGGCGGTCCGCTTCTCCCTCGAGCGCTCTTCCGACGCCTACGGCGTCACCGCCTGGTTCCCGGTCATCGAGCGCGTCGCGGTGCTCGGCCCCTATCGGGTCGAGGTAGTGCTGGCCGAGCCCGACAGCCTGTTCCTCTACCGCCTTGCCAATATCGGGCTGATCCTGCCGCCGCGCTATTTCGAAGATGTCGGCGCCGGCGGTTTTGGCGCGCAACCGGTGGGCACCGGCGCCTTCCGCTTCGAGCACTGGGACGCGGCCCGTCGCGAGGTTCATCTTGCCGCCAATCGCGACTACTGGCGCGACGGCTTTCCCCGCCTTGACGGCCTGGTCTATGTCTATGCCGAGTCAGACCATGCCCTCGACCTGCTGGCCCGCGGCGAGCTCGATCTCATCCGCCGCCTCAACCCGCGCCGTACCACGCAATTCATGGCCTCCGGGGTGGGGCGGGTGGAGAAGGCGTGGCTGCCGCAGCTGGTTCTCGGCCCCTTCAACCTGTTGAAGCCGGGTACGCCGTTGCGCGACGTGCGGGTTCGCCGCGCCATCAACCTGGCGGTCAACCGCGAGCACCTGATCCGCTACGGCACCATCGGCAACGGTCGTCTGATCGGCGGCTATACCGTGCCTGAGGACCCCGCCCATGCCGGGCTCACACCCTACGAGCTCGATGCACAAGCCGCGCGGGCGCTGCTCGAAGAGGCCGGCCACGGCGGCGGGCTCGTCCTCAAGGTGATGGTCGATCGCCAGGTGCCGCCGAGCATCGAAAATGTCATCGCCGTTTGGCTGGAACGCATTGGAATCTCGATCGAAGTGCGCAGAGCCGCCGAATCCGAGTTCCTGGAAGAGCTTTATCTACCCAAGTTCGGTACCGGCGCGCCGCCCAGCTTCGACATATTACTGCTTAGCATGCCAGTCGGCACCATCTTCCACTCGGCGATGGTGCCGATGACCCTCCTCTACTCTGGAAAGCCCAACGAATCGGCGCTGCGCGATCCCATGCTTGACAGTATGTACGAGGCGGCATTGCACGATCCCGACTCGGGCCCCGAGGCGTGGCGCGAGATCGAGACTTACGTCCACGACAACCATTTGCTGTTCATCGGCTATCAGGAGCGCGCCGTCTTCGGCGTCCGCGAGGGCCTGCGGTTCACCCCGCGCACCCTGATGAGCTTCTGGGACGCCTATTACGAGGAGGACACAAGTGATGGCACGCGTTGACAATCGATTCGCATTGCTGCTGGTGGCACTGCTCCTGGCAGCGGCGTCACCGGCTGGCGCCGGCGCGCCAGCGGCGCCGCCGCAGGGCGGCAATATCGGTCACGGCCAGGAGCATCAGATCGCTAATCTCGGCGATTTCACCTTCGATTCGGGAGAGACCATTTCGGACTTCCGCATGTCCTACGTCACCTGGGGCGAGCCCAACGAGGCTGAGGACAATGTGATCGTGCTGCTGCACGGTCTTGCACAGGATCATCACTCCCTCGACTTTCTCATCGGGCCGGGCCTTGCGTTCGATCCCGAGCGCTATTTCATCATCGCCCCCGATGCGCTCGGCAACTCCGCTGTGCGCCAGGTGCTCAGCACCGGCCCCACCAACTCCTTCATGAAGATGGACTTTCCCGCCTATACCTTGGACGACGCCATCCGCGCCGACGTCAGGCTGGTGCGTGACCATCTCGGATTCGACAGCGTTCTGGCGGTGATCGGCGACTCCTTGGGCGCAATCAAGAGCTATCGCCTGGCGGCCGCGTACCCCGATTTCACCGCCGGCATCGTGCCCCTCGCCGGCGGGCCACGCCTCGATCGTCGCGCCAGCGCCCTGACGGGCAGCATGATGCAGATCATCGAGCTCGATCCGGCCTGGTATAGCGGCCGCTACGAGGTCAATCCGTTGGCTGGCTTGCAAGCCGCCTACGTCAATTTCGGGACATGGTTCTTCGGCAGGGGCTGGTTCGAGATTGGTTATGCGACGCCGGAACAGGAGCTTGCATTTTGGCGACTCATGCATGGCTATATGAGAGGTCATGATGCGCGCGACGTCTATTATCAGCTGCGCTTGATCGCCGACTATGACGGCATCGCATCGCTCCCCGGCTTCGACGGCAACGAGGACGCCGCGTTGCGGAGCATCAAGGCCAGGGCGCTGATCATCGGCGATGTCACCGACGTGCTCGTCGATATCGAGATGTTGCGGCACGCTGCCGCGACCATCCCCGACGCCCGCCTGCTCGAGACGGATTCGCCGTGGGGGCATTTCATCTGCTGTGGCTCAGGCGCCGAGATCAACGATCCGATGAGTCGCGAGATCGCGGCATTCCTCGCCTCGCTGCCATGACGAGCCGGGCAGCGAGATATCGGCAAATCGGTCTCGCCGTTGCTGCCCTGCTTGTCATCGGCCAGGACCGGCAGGCCGTGGCGGCCGAGGGGTCGATCCGGTACTCGCCCGGCCCAGACGCGCCCGGTGCCATCGACCCGGCCACCGAGAAATATGCCGAAGGGGCGAGCTTCGATCCGTTGCTGTGCGCGGAGCTTCCCTGTGTCGAGCTGCTGCACAATATTTTCGAGCCGCTGGTCTCCACCGATCTGTCCGGCGATCATGTCCCGGTGCTCGCGACCCGCTGGCAGCGTCTGGACGATCGCCGCTTCCGCTTCTGGCTGCGCCCGGAAGTGCGCTTTCACAACGGCGAGGAATTCGACGCCAAGGCGGTCGTCTATTCCCTGCTGCGGGCCTCGGAGATATTTGCCTCGACGGCCTGGTTTCCGAGCCTCGAAGACGTAGTGGCAGTTGCGCCGGATGTGGTGGATGTGGTGCTTGCCGAGCCCGACGGCCTGTTCCTGAATCGTCTCGGCCAACTCGGCCTGATGATGCCACCGCGCCATATCCGCCGCGTCGGCCTGCGCCGGTTCGGCGCCGCACCGGTCGGCACCGGGCCGTTCCGCTTCGACGCCTGGGATGGCGATCGCCGCGAAGTCCGGCTCACTGCCAACGAGCGCTATTGGCGCGAGGGCCATCCCAGGATCGACGAGCTGACCTACGTCTACGCCGATGCCGACACCGCTTTCGCCCGCCTGGTCGAAGGCGAGTTGGATCTTATCCAGCGCATGAACCCGCGCAAGACGACGCAGTTCATGCGGTCAGGGGTCGGTGATGTGGTCAAGGCGTCGCTGCCCTATGTGATCTTCGGCCAATTCAATCTGCTCGACGACGACCGTACCTTACGCGACCCCCGGGTTCGCGAGGCGCTGAACCTGGCTATCAATCGCGCGCACCTGATCCGCTATGGCGCCGTCGGCAATGGCCGGTTGCTCGGCGGCTACAGCATACCCGAGGGGCCTGCCCACGCCGGGCTTGAACCGCCACCGTTTGACCTCGCGCGCGCCCGCCGGCTGCTTGCCGAGGCGGGTCTCGGCGACGGCTTCACTGTGTCGATGTCGGTCAGCCGCCACATCCCGGGGCAAATCGAGAACATTATCGCCGCCTCGCTCAAGGCGCTGGGCGTGACGGTGGAGAGCCGGAGGATCAGCCTCTTCGACTATCAGGAAGAGGCTTACCTGAGCAAGTTCGGCAGCCACGCCGCTCTGTCCGAGGATATCATCCTGCTCGGCAACGTCGGTGGAACCCTGAACCACCCCGGCTTCGTGCCGATGGCGTTCCTGTACTCGAAGCAGCCGAACCTGGCGCTGTTGCACGACGCCGAGCTCGACCGCCTGTACGAGGTCGCGCTTGCGACTTACGAACCAGCGGCCTCGGACGCGGCATGGCTCGCCGTCGAGCACTACGTGCGCGAACAAAATCTCTTTTTGTTCGGCTATCAGGTGCGCGCCATTTTCGGCGCCCGCCACGGCCTCCACTTCACCCCGCGCACCAAGATGAGCTTCTGGGACGCCTACTACGATGAGTGAGCGGGTTCGCGTCCCTATCTTCGACGACGCGCCGTTCAACGTCGACCATCTGGATCAGTTGCTCGGCGAAACGGGCCATGCCTCGGTTAGCACCCGAGGCACTGGCAATGGTGACTGGATAGGCGAAGGCTGCGGCAGGCCTCGATTTTCTGGAAATCGCGTTACGCGCCACGGGCCAAGAGCAGCGCATCAACGAAGCCTGAAAACTCTCTAGACCTGCCGCGCGTTCAAGAAGCCGCGCTCGCTGAAGTCGGCCATGGTGTGGGAGCGGGCGCGGTAGGCGGCCATGCTGTCGTGGAGGCGTTGGGCGAGCGGGTCCTTGGCCGCGGTGTCGCGCACGGCCGCGTCGGCGTGCTCGATGAACGCCGCGAGAACATCGTCGGGCAGGCGGGCGAAGGTGACGCCGTGCTCGTTCTTGAGCACTTCGTAGCTCGTGGTGTTGTGCGCCGAAACCTCCGTGTAGACCCGCAGCGCCGCCTTGTGCGCGGTCACCTGCACCATCTCCTTGAGGTCGTCGGAAAGGCCGTCGAAGGCCTCCCCATTGACCATCAGGCCATTGACCGCCCCCGGTTCGTGGATGCCCGGCCCATAGGCATAGCGCGTCACCTTGTAGAAGCCAAAGGCGAGGTCGGTCCACGGCCCGCCCCACTCCGCCGCATCGATGACGCCCGACTGCAGCGCCGGCATGATCTCGCCCGCAGGCAGGTTGATTCCGGTCCCGCCCATGCGCGTGACGACCTCGCCGGGCAGGCCGGCCTGGCGGATCTTGAGGCCCTTGAAATCGGCGAGCGAGCCGATCGGCTCGCGGTACCAGCCGAACAGCGAGGGCGGTGCGACGCCGGCAAGGAAGACGCGCATGCCGAAGCCGGCGTAAAGCTCGTCCCACAAGTCCCGGCCGCCGCCGTGGAGCAGCCAGGCGATCTGCTCGTGGCCGGAGAGGCCGTTGGGCACGCCGCCGGTAAAGGCGAAACCGGGATGCTTGGCGAGCCAATAGAGATCGGCGGCGTGGCCCATCTCGGCAACACCGCCGCGCACCGCGTCGAAGACCTCGAAGGCCGGCACGATCTCACCCGCACCGTAGACCTTCACCTCGAGCCGCCCTTCGCTCATGGTGGTGATCTCGTTGCCGATATCGTTGGCCGCCATGCCGAGGCCGGGGAAGTTCTTCGGCCAGCAGGTGACCATCTTCCAGCGGCGGCGGCCTTGCGAGATTGCCGGCTTGGGAAAGGCAGAAGCTGCGGCAACTGCGCCGATGGCGCCGCCCTTGAGAAGTCCGCGTCGTCCGATCGTCATTGGTATCTCCTAGAGTACTCGCCCGGCAACCGCGTCGAGCTTGGCCAGCATTTCCGGATCGCGCGCCTCGGGCGCGGTGATCAGCGCCGTATCGAGTGCCGTCTGGCAGCCGCGAGCGCAAGGGCGGTCGGTATCGCCGTGAACATGAGGCACGGTCGCCTTGACCAGCGAGCGCGCATTGTCCGCATTGGCCAATAGCACGGCAATGATGGCATCGACCGTGACGTCGTCGTGGTGGGGGTGCCAGCAGTCGTAATCGGTAACCATGGCAACGGTCGCGTAGCACATCTCCGCCTCGCGGGCGAGCTTGGCTTCGGGCATGTTGGTCATACCGATGACATCGCAGCCCCAGCTGCGGTAAAGCTCGGATTCGGCCAGGGTAGAGAACTGCGGCCCCTCCATCACCAGATAGGTGCCGCCGCGGACCATCGATATGCCGGCCTCCGCCGCGCCGCGCATGAGATGCTCGCCGAGGCGCCCGCAGACCGGATGGGCCATGGAGACATGGCCGACCATGCCGGCCGAGAAGAAGCTCTTGACCCTGGCAAAAGTGCGGTCGATGAACTGGTCGACGAGGACGAAGGTGCCCGGCGACAGCTCCTCTTTCAGTGAGCCGACGGCGCTGACCGATATCACCTGGCCGCAGCCGGCGCGCTTCAGGGCATCGATATTGGCACGGAAATTGAGCTCGCTCGGCGGCACCTTGTGGCCGCGGCCGTGGCGCGGCAGGAAGACCAGCCGCTGGCCATCGAGTGTGCCGTGCAGCATCTCGTCCGACGGCGCGCCGAAGGGCGTCTCCGTCGCCTTCCATTCGGCATTTTCGAGGCCATCTATATCGTAGACGCCACTGCCGCCGATGATGCCGACGGCATCCCCCCCATCCGTCATGCTATTCGATCCCCAGCAGCTCGACCTCGAAGACCAGTGTCGAGTTGGCGGGAATCAGGCCGCCGCCGACAGCACGGTCGCCATAGGCCAGCTCAGGCGGGATGGTCAGGCGCCGCGAGCCGCCGACCTTCATGCCGGCAACGCCCTGGTCCCAGCCGGCAATCACGCGCCCGGCGCCGAGCTGGAAGCTGAACGGCTGGCCGCGGTCGAGGCTGGAATCGAACTTGGACCCGTCGGTCAGCCAGCCGGTGTAGTGAACCAGCACATTGTCGCCGGCTGTCGCCGTCTGGCCGCTGCCCTCCGTCAGATCCTCGATCATCAATTCCCCCGCAACAGTCATTGCACCACCCATCAAAACCAAGCAAAACCCGATCACCAAAGCACGCATGCTCACTCACTCCTAACCCATGTGTTCCGCATAAAACGCGAGGCTGCGTTCGAGGGCCAGCGCCGCTGCCGCCTCGTCATAGGAGCCGCGCTGGTCGCAATTGAAGCCGTGCCCGGCCTGGTAGAGGTGAACGTCCACGCCGGGCTGTGCCGCCTGCACCGCGTCCACGTCCGACAGCGGGATCGCCGCGTCCTGGTCGCCAAAATGCATCATCACCGGGCAACTCGCCTCGAGATCGAGGTTCTGAGCGATCTGGCCGCCGTAATAACAGACCGCCGCCGCTACGCCGATGGCACGGCAGGCGCTCACCCAGCTCACCGTGCCGCCCCAGCAATAGCCGACGAGACCGACGGCCCCGTGGGGCCGCAAGGCGCTTATGCAGGTCTGCACGTCGAGCACCGCATCGGTGAGATCTGCCTGGCGCATCAAGGCCAGTCCGGCCGCGATGTCGTCTTCACCGTAGCCCAGTTCGACACCGCGCTCGAAGCGGTCGAAGAGCGCCGGCGCATAGACCTCGTAACCCTGGGCCGCATAACGGTCGGCAACGCCGCGAATGTGGCTGTTGACGCCGAAGATCTCCTGGATAACCACCAAGCCGCCACGGCGCGGGCCGCCGCCGAAAGCCGCGGCATGGTAGGCCTGGAAGCTGTGTTCGTCCGTGGCCGTCAATTCGACCATGCTGCCTTGAGGCTCGGCCATCGCCCTGTCCCTCCGTTATCTCCGCTAATCTTATAGCGAATTTAGACGTTGAAGCGGAAAAGGATCACATCGCCGTCGTGCAGACGATAGTCGCGCCCCTCCTGGCGCATCACGCCGGCCTCCTTGGCCTTGAGCTCGCCGCCGAGGCGCACATAGTCGTCATAGGCGATGGTCTCGGCACAGATGAAGCCGCGGGCGAAATCCGTATGAATGGCGCCGGCGGCGTCGACCGCGCTGGCGCCGTCGGCGACAGTCCAGGCGCGGGATTCCTTGGGGCCGGCGGTGAGGAAGGTGATCAGGCCGAGCAGGCGGTAGCCGGCGTGTACGAGACGGTCGAGCCCGGAGGCTTCGAGGCCGAGGCTGTCGAGAAAATCCTGCTTCTCGGCGGCATCGGCAAGCTGGGCGATCTCTGATTCGATGGCAGCGGAAATCACCACCGCCTCAGCCCCCTGTTCGGCAGCCATCGCCTCGACTTTGGCGCTGTGGGCGTTGCCGGCAGCGGACTCCTCGTCGACATTGCAGACATAGAGCACTGGCTTGGCGGTAAGCAGGTGCATCTGCCGCCATAGTGCTTCCTCCCCCTCGCTCACCGCATGGGCCCGCGCCGGTATGCCGTCCGCCAGCAACGGCATGGCGCGATCGAGCAAGGCCAGGGTCGCCTTCGGCTCCGCATCGCCGCCACGGGCGCGCTTGACCAGGCCTTCGCGCCTGTTCTCCAGGCTTTGCAGGTCGGCCAGCATGAGCTCGGTCTCGACGACCTCCGCATCGGCCAGCGGATCGACGCTGCCAGAGACATGGCTGATATCGTCGTCCTCGAAGCAGCGCAGCACATGGACGATCGCATCCACTTCGCGGATATGGGAGAGAAAGGTATTGCCGAGGCCTTCGCCTCGGCTGGCGCCGGAGACCAGGCCCGCGATATCGACGAAATCGATATGGGTGGGCACGATGCGCGCCGACTTGGCGATCTCGGCAATACGAAAAAGCCGCGCATCCGGCACGGGTACGCGCCCGACATTGGGCTCGATGGTGCAGAACGGATAGTTCGCGGCCTCGGCCGCCGCACTGCCGGCAAGAGCATTGAACAACGTCGATTTGCCGACATTCGGCAAGCCGACGATGCCGCACCTAAATCCCATCCTCTTCCTCGCTGTCCTCGGCCCCACGGCGCGGGCGAGGCGGGCGCGGATTGAGGATCACTTGAACCCGGCTCATGAAGCCGCTGTCGTCATGGCGCGCCAGATGGGGCGCCGCCTCGGCCATGGCAGCCAGGAGCGGATCGAGCCAGTCCTGATCGTCGCGCGCGAAATCGTTCAGCACGTAGGAATGAACCTTGCGCTTGTCGCCAGGATGACCGATGCCGATACGCACCCGGCGATAGGTCTTGCCGTAATGGCTATCGATGCTGCGCAGGCCGTTATGGCCCGCCGTGCTGCCGCCAACCTTGATCCTGATCTTGCCGGGTACAAGGTCGAGCTCGTCGTGCAGCACGACCACATCGTCACCGCCCAGCTTGTAGAAGCGCGCCGCCTCGCCGACGGCGATGCCCGAGCGGTTCATATAGGTGCTGGGCTTGAGCGCCACGACGCGCTCGCCATCGATGCGGCCATCGGCGACGAGACCGTGGAAGCGCGCGCGGTACGGTGCGAAATCGTATTTCTGCGCGATGGCGTCGAGCGCCATGAAGCCGACATTGTGACGGTTCCAGGCATGCTCCGGTCCCGGATTTCCGAGACCGGCCAACAAAAACATGACGGGGCGGAGCGGGCGCTCAGTCCTCTTCGCCGTCGGCCTCTTCGCCTTCGACGCCCTCGCCCTCGCCCTCGATCGCGCCTTCGCCCTCGAGCTCGAGGCCTTCTTCTTCCTCGGCGGCCGCCGCTTCGGCCGCGGCCTCGTCACGCACCACGGTCGGCGCGGCGACGGTTGCCACGGTGAAATCGCGGTCGGTGATGGTGGGCACGGCACCGTCGGGCAGTGTGATGGCCGAGATATGCACCGAGTCGCCGATCTCGAGGCCATCGAGATCGATCACCAGGGCCTCCGGGATGGCATCCACATTGCACTCGAGCTCGACGGTATGGCGAACGACGTTGATGACGCCGCCACGGCGCAGGCCCGGCGACTCCTCTTCGTTGATGAAGCGCACCGCGACCTCGACATTGATGCGCGCGCCAGCGGCAAGCTGCAGGAAGTCGACATGCAGTGGCGTATCGCTGACCGGATGGGTCTGCACCTCGCGCGGCAGCACCCGCAGCGTCTCGCCATCCAATGCCAGCGAATAGAGGCGGCTGAAGAACCCGCCGCGGCCATATTCGAGATTCACATCGTCAAGCGCCAGAGAGACCGGCACCGGCTCCATGCCGGATCCGTAGACAATACCCGGCACCCGGCCGGTCCGGCGCATGGCACGGGCACCGCCCTTGCCGCGCGTGCTGCGCGCCTCGGCGTTCAAGGTCACGACGTCTACCATCGCTCGAGCTCCTTCACTTTGTCTTGCGGCCTCGGCCTGCTCAGTCGAACAGGCTCGAAACCGAGCTTTCCTCACTGATCCGCCGCATCGCCTCGGCCATGAGCTGAGACATCGACATGACCCGAATATTGCTGGTCAGGCGCACCGCCTCGGTGGCCAGGATGGTGTCGGTAATCACCATCGTCTCCAGCTCCGATGCGGCCACCCGCGCCACCGCGCCACCCGACAGCACGCCGTGGGTGACATAAGCAATGACGGACGTAGCACCGGCTTCCTTGAGCGCCACGGCAGCGTTGCACAAGGTACCGGCGGAATCGACAATATCGTCGACCAGAATGCAGCGCCGGCCGTCCACGTCGCCGATGATGTTCATCACCTCGGAGACTCCGGCGCGTTCGCGCCTCTTATCGACGATGGCGAGATCGGCGTCAATGCGCTTGGCAACGGCACGGGCCCGCACCACGCCGCCGACATCGGGCGATACCACCACCAGGTCGTCGCCCGGATAGGTCGCCTGGATATCGGCGATCATCACCGGCGCGGCAAACAGGTTGTCCACCGGGATGTCGAAAAAGCCCTGAATCTGGCCCGCATGCAGGTCGATGGTCAGCATGCGGTCGGCGCCGGCAATGGTGATCAGATTGGCCACCAGCTTGGCCGAGATCGGCGTTCTTGGCCCCGGCTTGCGGTCCTGGCGGGCATAGCCGAAATAGGGCACCACGGCAGTGATGCGCCGCGCCGAGGCGCGCTTGAGCGCGTCGATCGTGACCAGCAGCTCCATCAGATTGTCGTTGGCCGGGAACGACGTGGACTGGACAAGGAACATGTCCTCGCCGCGTACGTTCTCGTGGATCTCGACGAAGACTTCCTGGTCCGAGAAGCGGCGAATGCTGGCGTTGACCAGCGGTAGATTGCAAAACGCAGCCACCGCCTCGGCAAGGGGCGGATTGCTGTTGCCCGCGACTATTTTCATGCTGGGTGGTCCCGATCGGCGTCCGCGTGCCGTTATCGCCTCGCCACATTGGCGAGCGGGCGCGGAACTTAGCAAGCCCGCACACGCCTGTAAATCACGGTTTGCGCGCGGCGTCCTGCAAAACCGCGAGAATGCCCTCGGCGGCACCATAGGCCACCGCCTCGGCCGTCTCGCCCCAGGCCCCGTCGAGGCTGCCGCTCGGGATGCGGTTGGCCTGATCGATCGCTCCGAAAGGGGCGCCCTGGCTGTCGAGCACGGTCCAGGTCAGGGAAATCAGATCGCCGCGCTCATCGGGCTTGACCGTGACCACGCCGGCCACCATCAGGTCCGCCTCCCCCTCGGGCAACACGCGAATGCCGGCGCCGCCGAGGATTGCCCGCAGGGCAACGGCAAGCGATGTCGCGCCGTCACCCGGCGCGCCTTCCACCGGCAACAGGGCGATCGACGGGATGGCCGGTGGCGGTGCCTTCTCCGCCGGCGTGGCATTGTCGCGAATGATCGCCGCCAAGCGCGGCGCGGCGCCGTCGACGATACGCTCGGCCAAACCGGGGTCGGCCCGTGCCCAGGCGGCGACATCGCCGGGCAGCGCTTGGTCGACCAGCCCCACGACCATGCCCTCCGCATCGATCAGCCGCCAGGCCAGCACAGGCTCGGCCGCCGAGCCCGTGAGCACGCAGGAGAGCAGATAACTGTGCCGATTCGCGGTGCCGGCGCTGGCGGCGATATCGAGCTCGCCGAGGCGCGCCGCCAGGCCCTCGCGGACCGCCGCATCGAGCGGTGGCGGCGCCTGGTCGATACCCGCCACGAATACCCCGAGCTTGTCCGCCATGCCGTCGAGCACGGCCAGGCCCTGGTCGCGGTCCGGCGGCCGGAAGACGTGCGGGCGCGACTGGCAGGCGAGCAGCGACACAACCAACAGTAAGTATATCAGGAAAGTACGCAACTCGCCACCAGGCCGATGAACAGAAGGATCATGAATATGATCAGATGGGGCATTCACACCAACCCTATGGCCGACAGGCAGCGGCCGTAATCTTTCTCGCCGCGATGGCAGCTGCGGCGGTAGCTGAAGAAACGCTCTTCGTCGTCATAGGTATCGTGACCCAACGCCACGGCCTCACCTATGCCCAATCTTGCAAGACGCGCCACAACATAGCCCGGCAGATCGAACTGCCAATGCCCGGCGCGGGGACCGGCTTCGAAGAACTGATCATTGTCTCCGAAGGCCTCGGGAAAGTCGGGCCCGACTTCGTAGGAGACCTGGGCGATACAGGGCCCGACCACCGCGGTCAGCGAATTGCGTGCCGCGCCAAGCGACTCCATTGCCGCGACGGTTTCCTCGACCACGCCGGAGAGCGCACCGCGCCAGCCCGCGTGGGTGGCACCGATCACCTCGGCCACGGGATCACGGAACAGGACCGGCGCGCAATCGGCCGTGAGTACGCCAAGCGCGATGCCGCGGGCGCGGCTGACCAGGCCGTCGGCTTCTACTCGGGTCTCGCTGGCTTTGTCGTCCACGACGACAACGCGCGTGCCGTGGACCTGGTAGCAGGTGCGCAAATCTTCGAGCCCCAGGGCAGCCGTGGCACGGCGCCGGTTCTCGGCCACATGCCCTGCATCGTCGTTCGAGCCCGGCCCGCAATTGAGTGAGGCGTACAGGCCCTCCGATACGCCGCCCCGGCGGCTGAAGAAGCCATGCGCAACGCCGTCGCCAGACAATGCCTCGGCAGTCACGGCATGCACGCTCATGGGTCGAGTCCCGCCGGGGCCGGCAGGGCCGGATCGGCTATCACCAGCACCTGAAACAGCTCGCCCATGGCTTCCGCGGACGTCAGGCGCGCCAATGCCGTAGCGATATCGGCGGCCTGGCGCGGTGTCGCCTTGGTCGATAGTGCCGCGGCCCGCGCGTCGATGCCCAGCGCACGCAGGAAATTCCCCTGCGAGACCGGACCGTGAGGCACCGCCCCTGCCTCGCCCGCGGCGCGCGCCAGGGCCGCGAAATCGACCAGGGCCGTGAGGTCGGCCTGGCCCGGATCGGCGAGCGGGTCGTGGCGGCGATGACCGCGCACGGCCTGCAGGCTGTCGCCGATGGCGCCGCTGCGGCCGTAGTCTATGGCTAGTGCCGCGCCGCCCTCGGCCGCGACCCGGGCCGCGATCTCAGATGCCAGGCTCAAGCCGGCGGGGCAGACTTCGGCGACACCGTCCCGATCCGCCGCCAACGCGGCAAGCAAGGTGAGCGCAGGCGTCGGTCCCGGTGCCAGGCGCAGCGCGAAGCCCTCGCCATCATCCGCCAGGCCGACCATGCGCTCGCGCCAGCCGGCATCGGTGGCGACGAACTGGTGCACCGGAAGCGCATCGAAAAACTCGTTGGCAATGATGATGGCGGGTCCGTCGGGCACCTCGGCGAAAGCCTCGTGCCATTGCGGCTCATGCCGTGCCAGCGCCCGCGTCTGCTGCGCCCGCAGGGCCGCGCTGCGCTCGAACAGATGCAGCGATGCGGCGGCCCCGAAGACCGGAACCATGGCTGCCGCGCGCAGGGCATCGGCCATCAGGGTGCCGCGCCCGGGCCCGAGCTCGACCAGGCGGAAAGGCTCGGGCGCGCCCATGGCCTGCCAGGTGTCGACGCACCACAGCCCGATCAGCTCGCCGAACATTTGGCTGACCTCGGGGGCGGTGATGAAATCGCCCTCGGCGCCGAGCGGCTGGCGGCCGCTGCCGGCGTAATAGCCGTGCATCGGATTGCCCAGCGCTTCGGCCATGAATCGTGCCACGGTGATCGGCCCGCCGGCAGCGATGTCGCGGCGCAGGCTTTCGGCCAGCGCGCTCATGCGCGGCGCGCCCGCAAAATGAGCCAGGCGCCGATGACCAGCATCGGCAGGCAAAGCAGTTGGCCCATGGTCAGCGAGCCGGCGAGAAAGCCGAGATGCTCGTCGGGCTGGCGGAAAAACTCGACGAAGCCTCGCGCCAGGCCATAGCCGACAAGGAAGGCGCCGGTGACCAGGCCCGGCTTGGCCAAGGCGCCGCGGCGATGCACCAGCCAGGCCAGCAGCACGAACAGCAAAAGGCCTTCGAGCAGCGCCTCGTAGAGCTGGCTCGGATGGCGGGGAAACAGGCCGGCACCGGGAAAATGCATGGCCCACGGCGCGTTGCTGATGCGCCCCCAGAGCTCGCCGTTGACGAAGTTGGCGATGCGGCCAAAGAACAGCCCGATGGGGATCGCCGCCGCCACGGTGTCGGCCACTGCGAGTGCCGACAGCGAGCGCCGGCGGGCGAACCAGACCATGGCCACGGCGACGCCCAACAGGCCGCCGTGAAAGGCCATGCCGCCGCGCCAGACCATGAGGATCTCGTGCGCATTCGGCAAATAGTAGCCGGGGCGGTAGAACAGCACATAGCCGAGCCGGCCGCCGAGGATGACGCCGAGCGCCACCCAGACCAGCAGATCGTCGACCGTCGCCTCGTCGAGTGTGCTCAGACCGCGCCGCGCCAGGCGCTTGACGTAATGCCAGCCGAGCATGAGCCCGGCGATATAGGCGAGCGCGTACCAGCGGATGGCGAAAGGGCCGATCTGCACGGCCACCGGATCGATGGCGGGAAAGGCGAGTGCGGCGAGCGTCTCCACCGGCGCTACCCCGCACCGAGATAGGCGTGGACGGTGGCGGCGATGCTGTCTTCGAGGCTGCTGAAGAGCACCATGTAGCCCGCAACACGCAGGTGCTCCGGCGGGATAATGCCGCCAAGCGCCGCAACCATGTTCGAGCCGATGAAGCCGGCAGCGCCGGTGACCACGATCATGGCGGCGTTATAGCAAGTTGCAGCGAGGGCTCGCACTGCTTAAGTCTAGGAGAGGTTCAAAGCCCGGGAGGCAGCGATGCCCAACGACAATCGCCTGTTCGAGGATTTCAGCCGCATGGCCGGCGGCGCCATGTCGTCGTTCACGGCGCTGCGCGAGGAAATGGAGGCGCGCCTGCGCGAGCAGGTGGAACGCATGCTGGCAGGCATGGACCTGGTGCGCCGCGACGAGTTCGAGGCCACCCAGGCCATGGCGGAGGCCGCCCGCACAGAGAACGCCGAACTGACCAAGCGCATCGAGGCCCTAGAGGCCCAAGTCGCGAAATCTGCCAAGCCGGCGCCCAAGAAACGCACCCGCAAGCCCCGCAGCCCCGACTCCTGAGCGCTTGCGTCCCTAATCGACTTCTGGCACCCTACCGGGTGTTGTGGTCGGCTGTTTGATCACCCACAATATGAGCGATTCGCATCGCCGTCCCGGCGATGCTCACGAAAGGACGCCGCGGTGGCCAAGCTGTCGGTTTTGGAGTCTGAGGCAACGGTCAATCCGATCGATGCCGTCGAGGAAGTCGTGCTCTCCTACGAGTGGCCGTTCGAGCGCCAGGGCGAGGACGAGATCGCCGTGCAGATCGCCGGCCAGTGGTGCGATCTGCACATGTGGTTCGCCTGGCGCAGCGAGACGCGCTCGCTGTTCTTCACCTGCGCGCTGGACATGCGCGTACCGGACGGGCGCCGCGACGCTGTCTACCCCCTGCTCGCCCGGATCAACGAGAAGCTCTGGTTCGGCCATTTCGAGCTTTGGTCGGAGGAGGGCTGGCCGACCTTCCGCCATACCCTGCTGGCCGGCCGCGGCAACGCCGTCGGCGCCGATCTGGTCGACGAGATGGTCGATGCGGCGCGGGCCGAATGCGACCGCTTCTACCCCGCCTTCCAGTTCGTCATCTGGGGCGGCAAGGATGCCGACGGCGCCATCGAGGCGGCGCTGATCGAGCCCGTCGGCGAGGCTTAAGCCCATGGCGGGACTTCTGGTGCTGGTCGGCGGCGGCAAGATGGGCGGCGCGCTGCTGGCGGGCTGGCTGGACAAGGGCGGCATCAAGCCGGAGGACGTGGTGGTGGTCGAGCCGGCAGCTGAGGCGGCGGGCGAATTGCGCGGCCGCCACGGCGTGCGCGTGGTGGCCGACCCGGTGGATATCGACGAGACCCCGGACCTGGTGCTGTTTGCCGTGAAACCACAAGTGATCGGCGACGTGGTGGGCGACTATCGCCGCTTCGCCGCCGCGACCCCGGCGCCCGCCTTCCTCTCGATCGCCGCCGGCACTCGTCTGGCACTGTTCGAGGCGGCGCTTGGCGAGACCACGGCCATCGTCCGCGCCATGCCCAACACGCCCGCCGCTGTGGCACGCGGCATTACCGTCTGCTGCCCCAACGCCCGCGCCGAGGCCGACCAGATCGCGCTGTGCACGCGCCTGCTCGAAGCCGTCGGCGAGGTCGCGTGGATCGACGACGAAGGCGACATGGACGCGGTGACCGGTGTCTCGGGCAGCGGCCCGGCCTATGTCTTCCTGATGATCGAGAGCCTGACCGCGGCCGGCATCGCCGCCGGCCTCGATGCCGACCTTGCCGCCCGCCTCGCCGCCGCCACCGTCTCAGGCGCCGGCGAGCTTGCCCACCGCTCCGACGACCCGGCCGAGATCCTGCGCCGCAACGTCACCAGCCCCGGCGGCACCACCGCGGCAGCGCTGGCAGTGCTGATGGCCGAGGACGGTCTCGATGCGCTGATGACGAAAGCCGTGCAGGCAGCGACAGAGCGGAGCAAGGAGCTGGCGGGGTAGGAGCGCACCCCTGCGGCGCCCAATCAAAAATATTTAGCCGGACAGCTGTCTATTCTTCCTCCACCGCCACCTTCCGCTTCGGCACCACCCATCGCAACACCGCCGCGGGGATCAACGTCACGCTGTTGCAAAGCGACAGCAGCACGAGAGCGTAGATGGCGGCGGCGGCGGCGTGGGCATGCATGAAGGCGATGCCCTCGGCGAGGAGCGCGGGCACCTTGTCCTGCCACAGCACCGGGCAGGCGGTGGCCAGCAGCGCCGGCAGGGCTGCG
Organism: uncultured Rhodospirillaceae bacterium; assembly: GCA_964408735.1. GTDB lineage: Bacteria > Pseudomonadota > Alphaproteobacteria > UBA7887 > UBA7887 > UBA7887. Next base: position 4,467 of record CAYPAX010000022.1, on the reverse strand, counting down.
AGGCTGATCAGGCTCAACAGCCAGTTGCCGACCGGCAGTGGCTCGGCCCGGCGGCGCAGATCGACGGTGTTGTAGACCAGCCCGACCGCGAGCAGCGGCAGCACCAACAGGTTGATGCGCTGGATCACTGCCAGGCCGGGCCCGGGCTCGCTCACGGCGCAGTCGATGCGCGCCAAGCGCATGGGGTCGATCGGCAGGGCATCGAGCAGCGCCACGCCCGTGGCAAAGGCCTCCGGGCTCAGCTCGAAGGCCAGGATCAGCAACGCCACATAGGCGGCAATAACCAGCAGAAAGAGGACGAACAGCCAGTCCCGCCCTTTCAGGGTAATGTCGTCGCCTGCGCTCACCGTCTCGTACCGAGTGACATCGTTGAGCGGCCAGTCTACGACGACCGGCTCAGGCGGCGCCATCCCCCTTTGCGATCGGCAGCTCGAACCAGAAGGTGCTGCCTTCGCCCGCCGCGCTGTCGAAGTCGAGGCTGCCGCCCATGCTCTCGACCAGCTGGCAGCTGATGGTCAGGCCGATGCCCGTGCCTTCGATGTTCGAGCCTTCCATGCCGAGGCGCGAGAAGGGGCGGAACACCTCATGATGGCGGTCGGCGGGTATGCCGGGGCCGGCATCGCGAATGCTGATGCGCAGCAGCCCCGTCTCGGTCTCGACCGAATCCAGGGTCACGGCTCCGTTGTCGCGATTGTACTTCACTGCGTTCGAGAGCAGGTTGAGCAGGATCTGCTTGACCCTGTTCTTGTCCGCCAGGATCTGCAGGCCCGCGGGCGCAGGGTTGCGCACGGCGAGGGCGATGCCGCGATCATCCGCAAGCGGCTGCACCAAGCCTACGCTTTCGCGCAGGATCTGTTCCGCATCCATGGGCTCGAGGCGCAATTCGATGCTGCCCGATTCGATCTTCGAGAGATCGAGCACGTCGTTGATCAGCGTCAGCAGGTGCTGGCCGCCATCATAGATCTGCTCGATGCTGGTGCGTTGCTCGTCGCTGAGGGGCTGATCGGAGTAATCCCTCTGCAATTGGGCGAATCCCATAATCGCATTGAGGGGCGTGCGCAGCTCGTGGCTCATGGAGGACAGGAACTCGCTTTTCGCCTTGTTCGCCGCATCCGCCGCTTTCCAGGCCGCAACGAGCTCCTGCTGCACGCGCTTGCGCTCGGTAATGTCGCGTACCAGGCCGGTGAACAGGCGGTCGCCGTCGTGACCGACCTCGCTGATCGCGATCTCCATCGCAAAAGTGCTGCCGTCCTTCCTGCGGCCGCGGACTTCGCGCTCGATGCCGATGGCACGCGCCTTGCCGCCCGCCAGATAGCGGCTGAGATAGTCATTGTGGTGGCTGCGATAGGGCTCGGGCATCAACACCGAGACGTTCTGGCCTACGACCTCGGCGGCGTCATAGCCGAATATCCTGGCCGCGCTGCGGCTGAAGGATTCCATAACGCCCTGGGCGTTGATGACAATGATGCCGTCGACAGTACTATCCATGATGACCCGCAACCGCGCTTCGCTCTGCTGCAGCGCGGTCGTGCGATCCAGCACCCTTTGCTCGAGTTCCTCGTTGATCAGCTTGAGCTGATCCTCGGCCCGCTTGAGCTCGGTGACATCGGTCCCCGTGCCGCGATACCCCGCGAACTCACCGTTTTCGTCGTAGAGAGGCTTGCCGTTGATCCTGACTTGGCGAATCTCTTCGCCTTCCACTGCCCGCCCATAAACAAAATCGCGGAAGGGCCGCCCGGCATCCAGGTCGGCGATATGGGCCAGCCACTTTGCCTCATCGTCCTCGGGCAGTCGATAATCGAGACGGGTCTTGCCGATGGCCAGCGGCAGACCTGGCCCGGTATAGGCATCATCATCCGAGGAGAGATAGGTGAAGCGATGCCGGGCGTCGGTTTCCCAAAACCAATCCGACGCCGTCTCGGCGAAATCCCTGAACCGCACTTCACTATCCTTTAGCGCTTCAAAGGTTTTCTTTCGCTCGCCGATATCGAAATAGGCGCCTTGCACCGCCGGTTGCCCTTCCCATTCGATCAGCCTGGCGCGTGCCTCCACCCACGCCGTCGAGCCATCCTTGCGAAGAAAACGAAATTCCATGCCCGTCGGGACATATTCGCCACGCGTGCGCGCCTGCCGCATGGCGCGACGCTTCTCTATCTCGTCGGGATGGACAAAAGTATCGACCGTCTCCATACGCATGAGCTCTTCCGGGCTGTCATAGCCGAGAATATCTGCCATGGCCTGGTTGACGAAGGCCGGCCTGTCGCCAACGATGACGAGTAGGCCCTGAATGGACCCTTCGACCAGATCGCGGAAGCGCCGCTCGCTGGCGCTCAGCTCGGCCTGGGCGCGCTTGCGTTCGCTGATGTCGTTGATGGCCATCATGACCGCGGGCTTGCCGTTCCAAGGCACGACCTGGACCTGGATCTCCGACCACCATGGCGACCCGCCCTTGCGCAGAAACTGAAGCTCGTAATGGGTCGGCGCGTCGCCTCCCGCCATGCGGATCGCGTAATATTCTGAGACGCGTTGACGCTCATGCTCGGGAAGGAGCATAACGGCGGGACCTGCCGCTAACACGGCCTCGGGCGACTCGTAACCGCAGAGATCCGCAAAGGCCTGATTGGCGAATACGAATTTCTCGCCCTGGCGGATCACGATGCCCTGGTTCCAGGCCTCCAAAATGTCGAGCAGCTGCGCGCCGTCACCGGAAGGTGCGGCCCCTTGCCACTCGCTATTCACCGTCTCGACCCAGTCATTGTCTTTGCAAATAAGATAATCCTTTGCGGCGGTTGGTCCACAAGATACCGGCGGCTGATCAATGCCCCTGCTGCCGCGGGGAAAGGCCATGGCAAGTATTGCGCGCGTGCATTCATGGAGCAGGCTGCATTTCGCATACCGATCCCGACAGAATCTTCTTGCGATCGCAACGCTTTGGTCACCATGCTGGGGCCGGCGAAACGTCAACCTTGAGGAGCGACCATGACCGAGCCCCAATCCACCGAGCGTCCGCTATGGCAATGGAGTGCCTGCGACATGGCAGCTGCGATTGCCGCAAAAGAGGTACGTTGTGCCGATGTCATGGAGAGCGTGGTCTCCAGGCTTCGCGCAAGCAACGAGCGGATCAATGCCGTGGTCGACGACTTGACCGAACAGGCAGTGGAGGCCGCGCACGACCATGATCGGATCTTGGCGGCGGGCGAGACGGTCGGTCCGCTGCACGGCGTGCCCGTGACCATCAAAGAGAATATAGACCAGGAGGGCCGGGCGACGCCGAACGGGGTATCCGCCTATGCCGGCGTGATCGCGCCGAACGATTCCCCGGTGGTGCGCAATTTGCGGGACGCCGGCGCCATCGTCATCGGCCGCACCAACACGCCTGAATTTTCCTTCCGCGCCACCACGGCCAACGAATTGCACGGTCGCACTTATAACCCCTGGAACGATTGGGCCAGTGCCGGCGGCTCCTCGGGCGGCGCCGCGGCCTCGGCGATGATGGGTTATGCACCGCTCAACCACGGCAACGACATCGGTGGCTCCCTACGCTTTCCCGCAGCGGCGTGTGGCGCGGCAACGGTCAAGCCAGGCCTCGGGCGCACACCGGCCTACAACCCCTCGGCCGCCCTCGAGCGTGGCATGCTGGCGCAGCTCATGTCGGTCCAGGGCGTCATCGCCCGCGAGGTCAAGGACGTGCGCTTGGGCATGCGCGCACTGGTACGCTACGACCCCCACGACCCCTGGATGGTGCCAATGCCTTTTGATGGCGAGGCGCCCGAAGGCCCGATCACCGTCGGCTTCACCAAAGAGACCTTCGAGTTCGATTTGCACCCGGCGGTCTCGGACGCGCTCGACGCCGCGCGCGAGGCACTGGTCGATGCCGGCTATGTGGTGCGCGAGATGGCGCCGCCGCTGCTGCGCGAGGCAGCGGAGGCCGGCGGGCGCTGCCTGTTCGGCGAGACCATCCTGATGCTCGGCGGCGAGATCGAGAAGCACGGCAGCGACACCCTGAAGGGCATCTTCGCCGACTACGAGCGCGCCTTCTCGCCGCTGTCGGGCGACGACCTGATGCGCGCCATGGCCGAGCGCAACCGCTTCGTGCGGGCCTGGACCACCTTCCTCGACGAGACGCCGCTGATGCTGACGCCTTTCATGTTGCAGCCGACCTTCGCCTGGGACCGCGATACGCAAGGCCCGGACGGCGTGCGCGAGGTGCTGCACAGCGCCATCTATTCCTATGCCATGAATTTCCTCGGCCTGCCTGCGGGCAACATACCGGCGGCCTATAACGACGGCCTGCCCATCGGCGTGCAGATCGTCGGCCGACGCTTCCGCGAGGACATGATCCTCGACGCCCTGGAAGCCATCGAGAGCCGCGTCGGCATCATGGCGCCAAGGCTATGGGCACGCGAGGCCGGCTAGAGCATATTTCGACCATACGCGGTCATTTGACCGGGATGATTTTTGCCGTCG
>CAYPAX010000021.1:0-49472 GCA_964408735.1 uncultured Rhodospirillaceae bacterium | reverse complement strand
CTACGGAACCGTCGTTGCCTAACAAAATGTGCGAAAGATTCTGGACACTACCAAAGATTCTGGACACTACCCAATACGATCAGTTGTCCAGCCTTACCCCGGCGATGTCGATACGGATCGTAGTGCGCCGCGAACTCTTTGCAATATTGCCGGGCTGTTCGCTCAAAGGCGGGCTATGTCACAGAGGCTAGGATATTAGCCGTCTCAGGAGAAGTTCGACCACAAAATGGCACTGCGAATGTCGACCTTGACGGGCTGCGCGCAAATGTACAATAGGGCAGCTCTGGGTCACGCCCGAAAGCCCGCAGACGGCAGTCATGTGGTCCGACTTGCCCACAAACCCGGACCATATGTGCGTGACAGGCGCGCTTTGGACCGAGACTTGGACCTGTGTTCGAACTGCCCAATCTGTTTCCCTGATTGGAGTCGCCATTTCCCTGATCTGAAGAATCAATTCCCTGTTATGTTTTGCAGGGAATTCTTCTAATATAGCACTTGATATCAATCGGTTAGCGGCGCCGTTGATCGTCAATCCGGGCCAAAATCGAAAATATTTCCTGTTCATTCCCTGTCTAACAGGGAAATCGGCAGAGACGGGTTCGCAGGAGATGCCTGCACCGCAAACAAGTCTTTGATATCGCAGTGTTTCTAGTCGAGATTCGAACTCTCGGCACTGCTTGGCGGCTATCCGGGCCACTATTTGACCGCATTGGGTCGAAAAGGACTCTAGATCAGCGGCTTGCGGCTCGTTCGCCAGCCTTCTTGCCGCGCTTCGCTTTCGGCTGCGACGCTCCCGCCTTGCTCTTGGCGGCAGCCACATCGGCCAGGGTGTTGATGAGGTCGGAGACATGACCGCGAACATCGGCATCGGATATACGATTGTAGGCGCGCATGAACTTGAGCGTCTCGCGCCGCGATATCAGATCGGCGTCATTGGACTCCAGCGTACCGCTTGCCTCCGGCGCGTCAGGCGAGAGATCCTCGAAAAAATACGGCACTGCCACGCCAAGCAATCCCGCGAGCTGGTAGAGACGGCTGGAGCTGACGCGGTTGGCGCCGCTCTCATACTTCTGTAGCTGCTGGAATGTCAGCCCGATCGCGCCGGCGAGCTTCTCCTGGCTCAAGCCGAGCAGCACGCGCCGCTGGCGCAGCCGGGCGCCGACGTGGATATCAACGGGTTCAGGGAACGTAGCCATTGGCCGGGATCATAGCAGCTATTCTCGTGTATCGGCAACAGGATTCGGAATCCCGCCAGCGCGATATGCTCTAGTGCCAGCGCGGCATGGATGTGCCAGGATCGATGCCGGCTCAAGGAGGGCAACGAAGATGCGCATCACGAACGTCAAAGTCGACCTGTTCAATTGGCAGTCGGCGGCCTGGAAGACCGGCGTCGGCATGCGCTTCGGCGAGACCCAGCAGCTCGGCGTGGTCACGGTCGAGACCGACGAGGGCGTCAGCGGCAACGCCTTTCTCGGCTCCTCGCGCAAGGGCGCCAATCATTACGCGCCGGCGCTGATGCAATATCTCAAGCCCATGCTCATGGGTCGCAACCCGCAGGATATCGGCGCCATCTGGTGGCAGATGTGGAAGCAGAACCGTTCCGTCGATACCTACGCCATCGGCGCCATCGACATCTGCCTGTGGGACATCAACGGCAAGATCGCCGGCCAGCCCATCCACCGTTTGCTCGGCACCTGCAAGGAAACCGTGCCGGTCTATTCCTCGACCGCCTGGCACGAGACCAACGAGGCCTATGTCGAGGAGGCGCTCAGGTTCAAGGAGATGGGCTGGACCGCACACAAACTGCACCCCCATGGCACGCCCAAGGCCGACATCGCTCTTTGCCAGGCGGTGCGCGAGGCGGTGGGCGATGACATGAAACTGATGCTCGATTCCATGTGGGCCTATCGCTACGAGGACGCGCTGCGCGTGGGCCGCGCCATCGAAGAACTCGGTTACTACTGGTACGAGGACCCGCTGGTCGAGGAGGACATCTACAATTACGTCAAGCTGCACCAGAAGCTCGATATTCCCATCATGTCCACCGAATACGCCCCGGGGCGCTATTACGGCATGACCCAGTGGATCACCCAATACGCCACCGACATTCTGCGGGGCGATGTCGCGGTCACCGGCGGCATCACGCCGATGGTGCGCCTCTGTCACCTGGCAGAGGGCTTCAACATGCAATGCGAGATCCACCATGGCGGCAATTCGCTCAACAACGTCGCCAATCTGCACGTGACCATGGCGGTGCCCAACTGCGAGTTCTTCGAGTTCTTCCCCTGCACCGGCGCCAACGAATACGGCCTGGTGGAAGACGTCCAATATGCCGACGGCATGGTGCACGCGCCGACCAAGCCCGGGCTCGGCTACGAGATCGATTGGGATCTGGTCAAGCGCGAGCACACGGCGACCCTGGAATAGGCCGATGGAGCTGCGCCTCAGACAGGTCTGTCTAGTCGCCCACGAGCTGGCGCCGGCGATAAGCCAACTCAAGAACATCTTCGGGCTCGCGGTCTGCTACGTCGACTCAGCTGTCGCCAAATACGGCCTGGAGAATTCGCTCCTTCCCGTCGGTAACCAGTTCCTCGAAGTCGTGGCACCGACCGAGGCGGGCACGGCGGGCGGGCGCTACCTCGACCGCCGCGGCGGCGACGGCGGCTATATGGTGATCACCCAGTGCGCCGAGCGCGCCGCACGCGATGCCCGTATCGCCGCGCTCGAAGTGCCCATCGCCAACGAGATGGACTACGGCGACTTCCACGGCCTGCAGCTGCACCCGAAATTCACCGGCGGCGCGTTTTTCGAGATCGACTGGAACGTGGGCGGCGAAGACCCGGACGGCCCCTGGCACCCGGCCGGCCCCGATTGGCAGCGCGCCAGGCGAACGGATGTGGTGAGCGCCATTACGGCGGTGGAGCTGCAATCCCCGGACCCGCAGCCCTTGGCGGAACGCTGGAGCAAGATCGCCGGCCTCGACCTCGTGTCAGGCGCGCTGGGTCCCGAAATTCATCTCAGCAACGCTGCCATTCGCTTCGTCGAAGCGCACGATGGCCGCGGCGAAGGTCTCGGCGGCGTGGACCTGGCGACAAACGATGCCGAGGCAGCCAAAGGCAGTGCTCGGGTGCTCGGCTGCGCGGACGATGGCGACACCATCACGGTCTGCGGCACGCGCTTCCGCTTGATCTAACGGCAGCGCACCGGCCAAGGGGTGTCCCGGTCCGGCAGATGGCGCCACCAGGCTTCTTCATCGACGGAATAGACCGGGCGGTATTGATAGACACAGCGGGCGTCCATCATGCGTTGTGCCTGATTGTCCAACACCCAGGCACGACCATGCAGGTAAGCGACACAAACCGCATGGTTGACGCGGCCTTCACTTCCTGTCGCCGCGCTCAGATTGAGATCCTCGACCAGAAAGATGCGCAAGCCCTCCACAGGCAACTCGCGCAGGCGGATAGAGAGGAACTTGGCGATGGCGAAATCCTCGCAATCACCGTCATGCAGGAAGAACTCCCGCGGGGTCGCCCAGAATTCCGCCTTGTGCCAGTTGATAAGGTCTTCGATATAGGCGTGGTTGGGTGGATTCATGACCGTGTTGATGGCCTGCAACTGCGCCATGGTCTCCTTGCCGGGCAGGGTCTCGAGAAAATCGAACCAGCTGCGATAGCGGCAGGGGTTGCGCTCCAGATCAAGGCAATATCCGGCTTCCGATAGCGGCACGGTACAATAGCCCGGCAAGCGTTTGCTTTCACGGCAATAGCGTTGCATGACCGCAACCCAGCGCGACATCGCCTTGAGCTTGGTCTTGCGCTTCTCGCGGCTGCCCCAGATGCTGGGCTGCAGGGCCGCCTCGACCGGCCCCGGCAGCAGCGCCGAGGCCAAGGCGGCAGCGCTTCCCGACAGGGCCTGGCGGCGGCTGAGCACGGCCTATTTCACGAGCGACGGCAGGAACAGGATGATTTCCGGGAAGACCATGAGCAGGGTCACGACGACCAGATCGGCGAGCAGGAAATAGATCACGCCCTTGAAGATCTGTGTCGTTGTCACGAGGTTGCCGACCACCCCCTTGATGACGAAGACATTGAGCCCGATGGGTGGCGTGATCATGCCGATCTCGAGGAACTTGGTCAGCACCACGCCGAACCAGATCAGGCTGAGGCCGGTGTCGTGCAGGATCGGCAGCAGCACGGGAATGGTCAGCAGCATGGCGCCGAGCGGCTCCAGGAACATCCCCAGGATGAGATACATCACGGCGATGCCGATCAGGAGCATGGTGGTATCGGCGCCGAGCTCGATCACCATCTGCGAGAGAAACTGCGAGGCGCCGGAGAGTGCGAGAAAACGCGTCAGCAGGTTGGCGCCGATGGCGATGACGAAGATCGCCGCCGTGGTCTGCAGCGTTTCGATCAGCGACAGCCTGGCGCTGCCCCATGTCAGCGCGCCTTTGGCGCCGGCGATGACGAAGGCGAGGAAGGCGCCGACGGCGCCCGCTTCCGTGGGCGTGAAGATGCCGGCGAAAAGGCCGCCGAATACGCCGATGATCAGCAGCAGCACGGGCCAGGTATCGGCCAGCGCAAGCAGCTTCTCTCTCATGCTGGCGCGCTCCTGCACCCGCGGCGCCAGCTCAGGGTTGATCATCGCCCGCACCATGATGACCAGCACATAGGCCAGCGCCGTCAGCAGTCCCGCACCGACGCCGCCGAGAAACAGCTTCGATATGGGCACCTGGGCGAAGATGCCGTAGAGGATGAGCAGGATCGACGGCGGGATCAGCGCGCCGATGGTGCCGGCGACCGCGACCGTGCCCGTGGCAAGCGTCGCGTCGTAGCGATTGCGCATCATCTCGGGCACGGCGATGCGACCCATGGCGGCGGCGCAGGCGACAGACGAGCCGGTCACGGCGGAGAAGCCCGCGGCGCCGAACACGGTGGCGACCGCGAGCCCGCCGGGCAGCGCCGAAAGCCATTTTCGTGCCGCCTCGAAGAGCCCTCGAGTGAGCCCGGCATGGTAGCAGCAAAAGCCCATGAGCAGGAACATGGGCACCGAGGTCAGGGCCCATTTGGCGCCGAAGTCGTAAGGCACGGCGGTGAGGATCCCCCAGGCGGGCTTGAGGCCGACCAGGGTCCAGATGCCGCCGAAGGAGACGGCGACGAGCGCCACGCCTACGGGCATGCGCAGGAGGATCAGGAAGAGCAGAACGCCGATCCCGACCAGGCCAATCTCGGTCCGGTCCATGTGCGCCCTACTCCATGCCCATATGCTGTTCGTCGAAGGCGTCGTGCTGAGCCTCGCCGAGCCCGCTCTTGGCGCCGGTCACGGTGACGACGATGCGGTAGACGAGCACCGCGACGACCAGGCCGAAACCCACCGGCAGGAAGAAATACGACGCCCAGATCGGCACCTTCCAGTCGACTTCCATAAGGAATGTGCCGACCCGCATCTTGTCGAGGGCGTCGAGCAGGGTCTGGTAGAACAGGATGCCGAACACCCCGGCCGAGACCAGCCAGCTGAGCACGGCAAGAATGCGCTGCCAGCGCTTGCGCAGATGCTGCACCAGGATCTCGACCGTGATATGGGCATCGTTTCGCTCGGCAAGGGCCAGCGGCAGGAAGATGATCGGCAGCATGTAGTAATGGGGCACAATGGTCACGGTCGCGGGAATCGGGTAGCCGATCCAGCGCAGCAACACATCCAGCGTGATGTGCAGCATCATCAGCACCACGCCGATGCAGCCGACGAAGGCCAAGATATCGGTCAGCCTGCCGAGCAGGCGGCCAAGACGAAACACCGCGCGCCCCCCGCTACATGCCGTGGCTGGCGGCGTCGACCTTGTCCCAGATCTCGGCCTTGTAGAGCGTCGTGACGGCGGCCACGTCGGTGGCGTCGATGCTCGCCACCAGGCTACGCCATTTCTCGATCAGGCCCTCGAAACGGGCGACGCGTGCGGGCGCATCCTGGATGCCGTAATTGTCCTTCGCCATCTGGTCGTAATTTGCCATGTCCTCGGCCACGAATTGCTCGGTCAGCGCCACCAACTCAGGGCTTGGCTCCAACACCTGGATACCGTCGGCCTCGGCCTTGCCGTTCAGGATCTCGTCGTTGAAGGCCTGGTACTCGACGGTTGCCAGCGCCGCGCCCTCGGCGGTCAGGTCGAGCATCTGGCGGCGCTGTACTGCGGTCAGCGAGCGCCAGCTCTCGGTGTTGAAATTGTACTGGTTGCCGTTGTAGGTGCCCAGAGGAAGCCGGGTGACATACTTGGCCACGTCCATGAAGTTCCAATTGTAGAGCTCGGTGGCGGGGTGCACGTTGGCATCGAGGGTGCCGCGGCTGAGCGCGTCGTAGATATCGTTGGCGGACAGCGACATCTTGATGCCGCCGACATATTCGACCCAGCGGCCGAAGGCGGAGAACGAGCGGATCTTCTTGCCCTGCAGGGATTCGATCGTGGTCATCGGCTCGACGGTCAGCAGCATGTAGGGCGGCATGGCGGTCATGGCGATGAAGACCGAGCCGTTGGCCTCGCTCTCGGCCAGGCATTCCGGGCAGGTGAACATGTATTCCGAGACCACGCCCGTGAGCACGATGCCGTTATGGCCCAGCATGGCGAGATCGACGATGAGGTTGGTCTGCGGCAGCTCGGCGGGGTGGTAGCCGGGCACCAGAAGGGCGGCATCGGCGATACCGTCGCGCAGGCCCATGAGGCTTTGCTTCAAGTTGAGCAGCGAGCCGTAATAGACCTCCGTGCTCAAGGTGCCGCCCGTGCGCTCCTCTATCTGCTCGTCGACATAGGCATAGGTCTTCGACCAGGTGTGGACCGTCGGCAGGCCGACCGCGAAGGTGAGCTCCCTGTCGGCCGCTTGAACCATGCCGGAGGTGCCGATCGCGAGGATCAGCACCGTGAGAGTTCCCGTAAAGCGCATGGTGATGTTCCTACATTCCGTGAGTGGCGGCATCGATCTTGTCCCAGATCTCTGCCTTGTAGAGGGCGGTGACCGCCTCCACGTCGGTGGCGTCGATCGTCGCAAGCAGGCCGCGCCATTTGTCGATCAGGCCCTGGAAGCGCGCAACCCGCTGGGGCGCATCCTGGATGCCGTAATTGTCCTTGGCCATCTGGTCGAAATTGGCCATGTCGACGGCGATGAACTCCTCGGTCAAGGCGACCAGCTCAGGGCTCGGCTCGAGCACCTGGATGCCGTCCGCCGCCGCCTTGCTGTCGAGCACCTCATCGTTGAAGGTCTGGAACTCGACCGTGGTCAGCGCCGCGCCCTCGGCGAACATGTCGAGCATCAGCCGGCGCTGCTCCGTGGTGAACGAGCGCCAGACATCGACGTTGAAGTTGTACTGATTGCCGTTGTAGGTCCCGAGCGGCAGGCGGGTGACGTATTTGACCACATCGGCGAAGTTGAGATTGTAGAGTTCGGTGGCCGGATGCAGGTTGGCATCGAGCGTGCCGCGGCTGAGCGCGTCGTAGATGTCGTTGGCCGACAGCGACATCTTGATGCCGCCGACATATTCCACCCAGCGGCCGAAGGCGGAGAACGAGCGGATCTTCTTGCCCCTCAGCGATTCCACCGTGACCATGGGCTCGACGGTCAGCAGCATGTAGGGCGCGTTCGCTGTCATGGCAACGAAGACCGAGCCGTTGGTCGTGCTCTCGGCCAGGCATTCGGGGCAGGTGAAGATGTATTCGGAGACTGCCGCCGAGAGCACGGTCGCATTGTGACCGAGCATGGCGAGATCGACGATGAGGTTGGTCTGGGGCATCTCGGCGGGGTGATAGCCCGGCACCAGCATGGCGGCATCGGCAATGCCGTCGCGCAGGCCCATCAGGCTCTGCTTCAAATTGAGCAGCGAGCCGTAATAGACCTCGGCGCCAAGGACGTCGCCCGAGCGCGCTTCGAGGTTCTCGTCGACATAGGTGTAGGTCTTCGACCAGGTGTGGATCGGCGGCAGGCCGATGGCGAATGTCATGTCCCTGTCCGCGGCGGCGGCACCACCGGCGGCCATGGCGGCTGCCATGGCTATGAATTTCATAATCTTCACAGGCGCTCTCCCTCTCAATCGCTATCGATGTCAGGCAACAGATGGCGTCGCGGATCGACGGCCTCGCGCAGCATGCGCAGCTCCGCCACGTCGGGCTCGGGTGTCGGTGTCGCGCCGGACAGATCGCCGAGGTCGAATCCTGTCTCGGCCCGCAAATTCTCCTCGCTCACGCCCGGATGGATCGTGCGCACTCTCATCCGCCCCGCATCGCGGTCGAAATCGAAGACGCATTTGGGCGTAATCACCAGGGCCGGGCCGCCGCTCTCGAGGCCGAGCGCACGGCGCCCGGCGAGCCCACCCGGGTAGCCGACGCCTGAGACATAATCGACCGCCTCGACGAAGTTGCGCGCGTCATGTCGGGGCATCATGATGAATTCGCGGCCGAACAGAGTCATATGTTCCGGGTGCAGGATGGGGCCGACCAGACGCACGTCGGGGCGGTCGGGATCGCCAATGCAGACGCCGTTGAGATTGCCGGCGCTGTCGACCTGGACGCCCGAGCTGAAGCCGAAACTGACATCGCCGCGCTTGAGCACGTAATGGCCGGGATAATCGACCGATTGGGCCTCGCAGGGCAGGTCGCGCAGGCGCTCATCGAATTCGAGCTCCGGCAGGGCGTGCAATTTCGACATATCCGGATTGTGCGACCAGCCGGCCAGCAGCACGGTCAGATTGGGCGCGTGGGTCTGCTGCGCCAAGGCCATGGCGGCAAGCGGTATGCCCGTGATGTAGACTGCCGCGGCGCGGCCGGTGGCGAGTCCGGTAAAGCCCACTTCGCCGTCGCGAAACTCCTTCGACAACATCACCGCCAGGCGCTCGGTCAAGGTGCATGGCGCACTCATTGCAGCGCCATCGTGGTCTGCAAAGCGGTCAGCCTCTCGATGCCGACGGTGCTCAGATAGGCATCGTGGTCGGGCAGGTCATGGACCGTGCGGTCGAGGTAGGCGCGAAACGCATCGTCGCTCTTGGCGGCGGTGACATAGTCGTTGAAGGCGTCCTCGTCGATGCGGGAGAAGCCGAGCACCGGGCTGGGGTGGGCACCCCATGGCACCTCGGCGATGCACTCGACCCGGTATGAGGGGATCTGGTTGAGCTCCGCGTGGCGGCGAACTTCCTCATTGGAGACGATACGCTCGACGGTGACGATGACCCGGTCGCAGGAGCGCGCCAGGGTAATGTCGAGATTTTGCGGCAACAGACGCCGGCGCGGCATCAGCACGTTGCCGAAGGTATCGCCCATGATGGCGTGAACGACTGCAATATCGGGGTCCGCCGGCGGCACCGCCCATAGCTTGCGCCCGCTCAGCGGACAGTCGAACGGCTTGATAGCGGGATTGCGCTTCTGGATATCGCTGCCGCCGAGAAAAGAGACCGGCAGGAAGGTCTGGGCTTGCTCACTGGCGCGAAAGCGATCCCAGCTCATCAGCTCCGGATAGTCCACCATCTGCAGCGTTCCGTCCTCGACGCGGCGACGGAAATTGGCTGCGAGGCCAAATTTCTCGAGGCCCACATAGGAGCTTTCGATGCGCGTAAGCGCGCCGGCACCGGCCAACATGTCGACCTCGGGGCCGTTCACGACGCCGACCACGGTCAAGTCGCGCCGACCCTGGCGGATCAGCTCGCGCACGAAGGCCATGGGATGCTGGTAGACGGAAAAGCCGCCGAGCGCGATGCGCGCGCCATCGGCGACGCGGCGCGCCGCTTCCGCCAGGGAGACTTGTTTGCTGGTCCTCTCTGCCATCAGACCGCTTGGGCGTGGCGGCCGGCGCCGCGTCCCAGGTAGGAATCGAAGCAGGCGGCAACGGTGCGCACATAGGGCCGGCCGAGAGCGGTGATCTCGACCTTGCCGCCCGAGCAGCGCACCAGGCCGTCCTTTTCGAGCTCCGCCAGCCTCTGCGGTTCTGCCAACGCATGCGCCGGATCGATGCCGTGTCCGCGGCACAGCGCCGGCACATCGGCGGCGAAATCGCACATCAGGCGCTCGATGATGGCGCGGCAGGCGCGGTCCTGGTCGCCGAGCGCAATGCCGCGCACGGTGGCCAGGCCACCAGCCGTGACGGCGTCGCGATAGGCCCGCATGTCGCTTGCGTTCTGGGCATACCCCTGGGGCAAGGCGCTGATCGCTGAGGCGCCGAGGCCGATCAGGGCCGCCGCCGCATCGTCGGTGTAGCCCTGGAAGTTGCGGTGCAGGGTGCCCTCGTCGAGCTGCCTCGCCATGGTATCGCCGGCGCGGGCGAAATGATCCATGCCGATGCGGCGATAGCCATGGGATTCGAGCTGCCTGGCCGCGCAATCCGCCTGGGCAGCGCGGCCTTGCGGGCCGGCCAGGGCCGCTTCGTCGATCATCTGCTGGTGCTTGCGCATCCACGGCACATGGGCATAGCCGAACATGGCCACCCGGTCGGGCGCCAGCGCCACCGCCTGGTCCACGGTGCGGGCGATATCGTCTTCGGTCTGATGGGGCAGGCCGTACATGAGGTCGAAATTGAGCGCGGCGACGCCCGCCTGGCGCAGCATGGCCACCGCATCGGCGACCATCTCGACGGGCTGCACGCGGTTTATGGCCTGCTGCACTTCCTCGGTGAAATCCTGCACCCCGAGGCTGGCCCGGGTGACGCCTTCGCGGCCCAGGGTTTCCGCCATCGCCGGGCTCAAGGTGGTGGGGTCGATCTCGATCGCGATCTCGGCTTCGGGCGCCAGCCTGAAGTGCCGACGCAGCGCCGCCATCAGACTTGCGAAACTGTCCTCGCCGAGCTGGGTCGGCGTGCCGCCGCCGAAATGCACATGGGAGAGTGTCATGGTGGCGGGCAGAGCGGCGGCGACGATCTCCATCTCGCGCGTCAAAACGTCGGCATAGGCGCCGATGCGCGCCGGATCGCTGGAAATGGTGGTGTGGCAGCCGCAATACCAGCACATGCGCTCGCAAAACGGCACGTGAACGTAGAACGACAGTGGCGCGGCGGGATCCAGCTCGGCCAGCCAGCCGCGCAACATCGGCCCGTCGACACCCTCATGGAAGTGCGGCGCGGTCGGATAGCTGGTGTAGCGCGGCACGCGCGCGCTGCCGTATTTCGCGACCGGATCCACCATCCCCGGCTTATCCTTGTTCTGTGGCATCGCCGCCTTGATTGAGATCAACCGCCACGGCCTTGATGGGCGTGTCCCAGTCGCCGCGGCGGCTTTGCCGGAAGATACGCGTGTTGGGATACCACAAGGCGCCCTCGCCCGCGAGCTGCCAGCGCCAATCGGGCACCATTGGCAGCAGCAGGCGGCAGGGCACGCCAAGGGCACCGGCCATATGCGCGGTGGTGTTCGAGGTGGTGATAACCTGCTCCATGGCGGCAACCTGGACGGCAAAAGCGTCGAGGTCGGCCATCTGGTCGATTTCCGCATCTTGGTGAACCGCGACCGGCAGCGCGCCAATCTCAGCCGCGCAATCGCCATACTGCAAATTGATCCAGGTAACGCCGGGTGTCGCGAGGATCGGCTGCCAGCGGGCCAGAGGTGCCGTCTTGATGTCGCCCCAGAACGGCGTCTTGCTGTGCCACGCGATGCCCACGGTCGCGGCGCCGTAGCGCTCGCGCAGCGCCTTGGTCACACTGGTATCGGCACGCAAATAGGCCTGTGGGTCGCTGAAGTCTCCGGCATCGCGGCGCAGCCACTTGCAAAGGCCGCCGGCCGAGCTTTGCACATCGATGTCAGCAGCCAGCAGGCGGGCGTCGGGCGGGTCGCTGCGGGCAACCACCTCTGCCGCGGGGAAGGAGCGTGCAAAGAGCGGCTGCAGCCGCGCCTCGCACTCGATGATGACTCTCTCGGCGGCTTTGATGACCTCAGGGAAGAGGCTGGCGAACATGATCTCGTCGCCCACCCCCTGCTCGCTCCAGACCAGGATGGTCTGATCCGCCAGGGACACCCCGTTCCATTCCGGCTGGGGAAACGGCCGTGCCCGGTTCACCGCGCCCTTTTTGCGCCAGCGCCAATCGTAGCGCGCGAAGCCGTCGGCGAAACGCCCGCACAACAAATCCAGGATGGCGAAATTGTACTGGATGGCCGCCTGATCCGGCGCCTTGGCGATGGCGGCCTCGAAATGCTCGCGGGCGCCGGCGAGATCGCCGAGCTGTTGCAGGGTGACGGCCAGATTGCTGTGAATCGCCACCGAGTCCGCGTCACAAGCTAGGCCGGCCCGATAGGCGTCGATGGCATCTTCCGGGCGCCCGGCATCGCGCAGCACATTGGCCAGCGCGAGCTGCGCATCGGCCGAGCCTGGCATCAGTGCCGCGGCACGTTCCAGAGGCTCAACGGCCTTCTCCGGGGCGCCGGTATCGCGTTGGCAAAAGCCCAGCAAGGTGAGCGCCGCGGCATTGTCGGGGTCGAGCCGCAAGGCCGTACGCACATGGGCAGTGGCCCGGCGTGGCCGCCCCGCCCTGTGTTCGGCCGTCGCCATCAGAATATGCGCCATGGGGTTCTCGGGCGTCAGCGCCATGCGTGCCTCGGCAAGCAGCCCCATGGCCTCGGCATCGCCGGGATCTGCCTCGAGCAGCGGCACCAGCAGGCGGTCGGTCTCGGCCTCGCGCCCGCTGGCAAGCAGGGCTCGGGCCTCGGTAAGAATACTGTTCCTGTCCGCCATGTCGGCAGTGGTAGCGGCAGAGGCGGCACAGGTGCAAGCCCGCCGTTTGCCTCTCCCTCCACCATATGATCATATCCGCGCGTCTATTCGGGAGGATCGGGCGTGAGCGATGCGGACGTGATTGTGGTGGGTGGCGGCAATGCCGCCATGTGTGCGGCTTTGGCGGCGCGGGAGAAGGGCGCCTCGGTGCTGGTGCTGGAGCGCGCGAGCGAGGACGAGCGCGGCGGCAATACGCGCTTTACGGCCGGCGCCATGCGCGTCGTCTATGACGGCCTCGACGACCTGCTGCAGATCATGCCCGACCTCAGCGAGGACGAGCGCGCGAACACCGATTTCGGCAGCTACCCGGCCGATCAGTTCTTCGACGACATGGCGCGGGTCACGGAATTCCGTGCCAACCCGGATCTGGTCGAGGTGCTGGTGCGCCAGAGCCACCCGACCCTGGTGTGGATGCGCGAGAAGGGCATCCGCTTCATGCCCATGTATGCCCGCCAGGCTTTCAAGATCGACGGTCGCTTTCGCTTCTGGGGCGGGCTGACGGTGGAGGCCTGGGGCGGCGGTCCGGGCTTGTGCGAGTCCGAATATCGCGTGGTCGAGAAAGCCGGTGCCGAGATCCGCTATGGCGCCCGCGTGGTCTCCCTGGTGCAGGACGGCCCGCGGGTTTGCGGTGTGGTCGTCCGCACAGGCGGGCAGGAGGAAACGTTGCGCGCCAAGGCTGTGGTGCTGGCTTGCGGCGGCTTCGAGGCCAATGCCGAATGGCGCACGCGCTATCTCGGCCCGGGCTGGGATCTCGCCAAGGTGCGCGGCAGCCGCTTCAACACCGGCGACGGCATCCGCATGGCGTTGGACGTGGGTGCGATCGCCGCCGGCAACTGGTCCGGCTGCCATGCGGTCGGCTGGGACCGCAACGCGCCGCCCTTCGGCGATCTCTCTGTCGGCGACGGCTTCCAGAAGCACAGCTATCCCTTCGGCATCATGGTCAATGGCGAGGGCCAGCGCTTTGTTGACGAAGGCGCCGATTTCCGCAACTACACCTATGCCAAATACGGCCGCCGGGTGCTCGAGCAGCCGGGCCAGTTCGCCTGGCAAGTGTTCGATGCCAAGGTCGAGCATTTGTTGCGTGACGAGTATCGCATTCGCGAGGTCACCAAGGTGAGTGCCGATACCCTGGAAGCACTGGCAGGGCGTCTGGAGGGCGTCGATGCCGATGCCTTCCTGAAGACCGTGACGGATTTCAACGCCGCGGTGCGCGACGACATCGCCTTCGACCCCACCGTCAAGGACGGTCGCCGCACCGAGGGTTTGGCGCTGCCCAAGAGCAACTGGGCCAATGCCTTGGATACGCCGCCCTACAGCGCCTATGCGATAACCTGCGGCGTGACCTTTACTTTCGGCGGCATCGCGATTACGCCGCGCTGCGCCGTCGAGGAGACCGACGCCGGCACCATCCCCGGCCTTTACGCCGCGGGCGAGCTGGTCGGGGACCTGTTCTATATCAACTATCCGGGCGGCACGGGGCTGACCTCGGGCTCGGTGTTCGGGCGCATCGCCGGCGGCGAAGCGGCCGACTTCGCGAAGGGGAACGGCTGATGGCGGGTGTTCTCGGATTCATCGGTCTCGGCGTCATGGGCGAGCCCATGTGCCGCAATCTGGCGACCAAGTCGGAATTGCCAGTGATCGCCTATGACATCCGCGAGGAACCGCTGGCCCGGCTCGCCGAGGCCGGCGCGCAGGTTGCCGCAGGCATCGCCGAGGTGGCCGCGGAAGCGGATGTGATCTTCCTATCGCTGCCGGGGCATACCGAGCTTGACGCTGTCGGTTCCGAGCTGCTGGCGGCGGTGCGCGAAGGCAGCGTCGTCGTGGATACCAGCACCGTGCCCGTCGCGCTCACCCGGGATCTCGCCGCGCGCTTCGCGGCCAAGGGCGTGGACTACGCCGATACGCCCGTGGCACGCACCCGCGCGGCGGCCGAGGCCGGCACGCTGGCGGTCATGGTCGGCGCCGAGGATGCGGTGCTCGCGCGCATCCGCCCCCATCTCGCCTGTTTCGCCAATGCCATCAGCCATTGCGGCGGTATCGGCGCCGGCCAGGTGGCCAAGCTGATGAACAACATGGTGCTGTTCCAGACCGTGGTGGCACTGTCGGAGGCGCTGACCATCGCGCGCCGCGCCGGCGTTGATGGCGAGCGTTTGTTCGAGACCCTGTCGACGGGCTCGGCCGACAGCTTCGCGCTGCGCAATCACGGCATGAAAGCGCTACTGCCGGGCAATTTCCCGGAACGGGCCTTCTCCGCCAGCTACGCCCTCGAAGACCTGCGCTATGCCATGCAGCTCGCGGCCGACGGCGGCGTCGCCGTGCCCGGTGCCGAGACGGCGGAACGCATGCTCGAAGCGGCAATAGCCGCCGGCCACGGCGACGAATACCACCCGACGATCCTGAACGTTGTCGACGGCGCTACGACTCCAGATCCCAAAGGATAACCACGCCGTCGGCACCGCCGCTGACGAGGGTTTTGCCGTCGGCGGCATAAGCGAGAGCCGTGGGCGCCATGGCGTGGGCCGGCTGGGTAATCTGTAGGGTGCCGGTCTTCGTGTCCCAGAGGCGAATGGCGTTGTTGGTATGCGCCGTCGCCAGTGCCGAGCCATCCGGCGAGAAGGCGAGTGCCGTCACCCAGCCGACATCGCGCTGTTCGTCATCGCCTGTGAGCGGCCTGAGCGCGGCAGTCTCGATATCGTAGACGCTCAGCAGGTAGTTGCCGCCAACCGCGATCAGGGTGCTGTCCGGCGAGAAGGCCATACCGTTCGACGCAAACGGGCGCGCCACCGGACACTCCTGCGACAAGGCGTGGCTGTCGGCGTGCCACAGCCGCAGCATTTCGTCTTCCCCGAGCGACGCCAGGAAGCGGCCGTCGGGCGAGAACGCCACGGCGCGCACGCCGCATTCGCAGTCCGCCTCTCCCCAGTCGTAAGGGATCTTCTCGGTGGTGAAGCCGTGTGCGGCGGCCCAGACCTCGGCACCGTCATCGAGGCGCCAGAGCCGCAGGTTCCTGTCGGGCTCGCCGGCATCGCTGCCGCCGGCCTCGGCCGCGACTTCCTTGCGGCTGGCCTCGGCAGCGCCGATCAGGAGCTTGCCGTCGGGAGAGACCGCAAAGGCATGGTAAGGGCCCGGTCGCAAGGTGTGGGTCTTGGTCACCGCGCCGGCCGGGCATGTCCGACTCTCGAGCTGCCCGTTCGCGTCGATCATCAGCACTTCGCCGCCGTGGGGCAAGAAGTCCACCAGCACGACAGGGGCGTTGCCCGGCCCGCGCATAAAGGCGTCGCTCAGGGTGTGGTCGTGACCCTCGAAATCGAAAATATTGCCAGGCTCGATGTTTGTAAGGCGCAGGCTGCCGTCATAAGCCACGGAGGCGACTAAGCGTGCGTCCTTCGCAATGGCAAGCGCGGTTATGAAGTCGGCGTGAAGATTGAGGGCGACGCGCTTGTGCATGACAAAACGGACATGCTCTAGGCCGTCGGCGCAAGCGGGCGGAAATCGCCTGCCTCGGCATCGAAACGGTCGAGCTCGGCATGCTCGAGGCCGAGGAAGACCGCATCGGCATCGCCGCGATAGATATTTACCTTGGCGTTGAAGACGTCGCGCCTGAGGCCGTGCTTGTCGTTCACGGAGAACTTCTTCACCGAGAAGACGCCGGGGCTGACCGCCTCGCCGGTGAGATAGCACTTTAGGGCGCTGATGCTCTCGCCCGACAGGCGCACTTCCTTGAGGTCGTCGAGCCGGGTCTGGGCGCGGTCGACGAAAGAAGGCGTGAGCACCCGGCCTATGGGGCCGCCCATGCGGCGGTCCTCCTTGGGGCGGTTGAAGCTGCCGATCAGAACCTGGCCGGGCAGGGCCTTGTCGAGCATGCGCGCCAGCTCGATGGTCAGGTTGCCGACGATATAGCCGCTGACGGCCGGGCTCAGGCCCTCGGCCTGGTAATACTCGTAGTGGCTGCCGATATGGAAGCAGGTGCGCAAAGTCGGTGCCGTCGCTGCCGTGCCGCGGCGACGCGCCAGCGCATTGTCGGCCAGCACCAGCATCATCATGTAGAACAGGTTGATGTCGGCGTCGACGCCGTCCTCCCAGTTCCAGACATAAAAACCGTCGCCGGTGGTCGAGCGCCCGAGCTCGAGAGTGAGGCCGTTGGCGAGCGCGCGGCTATGGGCGACGTTGATCGAATAGGACAGGCTGTTGAGCAGCGTCACCTGCTCCATGGGCGTATGCAGCGAGAAGCCGACGATGTCGAACATGACCGCGGCGCGGTGCTCCGACTTGGTGATGCAATAGCGCCGCATTACCGATTCTATGGCCTTGATCGGAACGCCCTTCTTGCCCGTCTTGATCGGCAGCTTCAACGGCAGGGGCTTGACGCCGAGCATGACGGCCGCCCTGGCCAGACTTTCCGGGGTCATCATGCGGCGCCCGCCGAGCGCCGCGGACTGCTCGTCGCTGAGCTCCGGCAGCACATATTGCGGGATCGCCAGTACCGCCATGCCGTCCTCGGCGGCACACCAGCCGACCACGATATTGCGGCCAAGGTTCCACAGCCCGTTCAGCGCCTTGTCGATCTCGCGAATCGACTGGCGCGCCTTTTCCCGTGCTTCCTGGTTGGCGTTACCGGCTGGTGCCCTGCGCCTTTGTCCCTTCGCTTCGGCCATGCTCTAGTAATCGCTGGCCTTGAGATATTTCCTGACGGCCTCGTCGAGGGCGGCAAAAAGCTCCTCGCCCTGTTCGCCACCGTCGCCGGTAATCTGCTCGTTCAGCACCAGGCGCATGGCCTCGACGTGGACGCGCGTCACTTCTAGCCGTTTGTCATCAGGGGCCTCGGCCTTGCGCAGGAACAAGGACAGCGAATTGCCGAATCGAGTCAGCAAGGGATAATTTATGTTATCGCCGTACCCTTTCAAATCGTGCGCTACGCCTTGCACGGTATTGAGGTGGGTATCGAGTTTCGCAGGCTCGCTTTCGGCCATGCGATAGGCATTGATGAGCTTATCCATGTCCTCGTCGGCCGCTTCGAGAAAGATGTCCTGCAGACCCTCGACGCGCTCTTCGGCCTTGCGCAGCAGCTGGTCGTCGAAGCCGCTTCCCTTGATCTTGCCGCCAAGGGTCACCTTGTTCTTGATCTTGTTCTCGACGCGAATGACCGAATCTTTTCCTGCGTCCGGGTTGCTGTCGCCGTTGCTCATGTCCTTCTCCACCCTGCCTGCGTCACACGGAATCGATCGGATATAGGCGCGGATCGCCCGCCGATTCCGGAATTTCCTGGGCCTCTTTCACGCGCTTCTCCTTGCCCTCGAAGGGTTGTGCGCGGCGCCTGCGGTTCGGCCCGAAATATGTCTTGGAGCGGATGAAAGGGCGCGGTTTGTTGATTACCTCGAGCACCCGCATGTATAGGGACTTGGCCGAGATCGGCTTGATCAGGAATTCGCTGACACCGGCGTCGCGCGCCGAGGTCACCGTTGCCATGTCGCCATAACCGCTGACCATGATGACCGGCACGAAAGGGTTGGGGCTGTCCTTGCTGGTGCGCAGCAGCTGCACGAACTCGATGCCGCTAAGCATGTTCATGGCATGGTCGCAGACTACCAGGTCCACCGGCATTATCGCCAGCTCCTTGAAGGCATCGGCCGGGTCCGTGAACTTCGTCACGTTGCGAATGCCGAGTCCGAGCAGGATTTCGGCGATCAGCATGATCATGTAGCGGTTATCGTCCACGATCAGGACCGATAGCCGTTCGAGGACGAAGCCGCGGCTCTTTGCGCTGCTCATAGCCACGCTACTCCGGCGCGCCTATCGCGGCGGCAGCGATCAAAGGTGGCTGAGAGGCTTGCCCTTGGGGAGAGCATTGTCGCGGCATAGAGCATGTGTCGGCTCACACGTCAATAATCTGGGTCGGATAGAGACGCGCCTTCCCGTCGCCGTCCTCGGTGGGCGGCTCAACGCGGCGCTCGGGTCCCTCGAACGGTATCTCGCGGCGCCTCCTGTCGGGCCCGAAGAAGCCAGTACAACGAACGAAGGGCCTGGGATTGTTGATGACTTCCAGAATTCGCCGGTAGAGAGCGCGTGCCGAAATCGGTTTGGCCAGGAATTCGGTGACCCCGGCGTCGCGTGCATTTTGCACCGTCAGTGCATCACTATATCCGGTGACCATGATAACGGGGACGAAAACATCGGGGCTGTCGCCGCCGGAACGAACAAGCTGCGTAAACTCGATGCCATTCAACATGGGCATGGCGAAATCGACGATCAGCAGGTCGACGGCGACCACCGACATCTCTTTGAAGGCATCGGCCGGATCCGTCAGCTTGGTGATGGCGCGAATTGACAAGCCGCGCAGGATCTCCGATATCAAGTTTAGCATGTGCCTATTGTCGTCGATCACCATCACCGACAGGCGATCGAAGCGATAGTGCGAATACCCCACACCCGAATTTGCTTCCATTGACGACACTCAGCCGTTTGCGTGTTGACTCTCGATCTTCGGCCGGCGCGGCCCGAGGGGCAACGCCCAGCGCACACCCTGCATGGGATGCGCCCCATTGTTAAATACGTCGCGCCAGCCGTTCGGCAACGAAATCGCAAGATTTGAGCGCCTCGATGACGCAGCAAGGCAACTATACCGCTCAAATTTCATCAGATCAGTCCCTGAAAGAGGGATCTCGCTGCTCCATCAAGCGAATCAGAGCCGCAAAAGCCAGGTCGTGGCTGGCATTCTCGTCGAGCGCCCTGGCGTGGCTCTCGCAGGTCGCAGGCGAGGGCTCGACAAGGGCTTCGCCGCTGCTTCTGGCCAGCATCTGCACCTCGCAGGCCCGTTGCAGGGTGTAGAGGCGGACGAATGCCTGCGCCACTGAGCCGCCGCAGGTGAGCAGGCCATGATTGCGCAAGACCAGGTGATTCTTGTCTCCGAGGCTCTGCACCAGACGCTCGCGCTCGTCGATGCGCACGGTCAGGCCCTCGAAATCGTGATAGGCGACGCGGCCGGCAAGCGCGATACCGCCAAAATCGCAACGGTTCAGGCCGCCTGCCAAGGCTGCCACCGCCATCCCGGCAGGAGTGTGGCTGTGCATGACGCAAAGGGCGTCGTCGCGCGCGGCGTGGATGGCGCTGTGAATGACGAATCCGGCCGGATTGACCGGATGCTCGCTGGCACCGACGATATTGCCATCGATATCGATCTTGACCAGATTGGAGGCCGTCACCTCGTGAAACATCAGTCCGAAGGGATTGATCAGGAAATGCCGCTCCGGACCCGGCAGCCGCACCGTGAGATGCCCGTAAATGAGCTCAGTCCAGCCGAAAAAGTCGAACATGCGATATGCCGCCGCCAACGATACGCGCAGATCCCTCTCGGCGGCGTTGGACAGCGCCGCCGCGGCCGGCTCGATTTCCGCCTGATGCGCCATGATCGCCCCTTTCGACAACGCCAGCTCGGTCCCGATGTCCGCAGAGTATAGCGGTATTTTCGGGGTATCGCGATGACCACGCTGATCACCGGCGCCACGGGTTTCGTCGGCGCCGCCGTGCTGCGCCGCCTGCTTGCCGAGGGGCGTGAGGTGCGCGCGCTTGCCCGCCGGGGCAGTGACCGCAGCAATATCGAGGGTCTGGATGTGGCGGTCGTCGAGGGCGACCTTGGTGATCCGGCTTCGCTGGCGGCGGCCGTGAGCGGTTGCGAATCCCTCTTTCACGTGGCCGCCGACTACCGCATCTGGTGTCCCGACCCGGCAGCGATGATGGCCACCAATGTCGAAGGCTCGCGGGCCCTGATGCGGGCCGCGGCCGAGGCCGGCGTGCGGCGGGCGGTCTATACCTCGAGTGTCGCGACGATCACGCCGCATGCCGATTCCACGCCCGCCAACGAAGAGACGGCATCGGCCCTTGCCGACATGATCGGCCCCTACAAGCGCTCGAAATATCTTGCCGAACAGGCCGTCCTCGCGGTGGCGGAAGAGACCGGCCTGGCGGTGGTCGTGGTCAATCCCTCCACCCCCGTCGGCCCGCGCGACATCAAGCCGACGCCGACCGGGCGCCTGATCCGCGATGCCGCGGCGGGACGCGTGCCCGCCTATGTGGAGACCGGTCTCAACATCGTGCATGTGGATGACGTGGCGGAAGGCCATTGGCTTGCCCATGAGCGCGGCTTGCCCGGCCGGCGCTACATTCTTGGTGGGGAGGACATGAGCCTGCGCGATATTCTCAACGAAGTGACGCGCCTGGCCGGCAGGCGGCCGCCATCGGTCCGTTTGCCCGCTGCCGTGGCGATGGGCATCGCACATATCTCGCAAGCCATGGCGCGGCTGACCGGGCGCGAGCCGATGGCGACGCGGGACGGGGTGCGCATGGCACGCCACCGCATGTATTTTTCCAGCCGACGGGCCTGCGATGAGCTCGGCTACGCGCCGCGCCCGGCTGGCGAGGCCTTGGCAGACGCCGTCGCCTGGTTCGCCAGGAGCGAGTGAGCATGAGCAACCAGACCATCGAGACCAAACCCGGCGCCGCGGGCGTGCCCTACGACCAGCGCCTGGCGGCCTGGCTGGTGCGCCCGCTGGTGCGCACGCCCATCACGCCCAATCAGTTGACCGGGGTCAGCTTCGCCCTGGCGGCAGCCGCCGCCTGGACCCTGTCGCGGGGCGACGCCTTCGGGCTTGGCGCGGCGCTGTTCATGCTGGCGGTCTTCGTCGATCACACCGATGGCGAGCTGGCGCGCCAGACCGGGCGCACCTCGCGTTTCGGCCATCACCTCGACTATCTGACGGGTGCCGCCAACTACACCATGATGTATCTCGGCGCCGGTATCGGGCTTGCCGCCGCCGGCTATGGCGAGGGCATGCTGTATCTCGGCATCGCCGCCGCGCTGAGCATTCCCGCGGTCATGACCGTGCGCCTGGTCAGCGAGAAGCAGCATGGCGAGGAAGCGGTGGCGCATCCCTATTTCGGCGGCTTCGAGATCGAGGATTTCATCTACCTCATCGGCCCCTTCGCCTGGGCCGGCGTTTTCGACTGGTTTTTCGTGGCCTATGGCTTGGGGGCGATCGGCTATCTCGGCTGGCAAAGCTGGGAGCTGGTGCGCAAACGCACATGTTAGAATGCAAGATTAGGCCCAGGCGCAGCCTGCTGTTCGCGCCGGCCGACAGGCCCGAGCTGTTCGCCAAGGCGCTGGCGACCGGGGCGGACATGGTCTGCGTCGACCTCGAGGACGCGGTGCCGCCCGGCGACAAGGCGGCAGCGCGCGCTGAGGCCATGGCGATGTTCGCCGCCCCCCAGGCCGACGACGGGGTCGAGCGCATCGTACGCATCAACAGCCTGCGCGGGCCGGACGGCTTGCGCGACATCGACGCCATCCTGGCCAGCCCCTCGCCGCCGCCGGCACTGTTGCTGCCCAAGGTCGAAACGCCCGACGAGATCCGCCTGCTCGGCGAGCTTCTCCCGACCGGCCCGCAAGCCGACATGCGCTTTCATGTCATTATCGAAACAAATGCCGGGCTGGAGGCGGCGCATGAGATCGCGCACGCCAGCCCACGCCTAGACCTCATGGCCTTCGGCGGCGTCGACATGGCCGCCGAGCTGCGCGCCCGCCCGACCTGGGAGGCCTTCTTCTATACCCGCACGCGCCTGGTCAACGCTGCCGCCGGTGCCGGTATCGACCTGCTCGACGTGCCCCATCTCGATCTCTCCGACATGGACGGCATGGTCGCCGATGCCGAGCGCTCCCTGGCCTTGGGCTACACCGGCAAGGCGGCGATCCACCCGAACCAGGTGGCGGCGATCAATGCCGTGTTCAGCCCGCCCGCGGCCGAGGTAGCACGGGCGCGCGAGATCATCGCCGCCTTCGAAGCCAGTCCCGACGGCGTCGTCGTGATCGACGGCAAGCTCATCGAGGTGCCCGTACTGCGCTCCATGCGGCGCCTGGTCGCGGTCGCCGAGCGCATCGCGGCGAAATAGCGCCGTGCCGCGCCTCGGCATGCTGACGCCGTCCTCGAACACGGTGCTGGAGCCTTGCGTGAGCGCCATGCTCGCCGACCTCGCGCCGGGCACGACGGCCCATTTCGAGCGCTTTCCCGTGACCGAAATATCTCTCGACGACGACGCCCTCGGCCAGTTCGATATGATGCCGATGCTGGCAGCAGCACGGCAGCTGCAAGACGCCCGCGTCGACGCCATCGCCTGGAACGGCACCTCCGGCGGCTGGCTGGGGCTGGACGCCGACCGAGCGCTGTGCGCCGCCATCACCGAGCAGGCCGGCGTCCCTGCCACCACCGCCACCCTGGCTCTGGTCGAGGCGTTTCGCACCCGCGACATCACACGCTTCGCCCTGGTCACGCCCTATCTCGACGCCGTCCAGACGCGCATCGTCGCCACCCTCGAAGGCGAGGGCCTGACCTGCGCCGCCGAGCGCCACCTCGGCCGCAAGGACAACTTCGCCTTCGCCGAGGTCACGGCCGAAGAGATCGCCGAGATGTGCCGCAGCGCCGCCGCCGAAGCGCCCCAGGCGATAGCCATCTATTGCACCAACCTGCGCGGCGCGCCGCTGGTCGAGGCGTTGGAAAACGAGCTTGGCATGCCGGTATATGACAGCGTCAGCGTGACCGTGTGGCAGGCCTTGCGCCTCCGTGACGTATCTGTGTCGGGCTCGGGCTGGGGTTCGCTGTTCGCCTGACGCCCGCCATGTCCCGGCTTGCGCTTCTCGGCCCACGACTGTGGGCAGGGCAACATTGGCGCAGCTCTTTCGCTGTCCGTGAGTTCCGGAGTTCCGGTGACATGATACCTAGGAGTTCCGGTGACATGATACCTATCTCCGCGACATGGCACCACCGCCGCCGCGCGCTCAGGCCGTCGCCTGCTCTTCGTCCAGCTTGGCGGCGAGGTCGGCGAGCGCTTGCGAGACCTCGACCGGATACGGCGACACCGCCGGCAGGCGTGACAGTTGCTCGGCGCAGTATTGGCGCGTCTCGGCGAGGCTTGGCGGCGGGGCGAGGCGCTTGCCGGCGCGCACCACGGGCGCGAGCAGGGGGGTGCCTTGCGGTGCCTCGGCGTCTTCCAGGGTCAGCACGTCACCGGCCATGCGACCGTCGCCGTCGAAGCGGCGCCAGACCTGCTTGCGGCCGGGCCAGGTCGCCTTGCCTTCGGAGCGCTTGCGCTTCGGGCTGCCGGCATATTCCTGGAGCTTGTAGGCGCAATCCAGCGCCGGTGCGTCTTCGGAGGTGGTGAGGCTGGTGCCGACGCCGAAGCCGTCGATGGGCGCGCCGGCCCGCAGCAGGTCGGCGATGGCGGTCTCGTCGAGCCCGCCGCTGGCGAACACGGAGACCTCTTCGAGGCCGCCATGATCGAGGATGGCGCGCACCGCCTTGGCGTGCTCGCAGAGATCGCCGCTGTCGAGCCTGACGCCGCGGATATGGATGCCGTCGGCGGCAAGCTTCGGTGCCAGTGCAACAACCTTCTCGGCGCCGCGCTCGGTGTCGTAGGTGTCGATCAGCAGCACCACGTTGCCGGGCTGGGAGCGGGCGAATGCCTCGAAGGCCGCGCTCTCGTCGTCGTGGGCGAGGATAAAGGAATGGGCCATAGTGCCGAAGATCGGGATGTCCCAGAGCTTGGCCGCCGGCACCGTGGCCGTACCGGTAAAACCGCCGATATAGCTCGCGCGCGCCGCCAACAGACCGGCCTCGACACCGTGGGCCCGGCGCAGGCCGAAATCGATCAGCGTGCGCCCTTGCGCCGCCTGCGCCATGCGCGCCGCCTTGGTCGCGATCAGGCTCTCGAAATGCAGCAGATTGACGATGCGCGTCTCCAGCAGCTGCGCCATGGGCAGGGGTGCTACGACGCGCAGGATGGGCTCGTCGGGAAAGAACACCGTGCCTTCGGGCATGGCGTGGACGTCGCCGTCGAAACGCAAGCTTGCGAGGGTGTCGAGAAAGCCCGCCTCGAAACCGCCACCGTCCGCGAGCCAAGCCAGCTCGTCCTCGCTGAAGCGCGCGCCGAGCGCCATCTCGACCACCTGCTCGAGCCCGGCGGCGACTAGGTAGTCCCGCCCCGCCGGCAGCTTGCGGACGAAGAACTCGAAGGCCGCCGGCGCCGCCATGCCCTGCTCGGCATAGGCCTGCAACATGCTGAGCTGGTAAAGGTCGGTCAGCAGCAGGCCGGTCTCGGCAAGCCAGCTGCCGCCGGCCGACGGCGCCGCCATTACTTGCCGAGTTGAGCGGCAAGCAGCTCCCGCCAATCGCGCACCCTGGGGGCGGCGCCTGGCTCGACGGGCTGGTGCGCCGCATCCAACAGCGCAAGCTGACCGCGCAAGGGCGCAAGCACGGCATCGTTCACGCCTTCCGCCGATTCGAGCGTGGCCAATGCCTGTGCCATCGTCTCGCGCATCTGGTGGTAGGCGATGGCGTCGTGGCGCACCAGGGCTTCGACGAGCACCTGTTGGGCCAGAACGATGCCTGTCAGCCGGGTCTCCAAATCGGTTTCTGCCATGGACCTTGCTCCCAATACTCGGCACAAACACACGAAAAATCGTACGTCATCGACCGCAATGGCGCTTTGATGGAGGTCAAGCTTTCGGCGTGCGACAGGGCCGCATATTTTGCTGTATGGTCGCCGATATCAGATGCAGATTTTTCCGGGAGCCGAGAACACCGCCATGAACACGCAGAGCAAGTCCTTCAAGTGGGTCGGGACCCGGCCGGTGCGGCCCGACGGGGTGGAAAAGGTGACCGGTGCGGCGCGCTTTGGCGCCGATCTGTCGCTGCCGGGCATGCTGGTCGGCAAGATGCTGCGCAGCCCCCACGCCCATGCCCGCATTCGCGGCATCGACACCGCCAAGGCGGCGGCGCTGCCGGGCGTCAAGGCCATCGTCACGGCGGCGGACTTTCCCGATCACAATTCGGCCTACGCCGGCCCGGACAGGCTGGAGCGCAACATGGCGCATATCACCCGCAATGCCATGGCGCGGGAGAAGGCGCTCTATGAGGGGCATCCGGTGGCGGCGGTGGCGGCGACCACGAACGCCGTTGCCCAGGAAGCGCTGTCGCTGATCGCAGTGGACTACGAGGTGCTGCCCCACGTCATCGGCGTCGAGGAGGCGATGGCGCCCGACGCGCCGCTGCTGTTCGAGGACATGACCACCCGTGGCGATGCGCCCGAGGGCGGCGCCCCATCCAACATCTCCAAGGTCCGCGAGCTTGCCGTGGGCGATGTCGAGGCCGGCTTCGCCGAGGCGGACGTGATCGTCGAGCACGACTTCACCACCAAGCCCGTGCATCAGGGCTATATCGAGCCCCACGCCTGCGTTGCCAGCTATGCCCAAGACGGCAAGGGCGAGATCTGGTGCTGCACCCAGGGCCATTTCGCGGTGCGCGCCTTTACCGCCGGCTTGCTGGGCATGGAACTGGCCGACCTTACCGTCACCCCGTCCGAGCTCGGCGGCGCCTTCGGCGGCAAGACCGTGGTCTATCTCGAGCCCGTGGCGATGGCCTTGGCGAGGAAATGCGCCAAGCCGGTCAAGATGGTGATGAGCCGCGAGGAGGTCTTCAAGGCCTCGGGCCCGACCTCGGGCAGCGTCATGACCGTCAAGCTCGGCGCCAAGGCCGACGGCACCATCACCGCGGCGGAAGGGCGTTTCGCCTATTCCGCCGGCGCCTTCCCGGGCTCGCCCGTGGTCAACGGCTGCATGTGCGCCTTCTCGCGCTACGATCTTGCCAATGTCAAGACCACCGGCATCGATGTGGTCGTCAACCGGCCCAAGGCCGCGGCCTATCGGGCGCCGGGCTCGCCGATCGCGAATTATGCGGTGGAAAGCGCCTTGGACGAGCTTGCCCGCAAGCTCGACATGGATCCGCTCCAGCTGCGCCTGAAAAACGCCGCGCGCAACGGCAGCACGACAATCTACGGTCAGGAATTCAGCAGCATCGGCTATGCAGAGACCGTGGAGGCATTGGTCGACCATCCCCATTACAAGGCGCCGCTCGAGCCCAACCAGGGGCGCGGCGTGGCCTCCGGCTTCTGGTTCAATGCCGGCGCCGAATCCTCGGCCACCATGCAGGTCAACGAGGACGGCACGGTGGAGGTCGCCACCGGCAGCCCGGATGTGGGCGGCTCGCGCGCTTCCATGGCGATGATGGCGGCGGAGACCCTCGGTGTCGATTACGACAAGGTCAACGTGGTGGTGGCGGACACCGCCTCGGTGGGTTTCAGTTTCGTCACCGGCGGCAGCCGCGTGACATTGGCGACGGGCCTTGCCGTGGTCAATGCGGCGAAAGATGTCATAGGACAGCTCTGCACCCGCGCGGCCATGATGTGGGGTGTCGATCCCGAGGGCGTCACCTGGGAGGATGGCTATGCCAAGCCGTCGAGCAGCAACGTCGGCGAGCACGAGCCGCTGTCGCTCCGCGAGATCGCCGCCGGCAAGGCCGCCACCGGCGGCCCCATCGGCGCCAGCGCCGGGGTCAATGCCACCGGCGTCGGGCCAGGGGTGTCGACCCAGATCTGCGATGTCGAGGTCGACCCGGACACGGGGCGGATAACGGTGTTGCGCTATACGGTAGCCCAGGACGCCGGCTGTGCCGTGCATCCCTCCTATGTCGAGGGCCAGATGCAGGGCGGTGTCGTGCAGGGCATCGGTTGGGCCCTAAACGAAGAGTATATCTATGACGACCAGGGCCGCATGGAGAACGCCGGCTTCCTCGACTACCGCATGCCCCTGGCCTCCGACCTGCCCATGATCGACACGGTGCTGGTGGAGGTGACCAACCCCGACCACCCCTATGGCGTCAAGGGTGTCGGCGAGGCCAATATCGTGCCGCCCATGGCGGCCGTCGCCAATGCCGTGCGCGATGCCATCGGCAAGCGGATGACGGATCTGCCCATGTCGCCGCCGCGGGTGCTCGCCGCCTTGGACGGGGAGGATGGCTGATCAGGCCTCGGCAGTTTCCATCGCGCTGATACCGAGCCGCGCGAAGAGCGCTGCGTCCGTCGCTTCGCCGGGGTTAGGCGTCGTCAGCAGCTTGTCGCCGCAGAACAGCGAATTGGCACCGGCGAGGAAACACAGCGCCTGGGTGGAATCGTCCATCTGCTCGCGCCCGGCGGACAGGCGCACCATCGAGGCCGGCATGAGAATGCGGGCAACCGCAATGGTACGCACGAACTCGATGGGATCGAGCGCCTCTGTGCCATGCAACGGCGTGCCTGTGACCTGCACCAGCATGTTGATGGGCACGCTTTCGGGATGTGTCGGCAGGCTTGCCAGCATGTGCAGCAGCCCGACGCGCTCGGCCCTGTCCTCACCCATGCCGACGATACCGCCGCAACAGACCTTGATGCCCGCGTCTCTGACATGGTCGAGGGTATCCAGGCGCTCCTGATAGGTGCGCGTCGAGATGATGTTGCCGTAGAACTCCGGTGCCGTGTCGAGATTGTGGTTGTAGTAGTCGAGGCCGGCATCGGCCAGGGTATCAGCCTGGCTTGCCGTGAGCATGCCAAGCGTCATGCAGGTCTCAAGGCCGAGCGCGCCGACCTCGCGCACCATCTCGCTGACCTCTTCAATGTCGCGGTCCTTGGGGCTGCGCCAGGCCGCGCCCATGCAGAAGCGCGTGGCGCCGCCGTTCCGGGCCTTCTGCGCGGCCTCCACGACCTCGGCAAGCGGCATCAGCTTCTCCGCCTCGACGCCGGCATCGTGATGGGCGCTTTGCGGGCAGTAGGCGCAGTCTTCCGGGCAGCCGCCGGTCTTGATGCTGAGCAGCGTCGAGACCTGCACCCGGTTGGGGTCGAAGCGGGCCCGGTGCAGGCCTTGCGCCCGGTACATCAGGTCGGCGAAAGGCAGCGCGAACAGCATCGCGACCTCGTCCCGCGTCCAATCGTGCCGAATGCCGTCCTCGGCTGCAATCGATCCGTCCATCGTGTCCTTGCTCCACTCTGAATTCACGGCGCGAATGTACTGGGCTTTGCCGCCCCGGGCAAATCCGACGGCGTGTGACACTTTTCACATGGGTTGTGTGAGGGGCTTCGCTGCACCGGCCGCGGAAATCGGCGAAGATCTTTTCATCAAAGGACGCCACCCCGCTCCTGAACCCGGATGAAAAGAAAGAGCCACACCATGACCGCCTCCCGCATCTCCCTCGCCGCCGCCGCCCTGATCCTCACCAGCGCCATTGCCGGCACCGCCCAGGCGCAGCCCGTCACCGACGTCAATAACCGTGCCGATATCACGCCCGCATTCGCCGCCGCGACCTACGCGGTAGAGGTTGCCCAGGCCCCGCTGCCGGGCCGCGCCACCGCCAACGTCCCGGCCGGCAATGCCGCCTTCAATACCAGTGCCGATCGCCCGTTCGTCGTCGCCGCGCCGCAGACCGGCCGCGGCCGCACCGACAGCATCGGCGCCTATCTCGACTTCGGCAGCTGAGATCCCGCCACACCCGAGCCACACACAGACGACGGAGTCGGCCTCCCCTCCCTGGGCCGGCTCCGTTTTCTATTTGCCCATGGCAGGCGATGCGAAATACGGGTGTGACACTTTTCACATGGGTTGTGTGAAGGGCCTCGCTGCGAGGTGCGCGAAAATCGGCGATGCTCTGTTCATCAAAGGACGCCACCCCGCTCCTGAACCCGGATGAAAAGAAAGAGCCACACCATGACCGCTTCCCGCATCGCCCTCGCCGCCGCCGCCGTTATCTTTGCCAGCGCCGCCCAGGCCCAGCCCGTCACCGACGTCAATCACCGCGCCGACGTCACGCCCGCATACGCCGCCGCGACCTACGCGGTAGTGGTTGCCGAGGCCCCGATGCCGGGCCGTGCCACCGCCAACGTGCCGGCCGGCAATGCCGCCTTCAACACCAGTGCCGATCGCCCCTACGTGGTCGCCGCGCCGCAGACCGGCCGCGGCCGCACCGACAGCATCGGCACTTTCGCGGACTTCGGCAGCTGAGACCCAGCCACGCCTGAGCCACACGCAGACGACGGAGCCGGTCTCCCCTCCCTGGGTCGGCTCCGTTTTCTTTTTCCGATCGGAAAGCAGCTGTGAACTACATCACTCGAATGGTGTGAAGGGCTTCGCTGTGCATTTAGCGAAAATTTGCGAAGCTTTGTTCATCGAAGGACGCCACCCCGCGCCTGAACCTTTGCGAAACGAACGAGACACACCATGTACGCTCCCCGCATCTACCTCGTCGTAGCCGCACTAATTCTGGCCAGCGCCATTGCCAGCACCAGCCAGGCAAAGCTCCTAACCGACATCTATGCCGACGCCGATGCCATAGGCGCCACTTCTGACATCGGCCGCTGAGACCCAACCACACCCGAGCCACACACACAGAAGCCGGAGCCGGTCCCCTCCCCAGGGCCGGCTCTTCTTCTTTTTACATATGAATCGTCTTGCCGAAGGCGGCTAGCGAGGCGGCTTCCATGACGCCTTCGCTCAAGGTCGGGTGGGCGTGGCAGATGCGGGCTATGTCTTCGGACGAGCCGCCGAATTCCATCACTGCGGCGGCTTCGGCGATCAGCGAGCCGGCATCGGCCGACATGATGTGGACGCCGAGCACGCGGTCGCTCTCGGCATCCGCCAGCACCTTGGCGACGCCCGCGGTCTGGCCGATGGTCTTGGCGCGGCTGTTGGCGGTAAAGGGGAAGTTGCCCTTCTTGAAGGCGACGCCGTCCTCCTTCAGCTCCTGCTCGGTGCGCCCGACCCATGCCACCTCCGGCTGGGTGTAGACCACGGCCGGGATGACATCGCGGTTCATGGTGCCATGACCACCGGCGATGGTCTCGGCCACTGCGATGCCCTCGAACGAGGCCTTGTGGGCCAGCATCGGCCCGGCGACGACATCGCCGATGGCATAGACGCCTGCCAGATTGGTACGGTAGCGATCGTCGACCACGACCATGCCGCGGGCGTCCTGGGCGACGCCCACCGCGTCGAGGCCGAGGCCGTCGGCAAATGGCCGCCGCCCGACCGCCACCAGCACCGCGTCGGCCTTCATGGTCTCAGCCTCGCCGCCGGCCGCTGGCTCCAGCGTCAGGGTGACGCCGCGAGACGTGGCCTTGGCTGCCGCGACCTTAGTGGATAGCTTGAACTTGAAGCCCTGTTTCGAAAGCTCGCGGCGGAACAGCTTGGCAAGGTCGTTGTCCATGGTCGGCACGATGCGGTCGAGAAACTCGACGACGGTGACATCCGCACCGAGGCGGCGCCAGACCGAGCCGAGCTCCAGGCCGATATAGCCGCCGCCGACCACCACCAGGTGCTTCGGCACCTTGGCCAGCGACAGTGCGCCGGTGGACGAGACGATTCGCTTTTCGTCGATCGGCACGTCGGGCAGCTCGCTCGGCACCGAGCCGGTAGCGATAATGACATTCTTGGCGTTGAGCTCGCGCTCACCCCCATCCGCCAGGGCCACAGCGACCTTGTCGGCAGCCATCAGCTTGGCCTCGCCATGCACCGATTCGACCTTGTTCTTCTTGAACAGGAAGGCGATGCCTGCGGTGAAGCCGTCGACCACCTTCTCCTTGTTGGCGAGCATGGCCTTGAGGTCGAGCTCCAGCTTGCCGACCTTGATGCCGTGCGTGGCGAAGTCGTTGGCCGCCTCGGCGTAGCGCTCCGACCAGTGCAGCAGGGTCTTGGACGGAATACAGCCGACATTGAGACAGGTGCCGCCGAGGGCCTCGCGCGCCTCCACGCAAGCCACCTTGAGCCCGGCCTGGGCGGCAGCGATGGCGGCCACGTAACCGCCGGGTCCGCCGCCGATCACCACAACATCAAATGCGTCGGCCATTGTTCCCTCCCAAGGGCTTTAGAGTCAGACGTCGAGCAGCAGGCGCCGCGGATCCTCGATGGCATCCTTCATACGAACCAGGAAGGTCACCGCCTCGCGGCCGTCAATGATGCGATGGTCGTAGGACAGCGCCAGATACATCATCGAGCGCACCTCGACCGCATCGCCCACCGCCATCGGCCGTTTCTGGATCTTGTGCATGCCGAGGATGGCCGATTGCGGCGGATTGAGGATCGGCATCGACAACAGCGAGCCGAAGACGCCGCCGTTGGAGATGGTGAAGGTGCCGCCGGCCATGTCGCCCGGGCCGAGCTTGCCGTCGCGCGCCTTGGCGCCATAGGCGGCAATGCCGCCTTCGATCTCGGCGAAGCTCATGCGGTCGGCATCGCGCAGCACCGGCACTACCAGGCCCTGGGGCGCCGCAACCGCGACACCGACATTGTAGAACTCCTTGTAGACGATATCGTCGCCGTCGATCTCGGCATTGACCGCCGGCTGCTCCTTGAGGGCTGCGACCGCCGCCTTGACGAAGAACGACATGAAGCCGAGGCGGGCGCCATGGCGCTTCTCGAAGTCGTCGCGGTATTCCGCTCTAAGCGCCATCACCGCGGTCATGTCGACCTCGTTGAAGGTGGTGAGCATGGCAGCGGTGTTCTGGGCATGCTTGAGACGCTCGGCGATGCGCCGGCGCAGGCGGCTCATGGGCTCGCGGCGCTCGCGCTGGACGCCGGGCGCCGGCGCTTCCGCAGGCGCAGGGGCGGGCGCGGGCGCGGGCGCGGCCGCTGGGGCAGGCGCCGTCGGGGTGCTGCCGAGCGCGGCCAGCACATCGCCCTTGAGCACGCGGCCGTCCTTGCCTGTGCCTTGCACGCGGCTGACGTCGATGCCGCTGTCGGCGACCAGGCGGCGGACCGCCGGCGACAGCGGCTGGGCCTGCACCGGCGCCGCGGCCGTGGTCTCGATGGCCGGGGCGGGCTCGGGCGCGGGCGCCGCCTCGTCGGCACCGTTGCCGGCGCTGGCGGCGGGCGCTTCGCCTTCCTCGATCAGGCCGAGGATGGCACCGACGTCGACGTTCTGGTCTTCGCCGGCGACGATCTCCTTGAGCACGCCGGCCACCTCGGCCGTGACTTCCAGATTGACCTTGTCCGTCTCCAACTCGACGATCACCTCGTCGCGCGCAACCGCATCGCCTGCGCTTTTGAACCACTTGGCGACGGTCGCTTCGGTGACCGATTCGCCGAGCGTCGGAACGGTGATCTCTATGGTCATTTCCGTTTCGCTCCCCGTCCGCGGCGAGAGTCTCCGGCTCGCCTCTGCTTATGTTCCAGTGCTTCGTTGACAAGTTTCGCCTGCTCACGATTGTGACCGCGAATGACGCCGACGGCCGTCGATGCCGATTCCGGCCGGCCGGCGAAACTTGGCCGCTCGGCGGCGACCTTGAGCCGGCCGAGCAGATCCTCGATGCGCGGTGCGACGAAGGTCCAGGCACCCATGTTCTTGGGCTCTTCCTGGCACCACACCACCTCGGCCTTGGGATATTTCTCGAGCTCCTCCGCCAGCGCCTCCTCCGGGAAGGGTGCGATCTGCTCCAGGCGCAGGATGGCGATGTCGCGGATATCACGCGCCTCACGCTCCTCCAGCAGGTCGAAATAGACCTTGCCGGAGCACAGCACGACCCGATTGACCTTGCTGCGCGCCACCAGGCGCTCGCTCTCGCCGAGCACGCGATGGAAGCCCGATCCCGGCCCCATCTCGGCCAGCGGCGAGACCGCGCGCTTGTGGCGCAGCAGCGACTTCGGCGTCATGACGATCAGGGGCTTGCGGAACTTGCGGTGGATCTGGCGCCGCAAGGCGTGGAAATAATTCGCCGGCGAGGTGCAGTTGATGACCTGGATATTGTCGTCGCCGAACAGCTGGAGGAAGCGCTCCAGGCGCGCCGAGCTATGCTCCGGGCCCTGCCCCTCATAGCCATGGGGCAGCAGCAAGACCAGGCCCGACATGCGCAGCCACTTGCTCTCGCCCGCCGCGATGAACTGGTCGATGATGACCTGGGCGCCATTGGCGAAGTCGCCGAACTGGGCCTCCCAGAGGATCAGCGTGTTGGGATCGGACAGGCTGTAGCCGTATTCGAAGCCGAGGACCGCCGCTTCCGAGAGCATGCTGTCGGTGATCTCGTAATGGGCCTGGCTCTCGGCAAGGTGGTTGAGCGGGATGCGGCGGCGCGACTCGACTTTCTGGTCGACGAGCACCGAATGGCGTTGCGAGAAGGTGCCGCGGGCCGAGTCCTGGCCGCTCAGGCGCACGTCGTGACCATCGAGCAGCAGGCTGCCGAAGGCCAGCGCCTCTGCCGTCGCCCAGTCGATACCCTCGCCGGTATCGATACAGTTGCGGCGCTGGTCGAGAAAGCGGCCGATCTTGCGGTGCAGGTTGAAAGGCTCCTCGGGACGCGCCGAGAGCGCGTGGCCGAGCTCGCGCAGGGTCTCCATCTTGACGGCGGTCTTGCCGCGGCGGTCGCCTGCCGGCGCCTGCTCCAATCCGGTCCACATGCCTTCCAGCCAATCGGCCTTGGTCGGCTTGTACGACTTGCCGCTCTCAAAAGCCTCTTCAAGCTCGTCGTTGAAGGCGGCGCGGCGGCTCTCCGCCTCTTTCGGCGTCAGCACGCCCTCGCTGATCAGGCGCTCGGCATAAAGCTGACGCGCCGTCGGCAGCTCGGCGATGCGGCGATACATGTCGGGCTGGGTGAAGGAAGGCTCGTCGCCTTCGTTATGGCCGTGGCGGCGGTAACAGAAGATGTCGAGCACCACGTCGCGGCCGAATTCGTGGCGGAAATCGGCGGCGAAGGCGGCGGCGCTGACGACCGATTCGGGATCGTCGCCGTTGACGTGAATGATCGGCGCCTGGATCATCTTGGCGACGTCGGAGGGATAGGGCGACGAGCGCGAGAAGCGCGGGCTGGTGGTAAACCCGATCTGGTTGTTGACGATGACATGCAGCGTGCCGCCGGTGCGATGGCCTCTGAGCTCCGACATGCCGAGGGTTTCGGCCACCATGCCCTGGCCGGCAAAGGCGGCGTCGCCATGCATCAGGATGGCGGTGATGCGCTTGCGCTCGGTATCGCCCGCCAATGTCTGCTTGGCACGCACACGGCCCGAGACCACCGGGTTGACCGCCTCGAGGTGTGAGGGATTGGCGGTCATCGAGAGATGGATATTGTTGCCGTCCGGCAGGGTGCGGTCCGAGGTCGTGCCGAGATGATATTTGACGTCGCCCGAGCCCTGCACGTCCTCGGGTTTGGCGGATTCGCCCTGGAACTCCGAGAACATGTGCACATAGGACTTACCCATGATCGAGGTCAGCACATTCAGCCGGCCGCGATGGGGCATGCCGAGCACCACCTCCTCGACACCATGGGCGGCAGAGCGGCGGATGATGGTCTCGATGGCGGCAACGACACTGTCCGCGCCCTCGATGGAGAAGCGCTTGGTGCCGGGAAACTTGACATGCAGGAAGCGCTCGAAGCCCTCCGCCACCTCGAGCTCGCGCAGGATGTCGAGCTTCTCCGGCGCCGTGAAAGGCGGCTGATCGACGGTGTTCTCGACGCGCTGCTGAATCCAAGCCTTCTCGGCCGGATACTGGATGTGCATGAACTCGACGCCGGTCTTGGCGCAATAGACCCGCTTCAGGATGTGCAGGATCTCGCGCAAGGTGGCGGTCTCGTGCCCGAGCACGCCGTCGATGAAGAAGCTGCGGTCGTAGTCGGCGTCGCTGAAGCCGTAAGTCGCGGGATCGAGCTCGGGATGATGCTTCTCGGCGTCGAGTCCCAACGGATCGAGATTGGCAATAAGATGCCCGCGCACGCGATAGGCCCGGATCATCATCAGCACCCGCAAGGAGTCACGGGTCAGCGACTGCGCCGCCGCCAGGTCGAGGCCGCCGGCCTCGGGCGTTGCCGCGGTCAGGGCCGCCGGCTCGCGGTCGAGCTCGCTGAAGAAATCCCGCCAGCTCGGATCCACCGCCGCCGGATCGGTGCGGTAGTGTTCGTAAAGCGCCTCGATGAAACCGATATTGGCGCCGGATAGGAAAGTCAGGTCGTCGAGTTGGCCGGCCATCTTTCGCTCCGATCTGCGGCAGTTACCCTTGCATTACTTCCAACATGGTGGTGCCGAGGCTTGCCGGCGAATCGGCGACCACCACGCCGGCCGACTTCAAGACCTCGATCTTCTCGCCGGCACCGCCCTTGCCGCCGGCAATGATTGCTCCGGCATGGCCCATGCGCCGGCCCGGCGGTGCCGTCAGCCCGGCGATGAAGCCGACCACGGGCTTCTTGACCTTGGAGGCGGTGAGGAATTCCGCCGCCTCTTCCTCGGCGCTGCCGCCGATCTCGCCGATCATGACGATGCCCTCGGTGCCGGGGTCGGCCAGAAAAAGATCCAGGCAATCGATGAAATTGGTGCCGTTGACCGGATCGCCGCCAATGCCGATGCAGGTGCTCTGGCCAAGCCCGACGGCAGTGGTCTGGGCCACCGCCTCGTAGGTCAGCGTGCCCGAGCGCGAAACGATGCCGATGCGCCCCGGCGAATGGATGTGGCCCGGCATGATGCCGATCTTGCAGGCATCCGGCGTGATGATGCCGGGGCAGTTGGGGCCGATCAGGCGGGTGCTGGAATTTCGCAACAGGCGCTTGACGCGCACCATGTCCGACACCGGAATGCCCTCGGTGATGCAGACCACCAGCGCCACGCCGGCATCGACGGCCTCGAAGATGGCGTCGGCGGCAAAGGGCGGCGGCACATAGATGACGCTGGCATCGGCGCCGGTCTCCGCGACCGCCTCGTAGGTGGTGTCGAAGACCGGCAGGTCGAGATGCGTGCTGCCACCCTTGCCGGGGGTCACGCCACCCACCATGCGGGTGCCGTAGGCGATCGCCTGTTCGGAATGGAAGGTGCCCTGGCGGCCCGTGAAGCCCTGGCAGATCACCTTGGTCTCGGCATCGACGAGGACTGTCATCGCGCAGCTTCCTTCACCGCATGAACCATCTTCTCGGCGGCATCGCCGAGATCGTTGGCGGAAATGATGGGCAGGCCCGAATCGGCCAAGATCTTCTTGCCGAGATCGACGTTGGTGCCTTCGAGGCGCACCACGAGCGGCACGTGCAGGCTGACCGTGCGGGCGGCGCCGACAATGCCCTCGGCAATGACGTCGCAGCGCATGATGCCGCCGAAGATGTTCACCAGCACGCCATCGACGTCCGGGTCGGAGAGGATGATCTTGAAAGCCTCGGTCACCCGCTCGCCGGTGGCGCCGCCGCCGACATCGAGGAAGTTCGCCGGCTCGCCGCCATGCAGCTTGATGATGTCCATCGTCGCCATGGCAAGGCCGGCGCCGTTGACCATGCAGCCGATATTGCCGTCGAGCTTGATGTAGTTGAGGTCGTGGCGCGCGGCGGCCAGCTCGCGCGGGTCCTCCTCGCTCTCGTCGCGCAGGTCGGCGATGTCCGCCTGGCGATAGAGCGCGTTGTCGTCGAAGTTCATCTTGGCGTCGAGCGCCAGCACCTCGCCGGCACCAGTGACCACCAGCGGATTGATCTCGATAAGGCTGGCATCGGTCTCCAGATAGGCCTTGTAGATGGCGGTGAGGAACTTGACCGCGGACGAGACCTGGCGCCCTTCGAGGCCGAGTCCGAAAGCGAGACGGCGGGCGTGGAACGGCTGCAGGCCGCTGGCCGGGTCGATGGTGATGCGGATGATCTTCTCAGGCGTGCTTGCCGCCACCTCCTCGATATCCATGCCGCCTTCTGTCGAGGCCATGATGGTGACACGGCTTGAGGCACGGTCGAGCAGGACGCCGAGATAGAGCTCGCGAGCAATATCGCAGCCCTCCTCGACGTAGATGCGTTTGACTTCCTTGCCTGCCGGCCCGGTCTGGTGGGTGACCAGATTCATGCCGATCATGGTCTTCGCCGCCGCGACCACCTCGTCGATGGACTTGGTGACCTTGACGCCGCCGCCCTTGCCGCGGCCACCGGCGTGAATCTGTGCCTTGACCACCCAGACGGAGCCGCCCAGCGCTTGCGCGGCTTCCTCTGCCTCAAGCGGCGTGTAGGCGACTTTGCCGTTTGGCACGGCCACGCCATACTTAGCGAGCAATGCCTTGGCCTGATATTCGTGGATATTCATGACGCACTTCCGTTGTCGAAACCCGCAGTAGCGCTGCGAAACCCGTGTTCGGAATGTATCACGTTATCCCCGCCGGCCAAGGTCTTGCCTGATATTGCCCGAAAAGACGATCCGAACCGTGGCTCTGCGGTAACGCTATTTGCTGCGGGAGCGGGGATTTCGCGCAGATGTTCTGGCCTTGGCGCCACGGCGGCGGGGCGTTGCCGCCTTGGTTTTGCTGCGGGCGCTCTTGCGCATCATCTTGCGCACCACTTCCACCAGCTCGCGTACGGCACCGGCGGATTTGTCGAATTGGGCCTGTTCGCGCCGGTTCAGGGTGATCTCCACGACACGCTCGACGCCACCGGCACCGATCACCGCCGGCGCACCGACATAGAGGCCGCGAACGCCGTATTGGCCGTCAAGATGGACCGCGCAGGGCAGCACCCGCTTCTTGTCGCGGAGATAGGCTTCGGCCATCTGGATCGCCGACGAGGCGGGGGCATAGAAGGCCGAGCCCGTTTTTAGCAGACTAACGATCTCGGCGCCGCCGTCGCGGGTGCGCTGGACGATCTCGTCGAGCTTGGCCTTGCTCAACCAGCCCATCTTGATGAGGTCGGGAAGCGGGATGCCGGCTACCGTCGAATAGCGTACCAGCGGCACCATGGTGTCGCCGTGACCACCCAACACGAAGGCACTGACGTCCTCGACCGAGACATCGAGCTCCTCGGCCAGGAAATAACGGAAGCGCGCAGAGTCGAGAATGCCGGCCATGCCGACCACTTTGTTATGCGGCAGGCCGCTCGCTTCGCGCAGTGCCCAGACCATGGCGTCAAGCGGATTGGTTATGCAGATAACGAACGCCTTGGGGCAGTATTTTTTGATGCCCGTGCCTACCGCCTGCATGACCTTGGTGTTGATGTCGAGAAGATCGTCGCGGCTCATGCCGGGCTTGCGGGCGATGCCGGCGGTGACGATGACCACGTCCGAGCCGCGCAACGCGGCATAGCTGTTGGTGCCCGCCATCGCTGCATCGAAGCCCTCGATGGGAGAGGATTCGGCAATGTCCAGGCTCTTGCCCTGGGGCAGGCCGTCGACGATGTCGAACATCACCACATCGCCAAGCTCCTTGAGGCCGGCCAGGTGCGCCAGGGTGCCACCGATATTTCCGGCACCGACGAGTGCGATCTTGTTGCGAGCCATGGCGAAATCTCCTTTGTGTTTCGGCGCCGAAAAGCCGGGGCTTCATAGCGCCAAACGTAGCACGGGCGCAAGCTCAGGCAAGGCGGTGGGGGGATGCGAGATAGGCCTCGCTTTGCATCTCGACCAGGCGCGAGGCGGTGCGGCGGAACTCGAAAGCGCCTGTGCCGCCGGCATAGAGAGCCTCGGGCGGTCCGGCGGCGCTGAGCAGCAGCTTGACGTTATGGTCGTAGAGAATATCGACCAGAGTGGCCAGGCGGTGCGCCTCGTTGCGCTGCTCCGGTGCCATAACGGGCACGCCGGACAGCACCACGGTGTGGAAATGCGTGGCTATGGCGAGATAGTCAGCGGCACCAAGGGCCTGTTCGCAAAGGTCGGCGAAGGCGAAGCGGGCGATGCCGCGATTGGCCGCCGGCACGACCACTTCGCGGCCGTGCACGAGCAGAGTCTCGGGCACGCTGCGGGCGCCGCCGGCGAGGCGCGCGAAGGCAGCGTCGAGGGCCTGCTCGGACGTCTCGCCCAGCGGCGTAAAATAGACCTCGGCCTCGGCCATTCCGGCAAGGCGGTAATCGCTGGGGCCGTCGAGGTGCAGGACATCGAAGCGCTCTTCGAGCAGGGCGATGAAAGGCAGAAAGCTGTCGCGCTGCAAGCCGTCGAGATAGAGCTCGCGCGGCGGCCGGTTGGAGGTG
The DNA here is from genome assembly GCA_964408735.1 of uncultured Rhodospirillaceae bacterium. Lineage (GTDB taxonomy): Bacteria > Pseudomonadota > Alphaproteobacteria > UBA7887 > UBA7887 > UBA7887. The sequence goes on along the minus strand of CAYPAX010000021.1, from coordinate 9,970 downwards.
GCGACGACCACCACGCCGGCATCGAGCAATGCCGCGAACAGACGGCCGAGAATCATGGCATCGGTGATGTCGCGCACTTCGAATTCGTCGAAGCAGAGCAGCCAGGCCCTGTCGGCAAGCGCCACCGCCAGCGGCGGAATGGGATCTGCGGCGCTGTGGCGCCCGGTCTCGCGCGATGCGGTGCGCCAGGCGTGGATGCGGGCGTGCACGTCCTGCATGAAGGCATGGAAATGGGTTCGCCGGCGGCGCTCCACCGGGGCCGAGTCGTAGAACAGGTCCATGAGCATGGTCTTGCCGCGACCGACCCCGCCATAAAGGTAGAGGCCCCGCGGCGGCGGCCGCCTGTCGTTACCCCCGCCGAGGCCGAGGCGGTCGCGCCAGCCGCCGCGCTGGGTCGGCTGCCAATGGCGCAGTCGCCCATGCAGGGCTTGCAGCTTTTCCGCCGCCAGCTCCTGCGCCGGGTCCGGGTGCAGGTGCTCGGCGGCGACCCGTCGCCGGTAGGCGGCGATGGGTCCTTCGGTCACGGACGGTCTACTGCAGCGTCGGGATGGTGTACTCGACGCCTTCCCTGATGCCGCTCGGCCAGCGCGCGGTCACGGTCTTGAGCTGGGTGTAGAAGCGCACCCCGTCCATGCCGTGGGTGTTGTGGTCGCCGAACTTGGACGCCTTCCAGCCGCCGAAGCTGTGATAGGCCACGGGCACCGGAATCGGCACGTTGACCCCGACCATGCCGATATTGGCGCGGTTGACGAAATCGCGCGCCGCATCGCCGTCGCGGGTGAAGATGGCGGTGCCGTTGCCGTAGGCATTCTCGCGCACCAGGTTGAGGGCGCCCTCATAGTCCTCGGTGCGCACCACGGAGAGCACGGGGCCGAAGATCTCTTCCCTGTAGATGTCCATCTCAGGCGTCACCTTGTCAAACAGGGTGCCGCCCATGAAATAGCCGTTCTCATAGCCCTGCAGGGTGTAGTCGCGGCCGTCGACCACGAGGTCGGCGCCCTGGGCCACACCGGAATCGATGAGGCCGCGAATGCGCTCCTGCGCCTGGGCCGTGACGATCGGGCCCATATCGGCGTCCGCGTCGTTGTAGGGGCCGATGCGCAGGCTCTCGATGCGCGGCTTGAGGCGCTCGATCAAGGGCTCGGCGGTGCCGCCGACAGCGACCGCCACCGAGACCGCCATGCAGCGCTCGCCGGCCGAGCCGTAGGCCGCACCCATCAGGGCATCGGTGGCCTGGTCGAGATCGGCATCGGGCATCACCACCATATGGTTCTTGGCACCGCCCAAGGCTTGTACGCGCTTGCCGGCGGCGGCGGCCGTGCCATAGACGGTCTGCGCGATGGGCGTGGAGCCGACGAAGCTGATCGCCGCCACGTCCGGGTGGGTGAGCAGCGCGTTCACCGCATCCTTGTCGCCGTTGAGGACGTTGAGCACGCCATCGGGCACACCCGCTTCCGTGAACAGCTCGGCCAGCTTGAGCGGGCAGCTCGGATCGCGCTCGGACGGCTTGAGGATGAAGGTGTTGCCGCAGGCCACCGCCAGGGGTGCCATCCACAACGGAATCATGGCCGGGAAGTTGAACGGCGTGATGCCGGCGCAGACGCCGACGGGCTGGCGCACGGAGAAGCTGTCCACGCCCGTGCCCACGGCCTCGGTGTATTCGCCCTTGAGTAGGTGGGGAATGCCGCAGGCGAACTCGACCACCTCGAGGCCACGGGTGATCGAGCCCTTGGCGTCGGGAATGGTCTTGCCGTGCTCCGAGCCGACCAGCTCGGCGAGCACGTCCATGTTGTCCTCGATCAAGGTCTTGAGGCGGAACATGCAGCGCGCGCGCGTGATCGGCGTGGTTGCCGCCCAGCCGGGAAGGGCGGCCTTGGCCGCTGCCACCGCCTCGTTAACATCGGCGTTGTCCGCCAGCGGCACTTGCTTCTCTGCCTCACCCGTGGCCGGGTTGAAGACATCGCCGAGGCGGCCGCTGTTGCCGGCCACTTTCTGGCCGTTGATGTAGTGGTGCAGCGTCGTGGTCATGGCTCTTTTTTCCTTCGGTTCCAGACCGGGTGTTTATTTCAGATAGCCGAGCTGGCGCCAAGTGGCATAACGGGTGCGGAAGTCGCTGAGCGATTTCCAGGCGCTGGCGAAGGTGGCGTCCTTTGCGGCTTCCTCGATCGCGACCTCGTTCCAGGCGCCTTCGAACAGGCCCAGCATCTCCGGCGACCATTCGTGCAGGGTCACGCCTTCGCCTTCGAGGAACTCGAGCGCCGGCACCTGCTCGGCCTCGCCTTGGGCGATGGTCCGGCGCACCATGTCGCCGCATGAGACCTCGAAGATGCGCTTCTGGCGGTCGCTGAGCGTATTCCAGCGGTCCATGTTGACGATCAGCTCGACCCAGGTGGATTGCTGGTGCCAGCCGGGGAAGTAATAGTGCTTGGCTATCTGATAGAAGCCAAGATTCTTGTCGATGGCCGGGCTGGCAAGCTCGGTGGCATCGATGGTGCCGAGCTCGAGCGCCGGGAAGATGTCGCCGGGCGCGATGAGCTGGGTCGAGACGCCGAGCTTCTCCATGGCGCGGGCGCCGAGGCCGAAGAAGCGCATCTTGAGGCCCTTGAGGTCTTCGGCGCTGGTGATCTCCTCGCGGAACCAGCCCGAGGCCTCGGGCGCGAAGAGGCCGCAGAGGTGGCCCTTGATGTTGTGCTTGGCGTAGATCGCCTCGAACTCCGCCTTGCCGCCGCCGAAATAGAACCAGGCCATGTATTCGGCCGAGGCCGGCCCGAACGGCACGGCGCTGAACAATTGCAAGGCGGCTTCCTTGCCGGCCCAGAAGCCGGGCGTGGAATAGCCCATGTCGACCGAGCCGGAGGCCACGGCGTCGAACACTTCGAGCGGTGGCACCAGGGCGCCCGGATCGAAGAACTTGATCTTCATGTTGCCGCCGGAGGTGGTATCGACATTGCTGATAAAGGCGTCGATCGAGGGGCCGAGGATCGGCATGGTCGCGGCAAAGGAGCTGGCCAGCTTCCAGCGTACCGCATCGCCCGGCCCGGCGTCTGCAGCCGGCTCCGATGTCGCAACTTCACCGCCGCTTGGCGCTTGCGGCGCGTCTGCCGGCCGCAGTGTGCGGCCGTAATAGCCGGCACCGAGGCCGATTACCAAGACGATGATAAGGGTCAATCCACGCATGACGCTCTCCCACCCATGTCACAAAGAAAGGCAGGATAGCCCAGAAGCGGGCTGTCTGCCCATGCTCTAGATTGTGGCGCCGCTCGTGATGAAGGTGATGTAGAAGCCATAGCCGGCCACCAGCACCGCGCCTTCGAGGCGGCCGATGCGCCGACCCATGGTCAGCAGTAGCAACAGCCCCACGGTTACCGCCAGCATCACCCACAAATCGAAGGCGAGCAGCTCGGCGGCCACGGGAACCGGCACCACCAGGGCCGTGATGCCGGCAATGGCGAGGATATTGAACAGGTTGGAGCCGAGCGCATTGCCGATGGCAAGGTCGCTATGGCCGCGCCAGGCGGCCATGCCTGCGGTGGCGATCTCCGGCAGCGAGGTGCCGAAGGCGACCAGGCTGAGGCCGATCACGGCTTCCGACAGCCCGGCCAGGCGCGCCACTTCGACGGCACCGTCGATCAGGAGGTCGGCGCCGACGACCACGCCGGCAATGCCGCCGAGGGTAAAGACCATGGCCAGCCAGGGCTTCGACGGCGCTTCCTCGATCTCGCCGCCGAGGTCGGCGATGACGGGCGCGGCGGCCCGGCGCGCGGCCCAGAACGACCACAACGTATAGGCGGCCAGGGAGGCAACCATGGCCAAACCTATCGGCCAATCGATGCTGCCGCGCAGGCAAAGCCCGACGAAAATCATGCTGACCAGCAGCAGGATGGTGCCGTCGCGGCGCACCGTGCTGCCGTCGATGAGGATGGGCGCGAACAAGGCGGCGACGCCGATCATGGCCAGCACGTTGGCGATGTTGGAGCCGACCACGTTGCCGAGCACGATGTCGGCATGGCCGCCGAGGGCCGCGTTGAGGCTGACTACGAGTTCCGGCGCCGAGGTGCCGAAAGCGACCACGGTCAAGCCGATCACGAGCGGTGAGACGCGCCAGCCACGCGCCAGGCCGACGGCGCCGCGCACCAGCAGCTCGCCGCCCACCAGCAACAACAGCAGGCCGGCGACGAGAAGAAGCCACATCATGTTATCTGCGCTCGACCATCAGTTTCTTGATCTCGCCGATCGCCTGGCCCGGATTGAGACTTTTCGGGCAGGTCTTGGTGCAGTTCATGATGGTGTGGCAGCGATAGAGCTTGAAGGGGTCCTCAAGCCCATCGAGCCGCTCGCCCGCCGCCTCGTCACGACTGTCGGCGAGCCAGCGATAGGCCTGCAACAGCACCGCGGGCCCAAGATAGCGATCGCCGTTCCACCAATAGCTCGGGCAGCTGGTGGAGCAGCAGAAGCAGAGAATGCATTCGTAGAGCCCGTCGAGCTTCTCGCGCTCCTCGGGGCTTTGCAGGCGCTCGCCGTCGGGCGGCGCCGGGGTGTCGGACTGCAGCCAGGGCTCCACGGAGGCATATTGCGCATAGACGTGGTTGAGGTCGGGCACCAGGTCCTTGACCACGGGCATGTGGGGCAGGGGATAGACCGGCACCTCGCCATCGACCTCGTCGATGAACTTGGTGCAGGCCAGGGTGTTGGTGCCGTCGATGTTCATGGCGCAGCTGCCGCAGACCCCTTCGCGGCAGGAGCGGCGGAAGGTCAGCGTCGAATCCATCTCGTTCTTGATCTTGATCAGGGCGTCGAGAACCATCGGCCCGCAGGTGTCGAGATCGACCTCGTAGCGGTCGACGCGCGGATTGTCCTCGTCGTCCGGGCTCCAGCGATAGATCGCGAAGGTGCGCACGTTGGTCGCCCCCTCTGCCGCCTTGTGCGTCTCGCCGGCACCGACCTTGGAGTTCTTCGGGAGAGTGAATTCTGCCATGGGTTCGGCCTCTCGAATGCCAGCCTAGTACACCCGCGCCTTGGGCGGGATGGGCTGGACCTCGTTGGTCAGGGTGTTGAGGTGGACGGGGCGGTAGTCGAGGCGGGGCTTGCCGTTCTCGTCGAGCCAGGCGACGGTGTGCTTGAGCCAGTCCTCGTCGTCGCGCTCGGCATAGTCCTCGCGGGCGTGGGCGCCACGGCTTTCGGTGCGGTTGGCGGCGCCGGTGATGGCGACCACGGCCTGGGCCATGAGGTTTTCCAGCTCCAAGGTCTCGACGAGATCCGAGTTCCACACCAGCGAGCGGTCGGAGACGCCGATATCGTCGAGCCCGCCCCAGACCTTGGTGAGCTTCTGCACGCCTTCCTCCAGCACCTCGCCGGTGCGGAAGACGGCGCAGTGGTTCTGCATGACGCGCTGCATCTCGAGGCGCATGGCGGCGGTCGGCGTGCCGCCCTTGGCGTGGCGCCATTTGTCGAGCCGCGCGACGGCGTTCTCGCCTGCGTTGGCGGGCATATCCTTGTGGGCCTCGCCCGGGCGTACCAGCTCGGCGGCGCGGTTGGCCGCGGCGCGGCCGAACACCACGAGATCGAGCAGCGAGTTGGAGCCGAGCCGGTTGGCGCCGTGCACCGAGACGCAGGCCGCCTCGCCGATCGCCATCAGGCCCGGCACCACCGCGTCCGGGTCGCCGTCGCGGAGCGTCACCGCCTCGCCGTGATAGTTGGTCGGAATGCCGCCCATGTTGTAGTGGCAGGTCGGCAGCACCGGGATCGGCTCGCGGGTGACGTCGACGCCGGCGAAGATGCGCGCGGTCTCGGCAATGCCGGGCAGGCGCAGATTGATCAGCTCCGCATCGAGGTGCTCGAGATGCAGGTGAATGTGGTCGGCCTCGGCACCGACGCCGCGGCCCTCGCGAATCTCGACGGTCATGGAGCGGCTGACCACGTCGCGGCTGGCGAGATCCTTGGCCGAGGGCGCATAGCGCTCCATGAAGCGCTCGCCCTCGCCATTGGTGAGGTAGCCGCCCTCGCCGCGCACGCCCTCGGTGATCAGGCAGCCGGCGCCGTAGATGCCGGTGGGATGGAACTGCACGAACTCCATGTCCTGGCAGGGCAGGCCGGCGCGCAGCACCATGGCGTTGCCGTCGCCGGTGCAGGTATGGGCCGAGGTGCAGGAGAAATAGGCGCGTCCGTAGCCGCCCGTCGCCATCACCACCTGGTGCGCCCGGAAGCGGTGGATGGTGCCGTCGTCGAGGTTCCAGGCCATCACCCCGCGGCAAACCCCGTCCTCGTCCATGATCAGGTCGAGGGCGAAATATTCGACCAGGAACTCGGCGTGGGCGCGCAGGGCCTGCTGGTAGAGGGTGTGCAGGATGGCGTGGCCGGTGCGGTCGGCGGCGGCGCAGGTGCGCTGGGCGATGCCTTCGCCGTAGTTGGTCGTCATGCCGCCGAAGGCGCGCTGGTAGATCTTGCCCTCGGGCGTGCGCGAGAACGGCACGCCGTAATGCTCCAGCTCGTAGACCGCGGGCGCCGCCTCGCGGCACATATATTCGATGGCGTCCTGGTCGCCGAGCCAGTCGGAGCCCTTGACCGTGTCGTACATATGCCAGCGCCAGTCGTCGTCGCCCATATTGCCGAGCGACGCCGAGATGCCGCCTTGCGCCGCCACGGTGTGGCTGCGGGTGGGGAAGACCTTGGTCAGGCAGGCCGTCTTGAGGCCCTTCTCGGCCATGCCGAAGGTGGCGCGTAAGCCCGCGCCGCCGGCACCCACGACGACGACGTCATAGGCGTGATCGATGATCGGATAGGCGTCGGACATGGCGGATCAGCCTTGGAAAGCGATTTTGAGCACGGAGAAAATGCCGATGGCGCCGAGCAGAATGCAGCCATAGCCCACCAGCAGCAGCGCGGCATGTTTGGCGAAGGTGCCGTGCACGTAATCCTCGATCACCACCTCGAGCCCGAGCTTGAGGTGAGCGAAGGTGGCGAACAGCAGCAGCACCACCAGCACCGCGACCAGGGGCCGCGCCAGCCAGGCGGTGACGGCCGCTTGCTCGGCACCGGCGAGCTGGGCCAGCGAAGCCGTGAACCAGAGCAGCAAGGGCACCAGCGCGATCGCCGTCAGCCGTTGCAGCCACCAGTGCTGCACGCCCTCCTTGGCGGCGCCGAGGCCGCGGGCGCGGGCGAGCCGGCTCATGATCCGCCCCGCGAGGCGTAGCCGATGATGAAGGCCAGCAGGGTCAGGGCGCCCGATGCGGCGACCACCGTCCACCCGCTGCGGTAGAGCGCGGCAAGCTCGTAGCCGACGCCCGCATCCCAGAACAGATGCCGGATGCCGTTGCAGAGGTGGTAGAACAGCGCCCAGGTCCAGCCCAGCAACAGCACGCGGCCGATGAAGGAGCCGATGAAGGCTTGCACGGTGGCGTAGTCCTCGACGCCGCCGGCGGCCGCGGCCAGCCACCAGACCAGCAGCAGCGTGCCGAGCCCGAGCCCGGCGCCGGTCATGCGGTGCAGGATCGAAAGCACCGAGGTCAGCTGCGGTCGATAGACTTGCAGGTGCGGCGACAGTGGCCGCTCAGCTTGGCTCATAGACAGCTCCCCTCGGCGCTTACAGAGACCTAAGTGACCTAGACCCTGGATTCGCCCAAGTCAACCGCGCGGCAGCAGCACGGTGGTGTCGAGGTCGAGAACGATGTCGTCCTCGGGAAAGTCCGTGCACGGCAGATTGCGCGTCGCCACCAGGTGCAGGCGTAAGGCACCGAGGTCGTCGCGGCCCGGCAGCGGATCTTTTGCCAGCACCTCGGACCAGGCGTGGATGGTGTCGCCGGCAAAGGCCGGCGCGGCGTGGCGGCCGCCATTGAGTGCTACCGGCCAGAAGGCGTTGGCAAGGCCGTTGAAGCTCAGTGCGCGGGCGAGGCTGATGACGTGGCCGCCATAAATCAGCCGCTTGCCGAAGCGCGTGCCGGCGGCGTAGTGGGCGTCGTAATGGGGCCGCGCCGTGTTCTGGTAGAGCCGCGTCGCCAGCTGGTGCTCGGCTTCCTCGATGGTGATGCCGGCGCAGTGGTCGATGCGCTCGCCGACCTCGTAGTCGTCCCAGCGGTGGGCCTCGCCGGAGGCGGCGAAGTCGTAGGCCGCCATATCGAGGGTGGGTGCCGGCAGGTCGGCGACGGCGACGTGGTCGGCAAGCTCAGGCACCACGGGCTCTGGTGCGGCGGAGGCCGCATCACGCTTGGCCACCATCACCCAGCGGGCGAAGGTCATGACGGTCTCGCCGTGCTGGTTGGTGCCGCTGGTGCGGACATAGACGACGCCGGTCTTGCCGTTCGAGTTCTGCTTGACACCGATCACGGTCGAGGACGCCGACAACGTGTCGCCGGGATAGACAGGCGCCAGGAAGCGACCCTCCGCATAGCCGAGATTGGCCACGGCGTTGAGCGAGACATCAGGCACCGATTTGCCGAATACCATATGGAAGGCGAGCCAGGGATCGACCGGCGCTCGGGGGAGGCCGAGACCTTGCGCGAAACTGTCGGCCGAGGTGACGGCGAAGCGCGAGCCGGTGAGTGCGGTGTAGAGCGCCACATCGCCCGTGGTCACCGTGCGTGGCGTGGCGTGCGCGATCTCCTGGCCGAGAGCGAAGTCCTCGAAGAAGTTGCCGGGCCAACTCTTGCCGCTCATGCCGCGGCCTCGTTCGCTGCGATCTGCTCGGCCAGCGCCACCGTCCGCCCGGCCGCCGCCACGTGCAGGTTCTCGATCAGCTTGCCGTCGACCAGCACCACGCCCTTGCCGGCGGCCTCGGCCTCGGCGTGAGCGGCGATGATGCGCCTGGCCCATTCGATTTCGGCTTCGCCCGGTGCGTAGGCGGCGTTGGCGGCGGCGATGGTCTTGGGGTGGATCAGGGTCTTGCCGTCAAAGCCGAGCTCGGCGCCCTGGCGGCACTGCGCGGCAAAATCCTCGTCGTCGGCGAGATCCAAGTAAACCCCGTCGAGAATGGCAAGCCCGTAGGCGCGCGCGACGAGAATGCAGTGGGACAGCGCGGTGAGCATCGGCAGGCGCATGGCCGTGTGCGCCGCGTGCAGGTCTTCGGCCAGGTCGGATGTTCCCATGACCAGCGCCGCCAGCCGCGGACTGGCGCCGGCAATCGAAGCGGCTTCCAATATCGCGCGCGGCGTCTCCATCATGCACCAGACGGCCAGGCTCTCGGGCGCGCCCGCTTCGTCGAGCACGGCCAGAGCCTGGCGCACGCCATCGGCGCTCTCGATCTTGGGCAGCAGAATCGCATCCGCCCCGGCCCTGGCCAAAGCCGCCAGATCGTCGCGCCCCCACGGCGTCGCGAGCGCATTGGCCCGCACCACCACCTCGCGCCCGCCATACCCGCCCTCGGCGAGGGCGGCCGTTATTTGCTCCCGCGCCATGTCCTTGGCATCGGGCGCCACGGCGTCCTCCAGGTCCATGATGATGGCATCGCAAGCGAGGGAGCGCGCCTTCTCCAGCGCCCGCGCATTGGCGCCCGGCATATACAAGACACTGCGGCGCGGCCGCGCGGATGCTGGCATGTCTCGACCCTTTCCGGAAATCCGCGCGCAGCCTAATGGTGTCGTGCCCTCATTCCAAGACGCGGATTTGTGTTAGAACACCGGGCATGATCGACATGGCCGATATCCCCACCGACCTCGATGCTTTCCTGCACTGGTTCAAGGAGCGCACCGAGGCAGCGTGGGCGGATTATCCGACGAAATCTTTCGCGGACTTCGAAGCGGAAGGGGTGGGGGGACAGTCGTGGCGCCGCGGCACCAAGTGGCTGCCCGGTCTGGAAGCGGACGAGATCGTTGCCCTCGAGCGGCAGTGGAATCTGAAATTTCCTGAGGACTATCGCCGCTTCCTGGCCATCCTCAATAGCCCCGATCGCGGCATGTACAGCGTCGGCTGGAGCGACGATCCGCCCTACGGCATGGAGGAGGACGAAGACGGCTCGTCGTTCTATGACTGGCGCGGCGAC
>CAYPAX010000020.1:0-51909 GCA_964408735.1 uncultured Rhodospirillaceae bacterium | reverse complement strand
AGAATCAGACACAGCGACACGCGTCCAGAGCAGACTTCGTCAACGGGCTGCTAGCTGCACTGTATGTTGTCGCGGGGACCTTCGTCCTCAGCGCGGCCGGCGAGGCGGAGGTCGGTTTCGGGATGGGCGCCTTTGCCGTCCTTTTCGCCATGTCCTCAGGCCCTCTGCTGGTCTATCTCGCCATCGCCGCCGTCTTCCCCTTGCCGCGGCCGAGGGGGCGCCGGTTGGCGGCCCTGCTGGGCGGTATTTTCTTGTGTTACGGCCTTGTTCTGCTGAGCGGCGCGCGCCATCAGACGCTGGTCGAGGAGAGCCAGGTCATCGGCGACGCGCTGGTCGCCGAGATTGAGGCCCACCGCCGCCTGCACGGCAGCTATCCCCTCACCCTCGCCGAGATCGGCGACGTCGCGGCGCCCGCCCTGGTGGGGTCGCAATACCTCTACCTCAGCGACGACGAGGCCGGCTTCGTGCTTTCCTTCCCGGCCGGCAATCTGGTGGCTTGCCGGCGCACGGCGCAAGACCCGACCTGGTGGTGCGACGACTGAGTGTCCCCTGCCTCGGGGGGTGTTAACAAGGTCACAGCCACGCCCGCATAAGCCATGTATCAACCCGTCTTGCTGCACCGCAACAAAGCGAGACTGGCGCATGTACACTGGCCTTTGCACGCAAGATACGGCTTCAGCGATCGATGTTGAATGCACCGCACAAAAGCTGCTGCGGGTGCATGGTCCCGACGCCCCGCTGGTGGCCAGGCGATGGGCCGCATGCGCCGCAAAGGCCGGCGACCGCCAACGCGCCGCCGCCTGCCGACGCGTCGTGCAGATGGTTACAAAGGGCCGCTCCGAGCCTACGCCATCAGCCATGATCTGAGGGCGCCGTCCGCCAAAATTAGCCACAGCGAGTTGAGTCGCGTCCAGGTTAAGCGTACGGTCGCCGGGTCGTTCGTGTCACAGGCCAATGGAGTGGAGCCCTGGCCGAGACGAACCGCAAGCTGGCGGCGATCCTGAGCGCCGATGTGGTCGGCTATTCGCGACTGATGGCCGATGACGATGCGGCGACGGTGGAGACGCTGCAGAAGTACCGGGCCACCATTGCGCGCGTGATCGAGCGCCATGGCGGACGGGTCGTCAACGCGCCCGGAGACAACATTCTCGCCGAGCTTGCCTCGGCGGTGGATGCGGTAGAGGCGGCGGCCGAAGTGCAGAGGGTGCTTGAACGCAGCAATCTCGAGCTGCCCGAAGACCGCCGCATGGCGTTCCGCGTCGGCGTCAATCTCGGCGATGTCATCGAAGAGCCCGACGGCACGATCTATGGCGACGGCGTCAATATCGCCGCGCGCCTCGAGGCGCTGGCCGATGCGGGGGGCATTTGCATTTCCGCCAAAGTGCTCGACGAGGTCGAGAGCAAGCTCGACTTCGGCTTCGATTTCCTCGGCGAGCAATCAGTAAAGAACATAGCCAAGCCGGTCCGCGTCTACCGCCTGCGCAGCGAGGCGCAACCGCCGCAAACACAACCGGCGTCGCGGCGCAAGCCGCAGCTGATCGGGGCGGCGGCGGTCGTGTCGGTGCTCGTTGGCGTCATCGCGATCTGGTTCACCTACTTGCCCAGCGCGCCACACGGTGCGCCCGCCACCGTCGCGCAGATAGCAGCCCCGGCCGCAGTCAGCGACCAGCCCTCGATCGCCGTGCTGCCGTTCACCAATATGTCCGGCGATGCCGAGCAGGAGTATTTCGCCGACGGCATCTCGGAAGACATCATCACCGAGCTGTCGCGCTTCGAGGGGCTATTGGTGATCGCCCGCAACTCCACTTTTCGGTTCAAGGGCCAGGCGGTCGATGTCAGCGACGTGGCGCGGGCGCTCGGCGTGCGCTACGTGCTCGAAGGCGGCGTCCGCCGCGAGGGCGGGCGCGTGCGCATCACCGCCCAGCTGATCGATGCCAAGAGCGGCGGCCATCTCTGGGCCGAGCGCTACGACCGCGAGTTGACCGACGTCTTCGCCGTCCAGGACGACGTCACCCGCCAGATCATCGCCGCCTTGCAATCCAAGCTCGGCGAGCTGACCCCCACGCGCGGCAACAACCCGCTAACCACCAGCGCCGAGGCCTATGACCTGTACCTGCGTGGGCGCATCTACAAGGACCGCCGAACGCAACAGACAAACACGCGGGCCCAGGAGCTGTTCGAGACGGCGATCGAATTGGATGCGGCTTTCGCGGCGGCCTACGCGGAGCTCGGCCATGCCAAAATGCTGGCGTGGTATTACGGTTGGAGCGAAGGCGCGGCGGCGATCGAGGATGCCGAGCAAGCTGCGCTGAAGGCGGTGGCTCTCGACCGCTCGCTGCCGCAAGCGCACGATCGCCTAGCGTGGGCTTTAGCCTGGCAGAACAGAGTCGACGAGGCGATTACCGCGGCACGGCAAGCGACAGCGCTGGATACCAATTTCGCGAGCGGCTACAGCACGCTCTCCACCATGTTGAGCTTCGGGGGCGAGAGCGCTGAGGCGCTTGCCGCAGCCGATATTGCGTTGCGGCTCGACCCCTACTCCTTCACTGCGGAAACCGGCCGAGGTCAGGCGCATTTCATTGCCCAGGACTATGAGCAGGCGATAACCGATTTTCGGGCCAGCCTAGCGCTCAATCCCGATTTTGGTGCCGCCCATCAATACCTCGCGGCAACCTATGGATTGCTTGGATATGAGGAAGAGGCGCGTGCGGAAGCCGCTGAGGTCTTACGCCTTACGCCCAATTTCGCGGAAGGATTCGTGCGATCTCCTTTCAGGGATCGGGCGGTTCTGATGCGACTCATCGAGGGCTTGCGCAAGGCCGGGCTGGACGTTCGGCCGATACCCGACTGAGAGGGGGCCATTCCGGCCGCCCGGTCACTTCCGCGCCGCCAGCACCGTGAAGCCTTCGCCGATGATGCTGCGCTGGATCTCGCCGCTGAAGCCGGCGCCGGCCAGCAACGTCTCCTGTTCCTCGCGGGTGGGCACGATGTTGCCCCAGGTGAGCTCCTCGAAGCCGGTCTGGACGGGGAAGAGGAAATCCTTCTCGCGGGATTCGGCAAGACTGGTCGGGTAGGTCTCGTCGATGATCAGGAGCCAGCCGCCGGGCTTGAGCGCGCGGTGGCAGGCGTCGATGACAACCTGGCGGATGGCCTGGCCAATCTCGTGCAGCACCTCGACCATGACGACGGTGTCGGCGGAGCCTTCCGGGACGGCGGTCGCCACATCGCCTTCAATGAGCTGCACGCGGTCTTCCAGCCCGGCTTTCGCGATGGCCTCGCGCGCGGCCTTCATTCCGATGGGGTCGATATCAACACCGACGCATTTGGCCTCCGGAAAGGCTTTCGTAATCTGCAACAGATGCCGGCCCATGCCGCAGCCCACTTCGAGCACGCTGCCGCCCGCATCCAGCCTGTCCGTGAGGCCGTCGAGCTCCGGCAGCAGCTTGCGCGCACTCAGCACCTGCAGGCCTGTGGTGGCGCCGGCGACGGCCAGGCCAAAAGCCTCGCTGCGGCCCTGGAACGGCACCGTGGCGCCGTCACGGAAAGCCTCGCGGCAGAAGCGGTGGTCCTCGGTGGCGTGGTCGGTGCCGAGCCGCACGAAGTCGCCGAGATAGCGCGGATGCCCGGGCTTGGCCAAGATCTGGTCCATGTGCGGCGCCAGGCTCCAGGCGCGTTCCTCGCCGTCAGCCTCGAGCAGGCTGAAGGAATAGGCCGTGACGCACCAGGTCTCCACATAGGGCGCATGCAGCGACAGCCGTTCGGCCAACGCGTTCGACGAGATGCCCGGCTCGGCCGCGATCGCCTCGAACAGCCCCAACCGCACGCCGATATCGATCAGATGCATGGCATTGAAGCCGCGCCGCCATGCGAAAATCCTGGCGACCTGGTCGTCCGGTGTCAGTGCATCTTGCGGCATGGCGTTTCCCCTCTCTGGTAAATCGGGAGGGGACAGTTCTATAGAACTGTCCCCGTTGGTTGGTTTCGCCCCCTCACACCTGCCGCACCGCGACGCCGCCCTTGGCCATGTGGGCTTTGGCTTCGGCGATGGTGTGTTCGCCGAAGTGGAAGATCGAGGCGGCGAGGACGGCGCTGGCGTGGCCTTGGGTGACGCCTTCGACCAGGTGATCGAGATTGCCGACGCCACCGGACGCAATGGTCGGCACGGGCACGGCGTCGGCGATGGCGCGGGTGAGCGGCAGATCGAAGCCCACGCGGGTGCCGTCGCGGTCCATGGACGTCAACAGGATCTCGCCGGCGCCGAGGGCAACCACGCGCTGCGCCCATGCCACGGCATCGATTCCCGTCGGCGTGCGCCCACCGTGGGTGAAGACCTCGAAGCCATCGCCATCGCTCTTGGCGTCGATGGCGACGGTGATGCATTGCGAGCCGAACTTGGTCGCCGCTTCCGCCACCAGCTCGGGACGATTGACCGCGGCGGTATTGATCGAGACCTTGTCGGCACCGGCCAGCAACAAGCGGCGGACGTCGTCGACCGCGCGCACGCCGCCGCCGACCGTCAGCGGCATGAAGCATTGCTCGGCGGTGCGCGTCACCACGTCGAGGATGATGTCGCGGTCGTCGGAAGACGCGGTGATGTCGAGAAAGCAGAGCTCGTCGGCGCCGGCCGCGTCGTAAAGCCGCGCCTGCTCCACGGGATCGCCGGCATCGACCAGGTCAACGAAGTTGACCCCCTTGACCACCCGCCCGTCCTTGACGTCGAGGCAGGGAATGATACGGACTTTCAGCATGGCTTAGGCCGCCAGCAGCGCCAAGGCGTCGCGCGGCGGCAAACGCCCGTCATAGAGCGCACGGCCCGATATCACGCCCTCGATGCCGCTGCCTGCCACCATCTTCAGCCCTTGGAGGTCGGCCAGCGAGGTGACACCGCCGGAGGCGATCACCGGTGTCGTCACGGCCTCGGCCAGGGCCGCAGTGGCCTCGACGTTCAGGCCGCTCATGGCGCCGTCGCGCTCGATGTCCGTATAGATGACGGCCGCCACGCCGGCGTCCTCGAAGGCCAGCGCCAGATCGACCGCGCGGGTCTCTGTCACCTCGGCCCAGCCGTCGACCGCCACCATGCCGCCGCGGGCGTCGATGCCGACGGCGACCTGGTTCGGGAACAGCCGGCAGGCCTCGCGCACCAATTGCGGGTCGCGCTGGGCCACGGTGCCGAGGATGACGCGGGTCACGCCTGCCTCCAGCCAGCGCTCGATAGCCGCCAGATCGCGAATGCCGCCGCCGAGCTGCACCTTGAGGTCGGCGGCCGCGAGAATGCCCGAGACCGCCTCGCCATTCACCGCGCGCCCGGCGAAGGCGCCGTTGAGATCGACCACGTGCAGCCAGGAGAAACCCATGGCGGCGAAGGCGCGGGCCTGGCCCGGCGGGTCGTCCGAGAACACCGTGGCGCGGTCCATGTCGCCCTGCACCAGGCGCACGCAGGCGCCGTCCTTGAGGTCGATCGCGGGGTACAGGGTCAGCGCCATCAGAGATCCTTGATATAGAAGGCGCCGGCAACCATCTCGCCGTCGACCTCATGATAGCGGTCGAGCTCGCCCCAGCGCTCGTAGCCGCAGGATTCGTAGAGCTGGATGGCGCGCGCTTGCGTCACCCGCACGTCGAGTCGCATGACCCGGAAGCCGGCATCGCGGGCCGCGGTCTCAGCCGCCTCGAGCAATTGCCGGGCAAGGCCGTGGCCGCGCGCCCAGGGCGCCACGAAATGGGTCTCGATATGAGCCGCGAAATGGCCCGCCTCGAAATTTGCAGACGGCTTGACCAATTGCACCGAGCCCGCCACCGAGCCATCCACATAGCCGAGCAAAAGCACGCGCTCGGGCACCAGTATGACGCCCCGCCAATAGGCTTCCAGGCGGTGGCGCGGTGGTGGCGTGACCCAACCGAAGCCGATGCCGTCTTCGATCGCGGCCACTGTCGCGGTGCAAAGATCCGCCAGCTCGCCACGCGCAAAACGCTCAACCTCACCGACCGATAACGTTGCCATCACGGCCTCCAGGCCAAAAAATTGGCAATTACGGCGAGGCCAACCTGCTGGCTCTTTTCGGGATGAAACTGGGTGCCGACCATATTGTCGCGCGCCACCGCCGCGGTCACGGCGCCGCCATGGTCGACAGCCGCCAGGCGATCAACCGGCTCGGCCACGTCAAATGCATAGCTATGCACGAAATAGCAATGGGCACCGTCCTCGACGCCGGCAAAGACCGGGTGCGGGCGATCCAGGGCAAGCGCGTTCCAGCCCATATGTGGCACTTTGAGATCCGCATCGGCGGGCTCCAGATGGGCCACCTCGCCGTCGATCCAGCCGAAGCCGTCATGACTGCCATGCTCGAGGCCGCGGCTCGCCATCAGCTGCATGCCGACGCAAATGCCGAAGAACGGCCGGCCGGCCACGCGCACCGCCTCCTCCAGGGCATCGCGCATGCCGGGCAGGGCCTCGATGCCGGCCAGGCAGTCGGCAAAGGCACCGACGCCAGGCAGCACGATGCGGTCCGCCGCGGCAACCTCGTCGGCCTGTGCCGTGACCAAGATGCGCTCAGCCCCGGCGACGCGCTCGAAGGCCTTGGCGGCGGAGCGCAAATTGCCGGAGCCGTAATCGATGATGGCGACGGTCATCAGCCGGGCGCCATCTCGGGCCCAGGCCGACGTTCAGCCACCGCATCGAAGAAGCGGCGGTCGGCCTCGGTCTGGTCGCGGCCCGAGGCCAAGCCGGCCATCACCCAGCCACGGCGCCGATATCGCTCCCGGCGCCAGTCATTGGCGCTGCAGCCGATATAGACATTGAACAACAGCAGCGCCACGGCGGCGACCTCCTGCTGCAACCAGCCTTCGATCGCCGCCACCTCGATCAGCAGCGGCACGGCGGCCAGCACCACGGCGACAAGCCAGAGCCCGTGATAGAGCGCCCATAGCGCACCGAACAGAAATGCCCAAATGGAGAAGCCCTCGCGCACCGCTACGGCAGCGGCCAGGGGCGTCTCGCCGGGCTTCATGTGATAGGTGTAGAGGCGGATCGCCATGGCTCAGCCTTCGGCCGCGCCCGAGCCCAAGACCCCCTTCGTCGAAGGCACGTGGCTGGCCGCGCGCGGATCGATCTCGACCGCATTGCGCAAGGCCCGCGCAAGGCCCTTGAAGCAGGACTCGATAATGTGGTGGCTGTTCTCGCCGTAGAGGTTCTCCACATGCAGCGTCGCGCCCGCGGCCTGGGCGAAGGCCTGGAACCATTCCTTGACCAGCTCGGTATCAAGCTCGCCGACCTTGGGCCGCGGCAAATCCACCCGCCAGACCAGATAGGGCCGCTGGCTGAGATCGATGGCGACGCGCGTCAGCGTCTCGTCCATCGGCACCATGGCCTCGCCCCAGCGGCGGATGCCGACGCGGTCGCCGAGCGCCTCGGCCACGGCGCCGCCGATGACGATGCCCGTATCCTCGGTGGTGTGGTGCTGGTCGATATGCAGGTCGCCTTCGGCCTTGACCTCCAGGTCCATCAGGCTGTGCCGCGAGAGCTGCTCCAGCATGTGGTCGAGAAAGCCGATACCGGTCGCCACCTCGTAGCGGCCCGTGCCGTCGAGATCGACTGTCACCTGAACCTTGGTCTCGCGCGTCGCGCGCTCCAGCGTAGCCTTGCGCATCGGAGCCTCCTGGGTTGTCGCGCCGCCCTTGTATCAGGAACCGGCACTTGACCCAAGCCGCTGGGCGGCCAATGTAAAGTCAATCAGAATGCGGGACTTCACATGACATCTTCAGACGACGGCCTTTGGCACGGCACCACCATCCTGTCGGTGCGCAAGGGCGATAGCGTGGTCATGGCCGGCGACGGCCAGGTGACCCTCGGCCAGACCGTGATCAAGGCCAATGCGCGAAAAGTGCGCCGCCTCGGCGACGGTGCCATCGTGGCCGGCTTTGCCGGTGCCACGGCGGACGCCTTTACGCTGTTCGAGCGCCTGGAAGGCAAGCTCGAGCAGTATCCCGGCCAGCTCACGCGCGCCTGCGTCGAGCTTGCCAAGGACTGGCGCACCGACCGCTATCTGCGCCGCCTGGAAGCCATGCTGGCGGTGGCGGATGCGGATATCTCCCTGGTCCTGACGGGCACCGGCGACGTGCTGGAGCCTGCCGACGGCCTCATCGGCATCGGCTCGGGCGGCTCGTTTGCGCTTGCCGCGGCGCGGGCGCTGATCGACATCGACGGCCTCGACGCCGAGGCCATTGCCCGCAAAGCCATGGGCATTGCCGCCGATATCTGCGTCTACACCAACGAGAATGTCATCGTCGAAAGCCTCGGAGAGAGCGCATGACCGAATTCAGCCCGCGCGAGATCGTCTCCGAGCTCGACCGCTTCATCGTCGGCCAGGACGACGCCAAACGCTCGGTGGCCATCGCGCTGCGCAACCGCTGGCGGCGCATGCAGCTCGACGACGACCTGCGCGAGGAAGTGCTGCCCAAAAACATCCTCATGATCGGCCCGACAGGCGTCGGCAAGACCGAGATCGCACGCCGCCTCGCCCGTCTTGCCCAGGCCCCGTTCGTCAAGGTCGAGGCGACCAAGTTCACGGAGGTCGGCTATGTCGGGCGCGACGTGGAATCGATCGTCCGCGATCTCGTCGAGTCCTCCATCGCCATGACCCGCGAGCGCATGCGTGCGAGCGTTCGCGCGCGCGCCGAAGCGGCGGCGGAAGAGCGCGTGCTCGATGCGGTCTGCGGCGACAAGGCGAGCGCGGATACGCGCCAGAAGTTCCGCAAGATGCTGCGCGAAGGCGCCCTTTCCGACCGCGAGATCGACGTCGAGGTGGAGGAGAGCGGCATTCCCGGCATGCCCACCTTCGACATCCCCGGCATGCCCGGCGCCTCGATGGGCATGATCAACATCAACGAGATGCTCGGCAAGGCCATGGGCGGGCGCACCAAGACCCGCCACATGCGCATCGACGAGAGCTATGAAGTGCTCATGGCCGAAGAGAGCGACCGCCTGCTCGACGAGGAGCGGGTGCTGCGCGATGCCATCACCGCGGTCGAACAGAACGGCATCGTCTTCCTCGACGAGATCGACAAGATCTGTGCGAGGACGGAGAAGATGGGCGCAGACGTCAGCCGCGAGGGCGTGCAGCGCGACTTGCTGCCGCTGATCGAGGGCACGGTTGTGGCGACCAAGCACGGCCAGGTGCACACAGACCATATCCTGTTCATCGCCTCGGGTGCGTTCCACCTTGCCAAGCCCGCCGACCTGTTGCCCGAGCTGCAAGGCCGCCTGCCGATCCGGGTCTCGCTCGATTCCCTCGACAAGGACGATCTAGTGCGCATCCTGCGCGAGCCCGAGAACAGCCTGATCCGCCAATACACCGCCCTGCTCGCCACCGAGGAGGTCACCCTCGACTTCACCGACGATGGTATCGAGGCCATCGCCAGCCTGGCGGCCGAGGTCAACAGCGGCGTCGAGAACATCGGCGCCCGGCGGCTGCACACGGTGATGGAGCGCCTGCTCGAAGAGATCAGCTTCACGGCCACCGACAAGCCCGGCACCAGCATCACCATCGACGAGGCTTTCGTGGAGAAGAACATCGGCGACCTGGTGCGCAACGCCGATCTGACCAAGTTCATTCTTTAACGCCTGCGTCGCGCTTGTTCTCGGCGACGTCCGGTGTAGAGTGATCACGAACCCGTTACCTCCATCCCCGAGAAGGGACCCAATCCATGACATTCGCCACTCCCCGCGCGCTTTGCGTCGGGTTTGCCGCGGCCCTGCTGCTCGGCGGCTGCGGCTTGCAACTCGACAATGCGCTTGGCACCGCCGCGCCGGGCGGTGCCTTCGAAGCCGGCCTGTATCAGGGCTATATCGACCTCTCGCAGTCGGAATACAAAGAAGCCGATTATGAGGATTCCGACGTCTTCGCCTTGCGCGCCATCGCGCTGTCGGACGGCGGCGCCGTCGGGCCGGAGGCGCTCGATGCCCGCGTTCTGCCGGAAGAGGCCGCCGGACCGCTGAGTGCCGCGCGCACACGCCTTGTGAGCGCCCTCGATGCCACGGCGCGGACCAAGATACCCGGCCCTGCCGCCCGCGCCCAGGTCATGTTCGACTGCTGGATGCAGGAGCAGGAGGAGAATCGCCAGCCAGAGGACATCGCGCGCTGCCGCGCCGGCTTCGAGAGCGCCATGGCCGAGGTCGACGATGCCATGCGTACCGCCCCGGTGGCCGAGCCCGCACCGGCGCGTGCGGCCGTGGCGCCGCCACCGGACACGCGCCCGCATACCTATACGGTGTTCTTCGACTTCGACAGCGACGTGCTGAACCCGCTGGGAGAACGCGTGCTGTGGCAGATCCTGGACGACTGGTCACGCTCGGTCAGCACCACGTTGAGCCTAGTCGGCCACACCGATTCCTCCGGCAAGGCGGACTACAACCAGGCGCTGTCCGAGCGCCGTGTTGAGCGTGTGCGCAGCACCCTCGAGGCTGGCAACATCGCGGGCCCACGCATGTCCACCAGCGCCCGCGGCGAGGAAGACCTGGCAGTGCCCACCGATGACGGCGTGCGCGAGCCCCGCAACCGCCGTGTCGAGATCACCATCGACTAGAGCAGGCCATACCGCCTGACACAGGCACCGTCGGCATAACGCCGGCGGTGGCTTTTTCTTTAGCGCCGCTTCCGTTGAACCTTGGCCGATCCGGTGTATTTCCTATTCCGGGCCGGGAGGACGGAAAGAAGTGGTGGTCGAGCATACGAGCCGCGATGACGAGCTGCGACGGAGCGAGCAGCGCTTTCGCAATCTGGTGGAAGGTTCGATCCAGGGCCTCGTGGTGTATGTCGACGACAAGCCGGTCTTCGCCAATCAGGCCATGGCGAACATTCTTGGCCATGACGGCCCCGACGATATACTCCGCATGGCATCCAGCAACGATTTCGTGCATCCCGGCGAAGTCGAGCGGCTTGCCGCCTATCGCCGAGACCGTCTGCGGGGCGAGGCCGCACCGGATATCTACGAGTTCCGGGCCCTTCGCAAGGACGGCTCGATCGTCTGGCTGGAAACCCGCCCGACGGTCGCCGAATGGGATGGCCAGCGCGCCATACAGGGCACCTGCGTCGATATCAGCGAGCGCAAGCGCGCCGAAGCGGCGCTGAGCGAGAGCGAGGCGCGTTTCAGGGATTTCGCCGAAGTCGCTTCCGACTGGTACTGGGAGAGCGACGCCGAGCACCGCTTCACGGAGTATTCCGTCAACAGGTCCGAACCCGACGCGACCAATGAGGCCTGGAGTCACATTCTCGGCAAGACCCGTTTCGAAAGGCGGCTTCCCGGTGACAGCGCTGACGAAAAGTGGGACCGCCACAGAGCCGATCTGGAAGCGCACAGAGCGTTTCGCAACTTCGTTTATGAGACGAAAGGTGCCAACGGGCAGAGCCGGCATGTCAGGGTTAGCGGCAAGCCGGTCTTCGATGCGGCGGGCAGCTTTGTCGGCTATCGCGGCACGGGCGCCGACGTCACGGAACTTCGCCAGCGCGACGCCGCGCTGAAACAAAGCGAGCAGCGCTTCCGCAATCTGGCGGAAGGCTCGATCCAGGGACTGATCGTGCATGTCGGCGTGAAGCCGATTTTTGCCAACCAGGCGATCGCCGACATGCTCGGCTATGACAGCCCGCACGACATGCTCGGCGCCGGGTCCATCGAAGACTTTCTGCACCCCAGCGCGTTTCGGAATATCCACGAGATCAGTGCCGCCAGCAAGCGCGGCGAGGCCCTGCCGGAAACCGTCGAGATGAAAATGCTGTGCCGGGACGGCGGCACGCTTTGGGTGGAAGCGCGCCCGACGATCGTCGAGTGGGATGGCCGCCCGGCAACGCTCGCAACCATTGTCGACATCACCCGGCGCAAGCGCCGCGATGACGAGTTGCGGGCCAGCGAACAGCGGTTCCGCACCCTAGCGGAAGGCTCCATCCAGGGACTGATCGTGACCGTCGACAAGACGCCGGTATTCGCCAATCAGGCCTTTGCCGACATGCTCGGCTATGACAGCCCGGAGGAAGTTCTCTGCCTAGATTCCACGAAAGTGTTTCTGCACCCTGCTGATGCGGAGCGCGCCCTCAAGATCCGCAAGGCGCTTGTGCGCGGCGAGTCAGTTGCGGAAGTGCTGGAAATGAGGGCACTGCGCAAGGACGGCTCGGCTGTGTGGATCGAAGTCTGGCCGACTCTTGTCGAGTGGGACGGTGAGCCGGCCATCCACTCGGCGGTGGTCGATATCAGCGAGCGCAAACGTGCCGAAGAAACGGTGCAGCGGCTGGCAGCCGCCATGGAAAACGTTTCCGAGATTGTCACGCTCTACGATTCCGACGACAGGCTGATTCATTTCAACGAGGCGTTTCGAGAAGTCAACCGCGTCGTCGCGGATGGAATGCATCTCGGGATGACCTTTGAAGAACACATGCGCATCATCATCGCGGAAGGGCTGATACCGGAGGCCGTCGGGCACGAGGAAGCGTGGTTGAAAAATCGTATCGAGCGGCATCGCAATCCGAAGGGACCTATCGAGATCGCCCGCAAAGGCAGCAAATGGTTGCTCACAAACGAACAGCGCTTGCCCGATGGCGGCATCATTTCCATTACCCGCGATATTTCCGAACGCCGACGGGCCGAACAATTGTTTATCGAGCAAAAGGCATTGCTTCAAGCCGTCGTCGACGCGGTGCCGGCGATCATCACGGTCAAGGACCGCGACTTGCGATTCCTCATGGTCAATCGACGGCAGGCCGAGGAGTTGGGGTGTGCGCCCGAAGAGGCGATCGGCAAGCATAGAGATGCGTTTCCACGTCGGGGCATTTCGCACGAAGAGGATCGGCGATATACGCAAGCGCAATACAACCACGAGCAGGAAGTGCTGGACACAGGGCTGCCACGGTTGTTCTACGAAGAATCCTTCATCTACGACAGCGGTGATGTCGAGCAGCGTCTGGTCAGCAAGATCCCCCTGCACGACGTCCGCGGCGAGCTTTATGCCATACTAACGGTGGCTTTGGATATTACCGAACGTAAGAATGCCGAAGACGCTCTTCGTCAAGCCCGTGATGAGTTGGAGGTCAAGGTCAGGGAGCGGACCCTGGAGCTCCGGGAAGAGGTTGCCGAGCGCAAGCTGGCCCAGGAGGAGGCAACCGGGGCCAACCAGGCCAAGTCGGCCTTCCTGTCGTCGATGAGCCATGAACTGCGCACGCCGCTCAACGCCATTCTCGGCTTCACCCAGTTGCTGCGGGACTATCCCGACCAACCGCTCAGCGAGGAGCAGAAAGGACATATCGAACAGATACTCGATGGCGGCAAACACCTGCTCGGCCTGGTCAACGAGGTTCTCGACCTCTCGCGAATCGAGTCGGGCCGCCTCGACCTGACCCTGGAGCCGACGCCTTTGGCAAGAGCGGTTCGCGACAGCCTGGTGCTGGTTCAGCCCATGGCGGAAGAGCGCGATATTGCCATCAGCTTCGATGCGGCTGGCGCATCCGCCCTGACGGTCCAAGCCGATCCGAGCCGGCTCAAGCAGGTTCTGCTCAACGTCCTATCCAATGCCGTGAAATACAACCGGCCCGAGGGCTCGGTAACGGTGACCGCGACACCCGCCGCTGGCGGCGTGGCGCGGGTCAGCATCCGAGATACCGGGCCGGGCATAGCCGCCGACAAGCATGACGGAGTGTTCCGCCCCTTCTCGCGCCTCGGCGCCGAAGCCTCGAAGATCGAAGGCACCGGCATCGGCCTGACCATCAGCCGCCAGCTCGTCGAAAGCATGGGCGGCAGCCTCGACTTCACGAGCACGCCCGGCCAAGGCAGCACATTCTGGTTCGAGCTGCCGCTGGCGGATGCGGGCGCCGGAGACGTCTGACGGAACTGCCTGAGGGTTCTGACATTCCCGCTCGGCTCCTGGCCTCGCAATCACATGGCGTATTGCGCGAATTTCAGCGTCGTTGCCCGCGCGCGCTCGTCGGTCCTGACATTGACCACGGCGACGCGGCCGCGCTCGACTTCAGCCAGGGCGCGGCGCAGCGCCGGCCCGAGATCGGCGGGCTTTTCGACATAGTCGGCGTAACAGCCGAGCGCCTCCGCCAGGAGATCGTAGCGCGTGAAGCCGAGGTCGCGGCCCGGCTTGCCCGGCGGCTCGGCGGCGCTCCAGCCGCCGTTCAGGCTGATCACCACGAGCAGCGGGATGTCGTGGCGCACGGCGGTGTCGAGCTCCATGGCGTTGAGCCCGAATGAGCCGTCGCCATGGACCACGACGACCTGCTTGTCCGGCTTCGCCACCTTGGCGCCAAGGCCCAATGGCAGGCCCACGCCCATGGTGCCGAAAGGCCCGGAGTTCAGTCGATGCCCCGGCGTGTGCGTCGGCATCGATTGGCGGCCGAAGTTCAGGATCTCGTGTCCGTCGACGACCAATATCGCGTCCCGGTCCATGAAGTTCTTCACCTCTTCGCAAAGCCGCAAGGGGTGGATCGGCTCGGCGTCCGAGCGACTGTTGTCGCCGGGGCGGGCGCGCTTTTCCGCTTCGCGTGCCGCCAGGCGGTCGCGCCAGGCTCGCGTGCGCGCAGGCTCGGTGCGGCCGGCCAAGGCCTCGTTCAGCTGCGCCAGGACGGCCTTGGCATCGCCGGTGATGCCGATATCGAGCCGCCGCGGCGAGGTCGCGATCTCGCCCGCCTCGATATCGATGCGGGCGACGATGGCAGCGGCGTTGAAACGCGGCGGCGCCAGATGATTGACGATGTAGTTGAGCCGGGTGCCGACCACCAGGATCAGATCGGCCTCGGCGAAGGCCAGCGAGCGGGCCGAGGGAAAGCAGCAGGCGTGGTCTTCGGCGATCACGCCGCGGCCCTGGGGCGTGGTGTAGAAGGGCAGGCCCAGGCTGTCGACGAGGCGGCCGAGCTCAGGCCAGGCCTCGGACCACAAGACGCCACTGCCCGAGACCAGCACCGGTCGCTCGGCCGCCAGCAGCGCCTCTGCCAGGCGCGCGAGGTCGGCCGGCTCTGCCGCTGGGCGAGGGCGCGCGAGCGGCCGTTGCGCGTAGTCCCAGTCGATGGCGGCCTCGTCGACCGTGCGATAGAGCATGTCCCCGGGCAGATCGACATAGACCGGGCCCGGCTTGCCCGAGACCGCGGTCTGCAGCGCCTCGTTGAGCTGTTCGGGGATGCGCTCGGGTTGCTGTATCTGCAAGGCGTGCTTGGCGCAGGGCGCCAGGATCGCCATCTGGTCGATCTCCTGGAAGGCCTGCCGGCCGCGCAGATTGAGCGGGGCCGAGCCGCCCAGCGCCAGCACCGGCGCGCCATCGATCAGGGCGTTGGCGAGGCCTGCGGCGAGATTTATCGCGCCGGGCCCGCTGCATGCCATGCATACGCCGGGATGGTTCCTGAGCCGCGCATAGGCGTTCGCCATCATCGCCGCCGCCTGCTCGTGGCGCACGTCAATCATACGGATGCCGGCTGCCGCGCAGCCGCTTTCGGCGTCGAGCAGCGGCCCGCCCATGAGATAGAAGATATCCTCGACGCCCGCCAGCGCCAGCGACCGCGCCAAGATCTGCGAACCGTTCATCCCGGTCATGCCTGTCCTCTTCTGCCTATCGCCGCGCGATCTTGTAGCCGACCGATTCCCGGTCCCAGCTGCGCTCGCCGAGGCCGATCTTGCGCAGCGCTTCCTTGCGTATCTT
The DNA here is from genome assembly GCA_964408735.1 of uncultured Rhodospirillaceae bacterium. Taxonomy (GTDB): domain Bacteria; phylum Pseudomonadota; class Alphaproteobacteria; order UBA7887; family UBA7887; genus UBA7887. The sequence continues at coordinate 36,239 of CAYPAX010000020.1, read as the reverse complement.
GCCGGTGGCGGTCTTAGGCAGCTCGGACATCGCCTCGACATAGCGCGGCACGGCGAAGCGCGGCATGTGCTCGACGCAATAGTCGAGCAGTGCCACGTTGTCGATGGCGCGCCCGCCCGCAGGCACGATGCAGGCCATGACCTCTTCCTCGCCGCCGGCGCCTGCGACGCGGATGCCGATCACGGCGCTCTCAGCAACCTCGGGGTGCTCGTTGAGCACCTGCTCGATCTCGAAGGAGGAGATGTTCTCGCCGCGGCGGCGGATGCGGTCCTTGATGCGGTCGTCGAAGAAAAGCCGGCCGTCACGGTCGAAGTGGCCGGCGTCGCCGCTATGGAACCACAGGTTCCGCCAGGCCTCGACCGTGCGCTCGGGCATACGGAAATAGCCCTGGCTGAAGCAGAACGGCACTTTCGGCCGGACCACGATCTCTCCGATCTCTCCGGCGGGCAGCACCTCGTCGGTATCGGGATCGACCACCCGGACCTCGAAAAACTCGTCCAAAATGTGGCCCGCCATGCCCGGCAGCAGCGGGTCGCCGTCGCGCGTGTAGCAGACGACGTTGACTTCGGTCATGCCGTAGCCCTGCATGAGATTGATGTTGAAGCGCGTTTCGAAAGCCTCGCCCCATTCGGCGGCGATCGGCACCGCCATGATGCTGCGCAGGGCGTGGTCGCGGTCGAATTCGCTTGGCGGCGTGCGGAAGATGAACTCGGGTATCACGCCGAGCGCATTGGTCACCGTGGCGCCACAGCCGCGCACGTCTTCGAGCCAGCGATTGGGACTGAAGCGCTCGACGCAATAGACCCGGGCGCCGACGATCAAGGCGCTCAAGACCTGCAATAGCAGACCCATGGCATGGAACAGGGGCATGCAGACATATTGAACGTCCTGCTCGCTCATCCGCATGGTGCGGGCCATGCCTTCGCCGAACAGATAGCAATGGGCATGGGGCATCAGCACGCCCTTGGCAGGGCCCGAAGTGCCGGAAGTGTAGAGGATGCAGGCAATGTCCTGTGGCCGCGGCTCCACCAGCACCTCGCCCATATCGCCCTCGAGCGCGGAGAAATCCTCGAACGTCAGTGCCGGCGCGGCGGCTAGCACGGTCGCCGGCTCAGCCGGCACCGGACCGGCGACGACGACGGTGGCGACAAGATTTTCGTCGCCGCCCTCGACGTGATCGAAGGCGTCGGCCAGGCCGGCATCGACAAATATCAGGCGCGGCGCGGCGTTGCGCAGCTGGTGTTGCAGAAAGGCGCCCTTGAGCTCGGTGTTCACCGGCACGAATACCGCCCCCAGCCGCATTGTCGCGAACATGGCCAGCAGGAACTCGAGGCGATTCCTGAGCAGCGCCAAGACACGATCGTCCGGCTTCACGCCCAGCGCCGCCAGGTTGCGCGCCAGGCGCTGGCTTTCCCGCTCGAGGCCCGCGAAGCTCAGGCTGCTGCCATGCTCGAAGGCAATGAACTCGCGCTCGCCATGGGCCGCCGCCTGCCGCCGAACCAGATCGATCAGAGTCCAATGGGACAGACCCCCGCTCATGGCCCCTCCCTGCCGCCATCCAGGCCGGCCGCGTGCAGGTCGGCGACAATGTGATCGATGTATGCTTGCTGGGCGAAGTGTAGATATTTCGTCACCCAGACGACCGAGAAATCAGGCTTCAGGTCAAGCAGCTTTCCCATTGCGGCATGAGCTTCCTCCCGCCTGCCTAATCTGGCAACCCACATCAGGGCCGAATAGCCGACAGCGTCGGCCGCCAGTATCGCCGCGAGCTTCTGTTCGACCCCCTGCTCCGCCACCGCGCGCCCTCCCAATCGCCAGGCATGCTACGCTGCCGGCGCTGGCGCCTCAAGGCGGACGCGGTGCGGCGTGGCGATGTGGCAGAAGATCCCTGAGCCGTGCTCGGCCCTGTGCCACCTCACGGAACCGCCTGAATATCAATCCTGGCATGCGGAACAATCATGATGACGCGGGATCACGGCCTGCACAACGCGGCCATTCGCGATGTCTTCGCCTGCAATCCGGACGCCTGCACCTTCGCCGGCCCGGTGCTCAGCGTGCGTTATCTGTGCCAACCGGCGCAACGATGTCGGTATGCGGGGGGGCAATCTCGTGACGCGCATGAAGATGCGCGGTCTCGCGGCGGATGTGGGCGCGCCCGTGGCCCGCGGCGGCGTGCCCATCTTCAATGGCGATACTATCGTCGGCGAGGGCGTGGTCGCGGTGCCGGCGGGTATTGCGGCGCAAGTGGCGGAAGCCGGCATGGCCATGGATCATATCGAAGCATATGTGCACGGGCGCTTGCGGCACGGCGACCCGCTGCCCGGGCTCTATCCCCCCGGTGACAAGGCGTGCGCGGAATACGACGAGGATGCGCACGGCGTCGGGGGCTTCGGCGAGCCAGCGGGGCTGCGCCTGGCGCAGGATGCCTTCGCCGCGCTCGCCCTGGCCGGTGATCATCCGCAGGTTCGGATCGGGCCAACGCCCCCTACCGGCCGCGGCTAGGCTGCCGACGGCGCCGATTGAGGTGCCACAAGTCCACCCGATGTCGTTACATGCTCTCGACGCATCACGACCAATCCGGTGGCATCCAATCGTGCGCTCACCAAGCTATTGTATAGATTGACGTTGGTCGATAATCGATTTCAGGTCTCATCCTATTCGCGGATCAGCAGCTCGGCCTCGTTTTCCGCCCAGGCAATCGCGTCGTCGAAGGACTCTCCGGCTTGGGTCACGCGAGCAACCAGATTTGGCAGAATTCCCTGCGTATACACCTGCGACGCAAATTCGGGAGGCGCCGGATATCCCGCGACGATCTGGGTCTCATCGCCGCGAATGGGGTAATTGTAAATGACCCCTTTGGGTGGCCCCGCATTCGTCCAATACGCATTGCTTTGGTAATGGGAGGTGATAATGGGGATATCGTAGCCTTGCGATGCCGCAACGAGCCGATGCACCACGTCCTGTCTCGCGACATATCTCAGCAAGTCCTTGGCCGCCGAAATATTCTCCGAAAAATCCCATATGCCCCAAAAGTTCGGATTTCCGGTCCGGAAGCGTCCCTCAGGCCCTCTTGGATTATCGTGATGCCACAGCTGCTTCCCGACTTCGGGATTGTCTCGGTTCGCCACCGCCCAGGCACTTGGCGGGTTGCATATTCCCGACCCCCGGCCGGAAATGATCCAGCGATTGTTGGCGGCATCGTCCCAGGCATAGACATTGTCCGGCATCACCTGAGTCAATTGCGAGAGGTAATCCAGCACCGAGCGCGTGGCGTCGGAATCGACCGCAACCTCGCCCGCCTCATCGATGACGGCCGCCCCGTACGCAGCGAACACGGCCCCCAGCCATTGGGGGCCATCGTTGCCTGGCGAAATGGGCGCGCCGAACGACTTCCCGGCGGCGTGAAGCTTCTTCGCGGCTGTCAAGAACCGGTCGTAATCCCATTGTTCGACCACGGCCGGATCGCGCTCGCCGCCGGCGGGAAATATCTTTCGCAAATCGATATCGGCATAGGTCCGGTAATAGTCCAGCCGAGAGACCGAGGGAAAATTCGGGGAGCCGACGGGCGAGGGCGATCCCCGCCACACACCGTCGAGGTGCGCCAGATACGTCGCATAGGGCGCCAAGGGACCGTGCTCGGCAATGATATCGGCGACCACGTCGTCAACCGGTTCGAGCCGGTGCCGGAACATCGACGGCATCCAGGTTTCCAGCATAATGACGTCGTGCCCGGTTTTGGCCCGCGATTCCGCCTGTGCCGTCAACAACAGCTTGTTGCCGATGCTGGTGATGAAATCGACCGAGACCTCGACCCCGTTGTCGGCGCCCCATTGCTCGCAAAATCGTCTCAGCACATCGTTGACGCCGGGAACCCAGTGATCCCAGAGGGCCAGTTTCAATTTTCCGGCCGAGTGCGCCGTCTTTATGTAAGGAAATCCGGCAAAGGCGGCCGCGCTTGCGCTCACGGCCGCGGTGGTCCTTAGGAATCGTCGTCGAGAAAGCATTTCGAGTCCCGTCTGACACGGTTTCCTTCGCCGATGGGCGATCCGCGGGACGCAGAATACCGGACTTTTCGAGGTTGTGCGAACGGAACGGCAAGGGCCCGGGATTGGTCGGATCGGTGCGGTCGCGTATAGTGATGACGGCTCGGTCTCCGAAACTCGCGTTTCATGATCGGAGTTTGGCGCGAACGGGGCACAGCATGGCGGGAGCGAACATGAGTAGTACGGCAGCATTTCCGCCCTTCGATTTCCCGCTGACCCGTCCCGCGGCGCTGATCGTCATCGACATGCAGCCCGTTTGCGTGTCGCGCGATGTCGGCTTGGCGAAGTCGATGGACAGCCTCGAGCCGGGCTATTCCCACCATCTCGTTGAACGCGTCGACACGGTTTTGGTGCCCGCGATCCGGCGCTTGATTGAGACCTTTCGCGCCGCGCGGCAGTCGATATTCTATACCGCGTTCGTGAGCGATCCCGGCGACGGCAAGCCAATCCGCAGCGCTCCCATCCGCTACCGCAGTGAGCAACGGCAAGCCCGCACAGGGGCGTCGGCGATACTGCCGCCCGACGATCCGGCGATGGACATTATCGCCGCACTCTCGCCAGCTGCGGGGGAGCCCGTGCTCAAGAAGACATCGATGGACGCGTTTCTGACCACCGACCTCGAGGCGAGGCTGCGGGCGGCCGACATCCAATCGGTCGTCGCTTGCGGGGTCTATGGCGATGCCTGCGTCGAATCGACGGCCCGCAGCGCGGCCGAGCTCGGCTATCGCGTTTTCGTGGCCGAGGATGCCTGCGCCTCGTGGGAGCCGGCGTTTCTCGAGCAAAGCCTGCAAATTCTGGCGCGCCACTTTGCCAGAGTGGCGCCGTCTGCGCATATTATCGACCTGCTCGGCGCGCCGTGAAACGTTGCCGCCGGCCCGCACAGCGACACCACCCGCAGAACCGCTCAACAGGAAGATTGAAGGACCATGGCTGCCATCTCGAATGACCAATTGCTGTCGCTCCTCGGCCGCAAGATGGGCCAGGACAAGCCGCGCGAGACCGGCCAGACCTGGATCTCGCTGTTCGGCGAAGGCTTGGCCGATGTCAGCGCCTTGCTCGAGGTGGCGGCGCCCTATATCGACCGGGTGAAGATCGCCTATGGCTCGGCCGTCCTGGCCAGCCCGCAAATGCTGCGGCAGACCATCGCGCTCCTGAAACAGGCCGCGGTGGAGCCCTACCCTGGCGGCACCTTGCTGGAAATGGCGCTGCATTACGGGCAATACGATGCCTTCGTTGACTGGGCACGGGGAGCCGGCTTTAGCGGCCTGGAAGTTTGCGACGGCGTCATCAAAATGTCCGACGAGCAGCGCGCCGAGACCATCCGCCGGGCCACCGCCGACGGTTTCACGGTGACCAGTGTGGTGCAGGAGGTCATCCGCAAGCCAATTGTCGATGTGGTGCCGCTGGAGGAGCGGATCGCGCGCGCGGAGCGGGATTTGGCCGCCGGCGCCAAGCGGGTACATATCGTCTTTCAGGCCATCGCCCGGGGCGAAGTGTCGAGCGATATGGTGGGCCCGATCAAGGCACGCCAGGCGGAGCGCCTGGTCGACGCAATCGGTGCCGGCCTATTGGTCTGGGAGGCGCAATCGCTTGAGGACCAGATCGCGTTCCTGCGTCTGTTCGGCAGCACGGTCAACTTGGGCCACGTGCAACCCCGCACCGCGGTCCAGCTGGAAGCACAACGGCGCGGCCTCGGCTACGAGAGCTTCTGGTCCGAAGTCTGGCAACGCCCCCACTGGGCCTGACCGAAGCAGCGCGGGCGTTATCGCGGATCGGGTTCGCCACCAGACACCCGACGAGGCACGTGCCGGTCTGTTCGCGTACATCGATCTGTTCGCGTATATCGAGGTGTTCTATAGGCGCAAAAGGCGCCATGGCTGCCTTGGCAACACGAGCCCGGCCGACTTCGAGGAGAAGGCAACCGGATCTTTCCAAACTGTCCACTGAAACGGGCCAAGAGGACTCTTTCCGCGTCGGGAACACCGCCGATTCAGGTCCGATATCGGGCGTGGAGCGGTGATTTCCGCGCCGAGCTCGTACAGCAATCGATCGCGCCATCAACGCGCACCTCAGCGCCCCTTCCGCAACAGCACATAGAAGGCGCCGTCGCCGCCGTGGCGGGGCTGGGCTTGTTCGATGGCGAGGATGCGCCCGGCGTTGGGGGCTTCGGCGAGCCAGCGGGGCAGGGCCTGGCGGAGGATGCCTTCGCCGCGCTCGCCCTTGCCGGTGATGACGAGCACACAGCGGCGCCCGGCGGCCTGTTGGCCGGCGACGAAGGCGTTGAGCGCGCGGTGGGCCTCGGTCTGGGTCAGGCCGTGCAGGTCGAGGCGCGCTTCGATCTCGGTCTGGCCGCGGCGCAGGCGCTGGGCGCTGCGCTTGTCGAGGCCGCCAGGGCGGCCGGGCTGCACGGGGGGCGGTTGGCTGACGGTGCGCGCCGGGCGCGAGCGCTTCGGTGCGGGTGCGTCCTCGTCGGGCGGCAGGGCGTCGTAGGCATCGTCGTCGAGGCGGTCGGGCAGGCGTGCGTCGCCGCGCGTGACGTGGCGCCACAGCGCCAGATCCTCGGCGCTCAGCCCGGGGCGGGCACCCTGCCCGGGGCGCGCGCCGCGCCGTTCACGCCGACCCTGGCTCATCGACGATCACGATGTGGAGGCGGCGCGGGCCGTGGGCGCCGAGCTCTATCTTGAGCGCGATGTCGCCGGTGCGCGACGGCCCGGTGATCAGGCTCACCGCGCGCGGCAGGTCGCCGGCGGCGCGCAGGCGCGCCATGGCGTCATCCAGCGTGCCGTCGATGCGGTCCGCGCGCAGCACGACCACCGCGGTCTCGGGCACGTAGCTGGCCATGTGCGGGTTGTCGGCATCGGCGCACATCATCAGGCTGCCAGTCTCGGCAACGCCCGCCGAGGCCTGCACCAGGCCCACCAGGTCGCCGATGCCGGGCGTGCCGCGGCGCACCTCCAGGGTCGGCTGGCTGCCCCAGGGCACGGTGTCGAAGTCGCCATCCGCCGTCGCCATGATCTCGGCCGGCAGGTTCTGGCTGGCGAGATAGTCGCCGATGGCCGCCGGCAGCGCCGCCATGTCGGGGATGCGCACGACCGTGGCCGCCACTGTCTCTGACAGCTCGGTAAAAAGGGCAAGGCGGGCCTCGCCTTCGATCTGGCCGCGGGCGGGGATCGGCGCCGGGGCGGGTCTCGGGCCGGGGGCGGCACCGGGCGCACGGCCGATACCCGCGCGCACCTTGCCGAGAATATCGTCGCGGGCGCTCATTTGCGCGCCTTCCATTGGCTCTGGAACGAGCGTGCGGCAGGCGCCGGCATGTCGCGTTGCGAGGTCCACCCGCCGGCCAGGGGCAGGCGCGAGATGCGGCCGCCCCTCGCCAGCATGCGCATGCCCTTCGCAGCCAGTCCGCTGGCCAGGCGATAGAGCGCCGGGCGCCGCGCCAGCCAGCGCCAGACGGCGAGACCGAAGCGCTGGCGGGGCGGCTGCACCTTGCTTTCGAATTCCTGGCGCCGCCATTCGCGCATCAGCTTGGGCAGGGGGATGCGCATGGGGCAAACGGATTCGCACTTGCCGCAGAAGGTGGACGCGTTGGGCAGATGGCGAGCGCGCTCGATACCGACCAGGGCGGGGGTCAGCACGGCGCCGATGGGGCCGGGATAGACCCAGCCATAGGCGTGGCCGCCGACCGCGCCGTAGACCGGGCAATGGTTCATGCAGGCGCCGCAGCGCACGCAACGCAGCGCTTCCTGGAAGGGGGTGCCGAGCCAGCCGCTGCGGCCGTTGTCGAGGATCACGACGTGATAGGATTCAGGCCCGCCCTCGGCGTCCGAGCGCCTGGGGCCGGTCGACAGCGTGGTGTAGCTCGCCATCTCCTGGCCGGTGGCCGAGCGCGCCAGCAGGCGCAGCATCGTGGCCAGATCGTCGAGGGTGGGGATGACCTTGTCGATGGTCGCCAGCACGATATGCATGCGCGCCAGGCCTTGGGCAAGGTCGCCATTGCCCTCGTTGGTGACGATGACGGAGGAGCCGGTCTCGGCGACGAGGAAATTGGCGCCGGTGAGCCCCACATCGGCCTCGAAATAGCGCTCGCGCAGGACCTGGCGCGCCTCACCCACCATGTCGGGAATCTCGACCAGGCGGCGGGCGGGATCGAAGTCCGTGTGGCTGTCGCGGAAGAGGTCGGCGACCTGCTCCTTGGTCTTGTGGATGGCCGGGCCGATGACATGGCTCGGCGGCTCGTTCGCGAGCTGCAGGATATATTCGCCGAGATCGGTCTCGATGACGTCGACGCCCTCGCTTTCGAGAAAGGGATTGAGCGCGATCTCCTCCGAGATCATGGTCTTGCTCTTGGCCATGAGCTTGGCATCGACCGAGCGGCAGAGTTCGAGGATGATCTTGTTCGCCTCCTCGCCGTCGCGCGCCCAGTGCACGATGGCACCCTGGTCTGTCGCCTTGGCCTCCCAGGCTTCGAGGTAGTGGTCGAGGTTCTCGAGGGTGTGGTCGCGAATGTCGCGGCCGGCATCGCGCAAGGCCTCGAACTCTGGCAGGCGTGCCACCGCGGCGGCGCGGGCACCGCCGAAATTGCTGCGCAGCAGGCCGAGCGCCTCCTGCAGGTGCTCGTTATGGAGCGCCTTGTGGGCGGTCTCCTTGAAGGCGCCGGATTTGACCTGCATCAGTCGCGCCCTATGGCCGGGCCGCGCTCGCCCGCCAGCACCTCGGCGACGTGGCGCACCTCGACGCGACTGCCTTCGCGGCTGAGCTTGCCGGCCATGTTGAGCAGGCAGCCAAGCTCGCCGGCGAGCAGGGTGGCGGCGCCACTCGCAGCAATGGCCTCGGTCTTCTGGCCGACGATCTTGCCGGAGACTTCGGGATATTTGACGCAAAAGGTGCCGCCGAAGCCGCAGCACTCCTCCGATCCTTCGAGCTCTGTCAGGCCGAGGCCTGCGACCGAGCGGAGTAGCTTGCGCGGTTGCGCCTTGACGCCAAGCTCGCGCAGGCCGGAGCAGGAATCGTGATAGGTGACGCTGCCGTCATGGCTGGCCTCGACCGTCTCCACACCGCGGCAATCGACCAGGAACGAGACCAGCTCCCAGGTCTTCGCCGCCAATGCCTCGGCCCGCGGGCCCCAGGCCGGGTCGTCCGCCAGCAGCTCCGGATAATGCCGCTTGATCTGCGCCGCGCAGGAGCCCGACGGCGCCACCACATGGTCGAAATCCTCGAAGGCGGCGATGACGTCGCGAGCGATGTCCGCCGCACCCCTGAAATCGCCCGAGTTGAAGGCCGGCTGGCCGCAGCAGGTCTGGCTCTCGGGCACATGCACGCGGCAACCCGCGGCCTCCAGCAGCCTCACGGACGCAAAGCCGACGCTGGGCCGAAACAGGTCGACCAGACAGGTCACGAAGAGGCCGACATCGACCGCGTCGCGGCTCATACGGTGGTTCCTTATCCAATGGCTTGGGTCCGGGCGAAACCTAGCGTTGCGCGGCGGGAACGTCCAGTCCATGGGGTAGCAGCAGGTATGCAAATCCGGCGCTCTTCATACGCCCGGCGATATCGGCCGCCGCATCGCCATGGCCCCAATAGACATCGCCGCGCACCGGGCCGCGGATGGCGCCGCCGGTGTCCTGGGCGATCATCAGGCGCTGCAGGCGCGCGCCGTCAGGGGTCACGCTGTCGAGCCAGACGGGCACCGACAAAGGTACGAAACGGCGATCCACGGCTAGGCTGCGGCCGACCGTCAGCGCCACGCCCTGCGCCCCGAGCGGGCCGTCGCCCTCGATGACATTGAAGAACACATAGGAGGCGTTCTCGTTCATCAGCGCCTGCGCTTCGCCCGGGTTGGCATCGAGCCAGGCGCGGATGGCCTGCATCGACATGGCCTCGCGCGTCACCTCGCCGCGGGCGATCAGCACCCGGCCGACGGCGGTGTAGGGATGTCCGTTCTGGGCCGCGTAGCCGACGCGTAAGCTGCGCCCGTCGTCGAGCTCGACCCGGCCCGAGCCTTGGATATGGAGAAAGAAGGCGTCCACCGGGTCGTCGACCCAAACAATCTCGAGGGAGTGCGTATCGAGCGCGCCAGCTGCGATTTGCGAACGATCGGCGTAAGGGTAGAGACGGCCATCGACGACGTGGCCGGCGATGCGCTCGCCGGCCAGCGCTTCGCGGAAATCGCCGAGATTGACTGTCACCAGCTCGTCCGGACGGCGGTGCAGCGGCGTCCCGTAGCGCGCACTCGGTGTCAGCGAGCCTTGCAGCGAGGCCTCGTAATAGCCCGTGAACAACCCTTCGCGCCGCTTGCCATCGGCGGCGGCATAAGGGCGGAACCAGTGCTCGAAGAAGGCGCGGCCATCGCCGGGCCCGGCTGCCAGCGCCGTACAGATTGGCCGCCAGTCGGCGACCGTGCCGGCGATGCCCATGGCACGCTCGTCGGGAAGGTTGAGCAGGCGGGCGCAGGAGCGCTCCAGAGCAACAAGCGCCTGGCCTTGGTCGTCATGGCGCCAACCGGGCAGCTCGGCGAAGGAAACGGCGGTCAGTTGCAGGGATGGCTCGGCCGGTTGCGGCTTGTCCTCAGGGGTGCAGGCGGCGAGCAACGCTGCCATGACCAATGCCGCGAGACGCTCAGTCCTCACTGTCGGTGTCGGCCAGCTGCCAGTTGGGGTCGCGCGAGCGGGTGTCGCGCTCGAAGGTCCAGACATCGGTGATCTTGGCCACCGTCGCCGTATCGCCGTCGATGGCGTCGCCCTCGGCGTTGCGCAGCACATTGACCTGCTCGGTGAGGAACTTGACCGTCACCCGCGCCTTGCGGCCCGCCATGGCGGCACCGACGATATCGGCCAGGATGAACGAGACCAACGTCGTCTCCAGGGTCTCGTTGGCCTTCTCGCGGCGCTCGATCTCATCGGCAAAGCCTTCATACACAGGCCCGGCGAGCAAAGACTTGAGGCTTTTCTTGTCGCCGCTCGCGTAGGATTCCAAGATTGTTTCGAAGGCGTAACGCGCGCCGTCTAGGAAACCCGCTTCGTCGAATCCGGGATCGGCGATCTTGATCTGGGTCATGCCGGCGGGCCCGCGGCGCGGCGGCGGCGGCGGCGCACCCGCCTCTTCTACCGTCTCCTCGTCAGCGTCATCGCGCTGGCCGGTGCGGTCAGGAAGGGGTATGACTTCGCCACTCTCGCCGGCATCGCCGCGGCGATGCTCGGGCGGCGGCTGGTGGCCGGTGCGCCGGCCCAGCACGCGATGCAGACGCAACACCAGAAATGCTGCGATCATCGCGAAGATGAAAAGGTCGAAAAACTGAAATCCCTGCATGCCGTCTCTGGCCTCGCCGCCGTCGCCAAACGCGATAGCCGCCTCCCTGGAAGCGGTATCGGCCAGCGCAGCCTGACTGTAGTCTTTCCGGCGCCGCCGGTCCAGGTTAAGCCACTGGCGGTAACGCACTCGGGTTCCCACATGGGGTTTTCCTGAGCGGAGAACAAGCATGGCGTTATTGGTTTTGGCATTCCTCATCGGCCTGCCCTTGGTCGAGATTGCCGGATTCGTCTATATCGGTGAGGAAATAGGCGCGGCGGCAACCATCATTGCCACCGTGCTCACGGCCGTGCTCGGCATCGCCATCGTGCGCATCCAGGGTGCCGGCGTCGCCAAACGCGCGCGCGCCGCCTTCGCCCGCAACGAGGAGCCCGTGGCCGAGACCATAGAGGGCCTGGCGCTTGGGCTTGCCGGTATATTGCTGTTTCTGCCGGGATTCGTAAGCGATTCGGTCGGTGCGCTTCTCTTGGTGCCGCCATTCCGCCATCTCGTGGTCTGGGTGCTGCTGGGATATTTGCGCAAGCGCGTGACCGAAACCCGCCTGCGTCGCGACAATGTGCTTGAGGGCGACTATCGCGACGTCACGCCGCGAGACGAGGACCGCATGACATGATCTTGATGCGCCACGGCGAATCCGAGTTCAACGTGGTCTATGGCGCAACGCGCACCGATCCGGGCATCCGCGACCCCAAGCTGACGCCGAAAGGCCGCGACCAGGTCGCCGCCGCTGCCGCCGCCCTCGGTGCAAAGGACATCCCGGTACGCCGTCTCGTCGCCAGCCCCTACACCCGCGCCCTTGAAAGCGTCAGCATCCTGGCGGAAATCTTCGACGTGCCCATCACCATCGAGCCCCTGGTGCGCGAGCGTTACGCCTGGACCTGCGATATCGGCACGCCGTCATCGACCCTGGCGGCGGCCTGGCCCACGATATGCTTTCCCGACATGCCCGAGCGCTGGTGGCCCGAGGACGAAGAGCACGACCACCTTGTCGAGGCGAGGGCGAGCGACTTCCACCAGGCCATGGCGGCGGATCCCGCCCACGGCGAGACCCTGGTGGTCAGCCATTGGTGGTTCATCCGCGCGCTGTCGGGCGCCGAGCTGGCCAACGCCGCCATGGTCAAGGTGCGGCTCGCGCCGGTGGTCGAGGTTGTCTCCCACCCCCATCCGTGATAGCCAGCGCCAAGCACCGAAAGATTGGGATATCGACCATGGCCGACGAGACCAGCGAACCGGCAGCCGGGCAAGCAGGCGCCGAGGCGGCACAGCAGCAGCTTTTCATTCGCGCCCAGTATGTGAAGGACCTTTCCTTCGAGAACCCGCGCGCGCCGGCCAGCCTGCGCGAGGGCGCGGCACCCCAGGTCGAGCTCTCGGTCTCGGTCAACGGCCGGCCCATGGAGGGCGACGACCACGAGGTCGAACTGGTGCTGACGGCGAACGCCAAGCAGGGCGACGAAGTCGCCTTCGTCGCCGAGCTGAGCTATGCGGGCGTGTTTCACCTCTCGGGCTTCAACCCCGAGCAATTGCGCCCATTAGTGATGATCGAATGCCCGCGCCACCTGTTCCCGTTTGCGCGGCGCGTGCTGGCCGACTGCACCCGCGACGGCGGCTTCCCGCCGCTGATGCTCGACCCGATCGATTTCCTGGCCCTCTACCGCCGCTCCCAGGAGGCGGCCGCCGCCCAGGGCCAAGACGGCGGTGGCACAGGCGGCAACGGCAATGGCCAGCAGGGCAACGCCTGAGTCTCTTATTGCGAGTTATCGAAGTCTATTTGCTCTCTAGAGTTGGGTGACAGTCACCCAACTATGGCGGGTAGCGCGGGATGCTCCTGTATCGAGTGCGGTGAATCAATCCCGCCGCCAGACGGGGTTTTCGAGGCCTTCCATAAAGCTGTTGTGGGCGGCAAGCTCGTCGGCGCTTGGGGCATGGGGGCGGGGCTCGCGGGGTGCCCTGGCGGCCTTGGTCGCTTGGTCTGCGGTCTTGCCGGCGGACGTTGACGCCAAGTCCAAGCCGGCCTGGCGGCCGCCGACCAGCTCCACATAGACATCGGCCAGCAGCTCCGCATCGAGCAGGGCACCGTGATAGGTGCGCGAGGAGTTGTCGACGCCGAAGCGCTTGCACAGGGCATCGAGACTGGCCGGCGCGCCGGGGAACTTGCGCCGCGCGATCTGCAAGGTATCCACCGCGCGTGCGGCATCGAGCGGCGCGCGGCCGACGCGCTCCAGCTCAGCATTGAGAAAGCCGAGATCGAAGCTGGCATTGTGGATCACCAGCTTGGCGTCGCCGAGAAACTCTTCCATGTCCGCCACGATGTCGCCGAACAGCGGCTTGCCGGCGAGCTGGGCTGTGCTGATGCCGTGGATCGCCTCGGCCTCGGCGGGCACCTCACGCTGGGGATCGATGTAATGGTGAAAGCTCTCGCCGGTGGCGATGCGGTTGATCATCTCCAGGCAACCGATCTCGATGATGCGATCGCCACCGCGGGCATTGAGCCCGGTGGTCTCGGTATCGAGAACGATTTCACGCAAGGCGCCGTTTCCTTCCGGGCCGCCCGGACAAGCCCGGATCTGACAGCATATTGCGGATGTGGCGGATGGCCTGCAAGGAGACTTTGCGGCCGAGGCCGCTGGGAATGATGAAGTCGGCGCGGCGGCGTTTCTCCGCATCGGGCGTTTGCTGGGCGAGAATGCCGGCAAGCTTCTTCTCCGTCATGCCCGGCCGCCGCAAGGCACGGCGGCGCTGCACGAAAGCCGGCGCCGAGACCACCGCCACATAGTCGCAAGCGCGCTCGCCGCCGGTCTCGAACAGCAACGGCACGTCGAGCACGACAAGCGGCGCGCCGAGCGCCCTGGCACGGCGCAGGAACTGTTGCCGCGCCTCGCCGACCAGCGGATGCAGAATGCCTTCGAGGCGGCGCAGGTCGTGGGGTTTTTCGAACACCGCGGCACCGAGGCGCTTGCGGTCGATGCTGCCGTCCGCGGCGACGGCAGCGGGAAACATCATTTGTATCGCTTTATGACCACGCCCGCCGGGCGCCATCAGCTCGTGCACCGCGGCGTCGGCATCGAAGACCGGCACGCCGAGACGGCGGAAGGCCTTCGACGCCTCGCTCTTGCCCATGGCGATGCTGCCCGTGAGGCCAAGCAGGACGGGCCGGCGCGCCTTCACGCTGCCAGATCCGCAAGCACGACGTCGCGCAAGGCCTCGTCCACCTCCGCCTTGCGGCCGAACCAGGCGGCAAAGCCCGGGCGCGCCTGGTGCAGCAACATGCCAAGCCCATCGACGCAGCGCAGATGGCGGGCACGGGCGGCGCGCAACAAGGACGTCTCCAGCGGCACATAGACGATATCGCTGACCACCGCCTCGGCATCGAGATCATCCAGCGCAATATCGAGCGCCGCCTTGCCGGCCATGCCGAGGGTGGTCGTGTTCACCAGCAGGCCGCAACCGCCGCTGGCCTCGCTGCGCTCGGACCATGGCACCACATCGATACCGGGCCCGAGCTCATTGGCCAGGCTCTCGGCACGGCTTCGGGTGCGATTGCACAAGCGAACCCGACGCACGCCGTCATCCAACAGCCCGACAATGATAGCGCGCGCGGCACCGCCGGCGCCCAGCACAAGGGCCGGTCGGTCATGTCGCCAGTCGCCGACGCCGGCGCGCAAATTGGCCATGAAGCCGAAGGCATCCGTATTGCTGCCGGTAAGACTGCCATCCTCTTCCACCACGATGGTGTTGACCGCGCCGATGCGCTCGGCCGTCTCCTCCACCCGGTCCACGGCTGCCAGGGCCTCCTCCTTGTGCGGCACGGTGACATTGCAGCCGGCAAAACCAAGCGCTGGCAGTGCTGCAATCGCCTGGCCTATCCTCTCCGGCGGCACGGCAAGCGGCAGATAGGCACCGTCTATGCCATATCTTTCCAACCAGTGACCGTGCAGTCGCGGCGAGCGCGAATGGGCCACGGGCCAACCCATGACTCCGGCCAACCTGGTTTTCCCGGTATGCGTCATTGTTGCACCATCTGCTGCTCGCGCAAGTAAGACAGGAGTGGCAACAGTGGCAGGCCGAGAATGGTGAAGTGATTGCCATCTATCGCCTCGAAAAGCTGCACGCCATGTCCTTCGAGACGATAGGCACCGACGGTCTGGCAAATGTCATCGCCCGCCGCTGCCAGATAAGCCTCGAGAAACTCGTCGGAGAAGTGCCGCATGGTGAGGCGGGCGCTTTCGCTGTGCCGCCACAGGGGATCGCCGTCCCGTACCACGGCCACTGCCGTTGCTAGGCTATGCAAACGTCCGCGCAACGCCTGCAAATGCGCCTTTGCCTGGTCCATATCTTCGGGCTTGTCGAACCAGTGACCTTCACAATCGAGAATCTGATCGCCGCCGATGACCATGGCGCCCGGGTATCGCAGGGAAACCGCCTGGGCTTTCAGCACGGCCAATGCCATGGCCGTGTCCTCGGCGCTGCTGCCCTCGCCGGCCATCGCGGCCTTGACCGATCCCTCGTCCAGGTCGGCCGGATCGGATCTTGCTTCGAGGCCCGCCGCCTGCAGCAGGCGGGCGCGCGAGGTGCTCGCCGACGCCAGAACAAGACTCGTCATGTCTCCTCCGCCGCTTCGCGGTAGAGCTGCAGGATTGCCGCTGCCGTTTCCTCGATCGAGCGCCGCGAGACGTCGATCACCGGCCAGCCGTGACGGGTAAAGATGCGCCGGGCGTCGGCGATCTCCCGGCGTACCATGTCGAGGTCCGTATAGTCGCTGCTGCGACTGTCGTTAAGCGCTATCAGGCGGTTGCGGCGAATCTGCACGAGGCGATCTGCGGAGGTGGTCAACGCCACCACCAAAGCCGTGCTCGCGGCGAGCTGCTGGTCGGGAAAGGTCGCCACGCTGACATAGGGCACGTTGGCGGCCTTGATGCCGCGATTGGCGAGATAGATGCAGGTCGGCGTTTTCGAGGTGCGCGAGACGCCGACCAGGACCACATCGGCCTTGTCGAGACCGGTGATGGCGTGTCCGTCGTCATGGGCGAGCACGAATTGCATGGCCTCGATACGGGCGTAATATTCGCTGTCGAGCGCATGCTGGCGGCCGGGCGAATGCCCGACTTCGGCACCCAGGGTCTGACTGAGAACATCCATGACGCCGGCCAGCACATCGACACAGGGCACCTCGAGCTCCCGGCAGCCGCTCTCCAGCGCCTGGCGCAGCTCGGGCTTGACCAGGGTGTAGAGCACGACGCCAGGATGGGAGCGCACCGACTGCAGGACCTTTTCGATCTGCTCGGGGCTGCGAACCAGGGCCCAGCTATGTTCCGCCGCTTCGCCGACGGGGAATTGCGCCATCGTCGCCCGTGCCACCGTGCTCACGGTCTCGCCCGTGGAATCGGAGATCAGATGCAGGTGAAACGGTGTCGCAGTCATGTGCATAACTCCGCCGGAATTGGGGATAAACGGGCTTCGCCGCGGCGAAAGCCGTTTTCTTCCCATATCATGCACAAACAGTTCATATCGGCTCTAAACGATCCCCATGTCGATAATCATGCCGACAACCTTCTCGGCGATGTCGTTATCCCCTCAATCAAGAACGCCCCATAGCGCGACTTCACACCGCTTGCCAACAGGGACATCCACAAGCATCGTCCTGCGCCGGCATCTTGGGCCGTTTGCTGTGGACCAATGCCAATCCCCAGAATTTCGTGCCATATACAAAAACAACTATCCTTACTATTTAAGAATAGATTCTAGAAAGAGAGAGTGGGATCGGTGGAAATATGAGCAAGCCGCTATTGCGCGCATTGCGGGGCGAGGCGCTGTCAACGCCACCGATATGGCTGATGCGCCAGGCCGGGCGGTATCTGCCGGAATATCGCAAGCTGCGGAGCGAGGCGGCGAATTTTCTAGATTTCTGCTATCGTCCCGCCCTCGCCTGCGAAGCGACCTTGCAGCCGATCCGGCGCTACGACATGGACGCGGCGATCATCTTTTCGGATATCCTGGTGATACCCGATGCCATGGGCGTCGACGTGCGTTTCGTCGAAGGCCGCGGGCCGGTGCTGGAACCGATAAATTCTCAAACCAAACTCTCGGTTGACGGGGTCACCGATCATCTCGCCCCCGTTTACGAGACCCTCCGGGCGGTGGCCGCAACCTTGGCCCAATCTTGCACGCTGATCGGTTTCGCTGGCGCACCGTGGACCCTTGCGACCTACATGATCGAGGGCGGCAGCAGTCGCGATTTCGCCACCGCGAAGCGCTGGGCTTTCAGCGATCCGGAAGGCTTTTCCGCGCTGCTCATGCTGCTTGCCGAGGGCGTGGCGGAGCATCTCGTCGCGCAGGTCGAGGCCGGTGCCGAGGCCTTGCAGATTTTCGACAGCTGGGCCGGCGCGGTGCCGGCACCGGCCTTCGAGCGCTGCTGCCTGGCGCCGGTGGCGGAAATCGTCCGTCGTGTAAGAGACCGCTGTCCCGACGTGCCGATCATCGCCTTTCCACGTGGCGCTGGGCTTGGCTATCAGGGCTACGCGGCGGCGACCGGCGTCGACGGCTTGTCGCTCGACCCGACCGTGCCGACAGCGTGGGGCGCCGGCCTCGACGCCACTGCCGTGCAAGGCAATCTCGATCCCCAATGCCTGGCCGCGGGCGGTGCGCAGATGGCGGCGGCGGTGGCGGAGATACTTGGCGATATGCGCGGCCGCGGTTTTGTCTTCAACCTCGGCCACGGCGTCGTGCCGGACACCCCTGTCGAGCATGTCGCCGAACTGGTCTCGCTGGTGCGGAACAGCTGAGCATGGCGCGACGCGCGGTGGTCCTGTTCAATCTCGGCGGTCCGGATTCGCCTGCTGCCATACAGCCCTTCCTGTTCAATCTGTTTTCCGACCCGGCGATCATTTCGCTGCCCAATCCGTTGAGATGGTTGCTGGCCAAGCGAATCTCGGCAAGACGCGCGCCAGTGGCACGGGAGATCTACGCCAATATCGGCGGCCGCTCGCCATTGCTGGAATTGACCCAGGCTCAGGCCGAAGCGCTGCAAATAGCGCTCGGCGAGGACTATCGTGTCTTCGTCTGCATGCGCTACTGGCACCCGATGAGCAGGACGGTGGCAAAGGATGTCGCGGCCTGGCAACCGGACGAGATCGTGCTGCTGCCGCTCTATCCGCAGTTCTCGACCACCACGACGGCATCGTCAGTGGCGGACTGGAAACGCCAAGGCCCGGATATACAAACTGCGATTATCGGCTGCTATCCTACCCAGGAAGGCTTGGTGCGTGCGCAAGCGGAGGTTGCTGCCGATGCTCTGGATGGCCTGGAACGTCCGCGCCTGCTGTTCTCCGCCCACGGCCTGCCCGAGGCAGTGATCGAGCGCGGCGACCCCTATCAATGGCAGGTGGAGGAGACAGCGGCGGCAATCGTAGCAGCGCTTGGGCGCGACGGTCTCGATTGGGCGGTCTGTTATCAGAGCCGGGTCGGCCCGCGGCGCTGGATCGGGCCCTCTATCGATGACGAGATCCGCCGTGCCGGCAAGGACGGCGTGCCGCTGGTGGTTTTGCCCATCGCTTTCGTGTCGGAGCATTCCGAGACCCTCGTCGAGCTCGACATCGAATATCGCGCCTTGGCCGAAAGCGTCGGCGTGCCGGCCTATGAGCGCATCCCGGCGCTTGGCACCAGCCCGGCCTTTATCGATGGGCTGGCCGCGCTGGTGCGCGCCGCCAAGGCAGGTCCGCCGCGCTCGCAAGACGCAAGCCGGCTCTGTCCGGCAAGATTCTCGCGCTGCATTTGCACCGCGGAGGGAGCGTGATGAGCGAATTTCTCGCCGCGGCCTATCCCTGGCTCAAGGCGCTCCACATCATTTCGGTCATCGCCTGGATGGCGGGGATGCTCTACCTGCCGCGGCTTTTCGTCTATCACGCCGCGGCCGAAGTCGGCTCCGAGCTTTCGGAGACCCTGAAGGTGATGGAACGGCGCCTGCAGCGGGCGATCATGACCCCGGCCATGGCCACAGCCTGGTTATTCGGCCTTTGTCTGCTGGCTTCGCCGATGGTCGATATCGCGGATCACTGGGTGCAGGCGAAGCTCGTGCTGGTCGTCGCCATGTCAGGCATGCACGATGCCATGGGACGTTGGAGACGGGACTTCGCCAATGATGCCAATAGGCGTCCGCAACGCTTCTACCGCATCGCCAATGAAGTCCCGACGTTGCTGATGATCGCCATCGTAATACTCGCTGTCACAAAACTGTTCTAAGGCACGGTTTGACTTGGCCGGGCGCCTGGGATAGAACGGCGGCCGTCGGAAGGTGAGCCAACGGGCGCACCGTCTCTTCCACGCTAAGACCCCTCTCAGCCAGCGATTCCCTTCCATAAGCGGCCTCTGTCGCTGCAACCGGAAAATCGGATCGCTGTCGCCGCCTCCCCATTCCCATTGCACTCGCGCCTGGACTCAAGGCACCAATGAACCTCAAGGAACTCAAGAGCAAATCCCCCACTGAGCTTCTCGAATTTGCCGAGGAGACCGGGGTCGAGAACGCGAATACCCTGCGCAAGCAGGATTTGCTGTTCGCCATCCTCAAGCAATTGGCCGATCAGGGCACTGCGATTTTCGGCGAAGGCGTGCTGGAGATACTGCAGGACGGCTTCGGCTTCCTGCGCTCGCCGCAAGCCAACTATCTGCCGGGGCCGGACGATATCTACGTCTCGCCGAGCCAGATCCGTCGCTTCGGACTGCGCACTGGCGATACCGTCGAGGGCGAGATTCGCCAGCCCAAGGATGCCGAACGCTATTTCGCCCTGCTCAAGATCAACACCATCAATTTCGAGACGCCCGAGGCGGCGCGGCACAAGGTGCACTTCGACAACCTGACGCCGCTCTATCCCGACGAGGCGATCAAGCTCGAGATCGAGGATCCCACGGTCAAGGACAAGAGCGGCCGGGTGATCGATCTGGTGGCGCCGATCGGCAAGGGCCAGCGCGCGCTTATCGTGGCGCCGCCACGCACCGGCAAGACCGTCATCCTGCAGAACATAGCCCACTCGCTGGCGGTCAATCACCCCGAGGTCTATCTCATCGTGCTGCTCATCGACGAGCGTCCCGAAGAGGTCACCGACATGCAGCGCTCTGTGAAGGGCGAGGTCATCAGCTCGACCTTCGACGAGCCCGCCACGCGCCACGTGCAGGTGGCGGAGATGGTGATCGAAAAAGCCAAGCGCCTGGTCGAGCATCAGCATCATGTGGTGATCCTGCTCGATTCGATTACGCGCCTCGGGCGCGCCTACAACACCGTGGTGCCGTCCTCGGGCAAGGTGCTGACCGGCGGTGTCGATGCCAACGCCCTGCAGCGGCCGAAGCGTTTCTTCGGCGCCGCGCGCAATATCGAGGAAGGCGGCTCGCTGACCATTATCGCGACGGCCCTGATCGATACCGGCTCGCGCATGGACGAAGTGATCTTCGAAGAGTTCAAGGGCACCGGCAATTCCGAGATCGTGCTCGACCGCAAGCTCTCCGACAAGCGAACCTACCCGTCGATCGATATCGGCAAGTCGGGCACGCGCAAGGAAGAGCTGCTGGTCGAGAAGGGCGATTTGTCCAAGATGTGGGTGCTGCGCCGCATCCTCACGCCCATGGGCGTCAACGACGCCATGGATTTCTTGCTCGACAAGCTTAAGAATACCAAGACCAATCAGGAATTCTTCGACTCCATGAACCAATAGGGTCGTCGATCCTCAATCTCTATTGGGAGATTTTGTCGTGTCACGAGTCGGTAGGGACAGTCTCGCGCTTCGCCGCACACTTACCATCGACGGCCGCGAGGTCGATTATTTCAGCCTGCCTGCCGTTGCCGAGGCCGGTCTCGGTGATCCGTCGCGGCTGCCGTTTTCGCTCAAGGTTCTGCTCGAAAACCTATTGCGCTTCGAAGATGGCGGCAGCGTCGGTGTCGACGATATCCGCACCCTGGCAAGCGGCGAGGGCAGCGGTCGCGAGATCGCCTATCGCCCCTCGCGGGTGCTGATGCAGGACTTCACCGGCGTGCCGGCGGTGGTCGACCTGGCCGCAATGCGCGATGCCGTGGCCGCTCTCGGCGGCGATCCCAAGCGCATCAATCCGCTGGTGCCGGTCGATCTCGTTATCGATCATTCGGTGCAAGTGGACAATTTCGGCTCGGCGGGCGCCTTTGCCGCCAATGTCGAGATCGAGATGCGGCGCAACCACGAGCGCTATGCCTTCCTGCGCTGGGGCCAGCAGGCCTTTGAGAATTTCCGCGTGGTGCCGCCGGGCACCGGCATCTGCCATCAGGTGAACCTGGAATATCTCTCCCAGACCATCTGGAGCTCCGAGGACGCGGCCGGGCGCACCATCGCCTATCCCGATACGGTCGTCGGCACCGACAGCCACACCACCATGGTCAACGGTGTCGCCGTGCTGGCCTGGGGTGTCGGCGGCATCGAGGCCGAGGCGGCCATGCTGGGCCAGCCGATCTCCATGCTGATTCCGGAAGTGGTCGGCGTGCGCCTGACCGGCTCGCTGCCCGAGGCGGCGACCACGACGGACCTGGTGCTGACGCTCACCGCTATGCTGCGCGCCGAAGGCGTGGTCGGCAAGTTCGTCGAATATACCGGCCCCGGCATCGATACGCTGACCGTCGCGGACCGCGCCACCATCGCCAATATGGCGCCGGAATACGGCGCCACCTGCGGCTTCTTTCCGATCGATCAGGCGACCGTCGAATTTCTCGCTTTCACGGGCCGCGACCCGGATCGCTGCCGCCTGGTCGAGGCCTACGCGAAGGCCCAAGGCATGTGGCACGAGGCGGGGTCGTCCGAGCCGTCATTCACCAAGACCCTCGAGCTCGACCTGTCGAGCATCGAGGCGAGCCTGGCAGGGCCCAAGCGGCCCCAGGACCGCGTCGCCTTGAGTGCCGCGGCAACGTCCTTCGATAGCGTCTTGAGCGAGAGCTTCGACCGCGCGCCGGGCACGGCCAATAGCGCGGCGGTAGCGGGTGCCGATTACGACCTCGAAGACGGCGCTGTCACCATCGCCGCCATCACCAGCTGCACCAACACCTCCAATCCGGGCGCCATGATCGGCGCCGGGCTGGTGGCGCGCAACGCCCGCGCCAAGGGCCTCGCCGTCAAGCCCTGGGTCAAGACCTCTCTGGCACCGGGCTCCAAGGTGGTGAGCGACTATCTCGAGCGCGCCGGCCTGCAGGACGACCTCGATGCCCTTGGCTTCAACCTGGTGGGCTATGGCTGCACCACCTGCATCGGCAATTCCGGGCCCTTGCCGGAAGCGGTGGCCGCGGCCATCGACGACGGCGACCTCGTGGTTACCTCTGTGCTCTCGGGCAACCGCAATTTCGAAGGCCGCGTGCACCAGCAGATCCGCGCCAACTATCTCGCCTCGCCGCCTCTGGTGGTGGCCTATGCCCTGGCCGGAAGCTTGCGCGACGACATCACCAGCGCCAGCCTCGGAGAGGACGCGGACGGCAATGCGGTCACGCTGGCCGACATCTGGCCAAGCCGTGACGAGGTTGCCCAAGCTGTCGCCGATGCCCTGACGCCGGAGATGTATGGCAGCGAATATGCCGATGTCTTCTCGGGCGATGCGGACTGGCAGGCGATCGCCACCTCGGACGCCCAGACCTATGACTGGCCCGACTCCACCTATGTCGCCAATCCGCCCTACTTCGCGGGCATGGCCGCGGAGGCTGGCAGCGTCAGCGATATCAAAGGCGCACGCATTCTCGCCATGCTCGGCGACTCGGTGACCACAGACCATATCTCGCCGGCCGGCGGCATCGCCCGCAACAGCCCTGCCGGCGACTATCTGGTCAGCCTTGGCGTCGAGCAGGCGGACTTCAACTCCTATGGCGCGCGCCGCGGCAATCATCAGGTGATGATGCGCGGCACCTTCGCCAATATTCGCCTGCGCAACGAGATGGCACCGGGCACCGAAGGCAGTTGGACGCGGCTGATGCCGTCCGGCCAGCAGACCAGTATCTTCGATGCCTCCGTCGCCTATAGCAGAAGCGATACGCCGCTGGTGGTCGTGGCCGGCAAGGAATACGGCACCGGCTCGTCGCGCGACTGGGCCGCCAAGGGCCCCTGCCTGCTCGGCGTGCGCGTGGTGATCGCCGAAAGCTACGAGCGCATCCACCGCTCCAACCTGGTCGGCATGGGCATCCTGCCCTTGCAGTTCAAGGATGGCGAGAGCCGCAAGAGCCTTGGGCTGGACGGCAACGAAACCCTGTCTTTCGGCGGTCTGGCGGCGGGTCTCAAGCCCCGTATGGAGGTGCCGTGCACGATTACCGGCGCCGACGGCTCATCTCGCGAGTGCACCTTGATCTGCCGCATAGATACCGACGACGAGGTCGGCTACTTCCGCAACGGCGGCATTCTGCACACCGTGCTGCGGCAACTCGCGGCGGGCTAGATCACGACTGCTCTACCAGATGTGATTGGCGCAGAAGCCATGGCACGCCTACCTTGACGGTGGTGAACAACCGGTGTCGGTCATGACCTCTATGCGCTCAACTCTTGTTGCCCTCGCTCTGCTGGCCGCCACGGCGCTGCCCGGCGCGGCGGGGGATACTCCCGTCCTGGTCGAGCTTTTCACCTCGCAAGGCTGCTCGTCCTGCCCCCAGGCCGATGCCCTGGCCGGGCGGCTGAGCGAGCGCGACGACGTGGTGGTGCTGTCCTTCCACGTCAATTACTGGGACTACATCGGCTGGTCCGATCCCTTTGCCAGCGAGCAGACGACCGAGCGCCAATACGGCTATGCCCGGGCGCTCGGCGAGCGCAACGTCTACACCCCGCAGATGGTCATCGGCGGTGCCCTGCCCGTGGTCGGCAGCGACGAGCGCGCGGTGATGCGTGCCATCGAGCGCGCAGGCCGCCAGCTCGAGAGCGCGCCGACGATCCGCTTTTCGCGCCGTGGCAACGATCTCCTGGTCGAGCTCGGTGCGGCCGAGGCGCCGCGTCGCCCTGCCGACGTGCTTCTCGTCCGTTATGCGGATAGGCGCGAGACCGACGTGCCCCTCGGCGAGAATGCCGGGCGCCAGCTGGTCAACCACCATGTGGTGCGCGACATGCAAGTGGTCGGACAGTGGGACGGCGGGCCCGGCGAGATCGTGCTGGCGGGCGAATCGTTCGCGGCCGGCGAGCCGGGCCGGGACGGCTGCGCCCTGTTCATCCAAAGGACCGGCCAGGGCGGAATCCTCGCCGCCGTCGATTTCGACCCGGCCGCGGTTCGCTAAGGCAACCTTCTCCCTCTACACTGTCGCGGACTTGAGCGACACGGGGAGGGCGACATGCAGACAATCGGATTCATCGGGCTCGGCAATATGGGCGGCGGCATGGCCGCCAATCTGGTCAAGGCCGGCTTCACGGTATTTGGCACGGACATCTCGGACGCTGCCATGGCGCGCGCCGAGGCGGCGGGCGTCGAGACGGTCGCGGCCCTGTCCGACGGGCTCGACGCGGTCATCGCCATGCTGCCCGACTCGCCCCAGGTCGAGGACTGCTTTCTCGGCACCGGCGGCCTGCTCGCGCGCCTGCAGCCCGGCACCCTGGTGATGGACTCAAGCACCATCGCGCCCGCCACCACCGACCGCCTCGCCGCGGCCTGCGCCGAGGCCAGGCTCGATTTCCTCGACGCGCCGGTCGGCCGCAGCCCCATCGAGGCCGCCGCCGGCAAGTTGCTCTTCATGATCGGCGCCGAGGCGGACACACTCGCCCGCGCCCACCCGCTCATCGACGCCATGGGCGAGGTCGTGCACCACTGCGGGCCTGTCGGCAGCGGCATCCGCACCAAGCTCGTCAACAACATGCTCTCCCAGGCCACCGGCCAGCTCAGCGCCGAGGCGCTGGCCTTAGGCCTCAAGCTTGGCCTGGAGCGCGACACCCTGCTCGGCATCATGACCGGCAGCCTCGCCAGCAACCGCTTCCTCGCCGACTACTGGCCGGTCAAGGTCCTGGCGGGAGACACCGAACCGGGCTTCGCCATCGGCTTGTCGGCCAAGGACCTGGGTCTGGCGGTGGCCATGGCGGAAGCGGCAGGCGCCCCCGTACCGACCGCTGCTGCGGCGGCACAAGCGGTCGCCGAGGCCGGCAAGACGGACGGCGAGGTGGACGTCTCGGGGCTGTTGAACGTGGCCCTGCGCAATGCGGGGATGGGGAAGGTTGGTGGTGTCTGACCTCGTCATCAGCCACCTCTGCGACACACTCACGCTGGCTCCGGTTCTGGAGCGCTGGTTTATTGCCGAATGGGAGCCCTGGTATGGGACGGGCGGTTCTGGAGATGCCAAGGCCGATCTCGCGGCCTGCGCGAGCCGCGACGCGCTGCCGCTGTGCCTGGTGGCCTGCGATGGCAATGGCACGTTGCTCGGCACGGCATCGCTGAAACACGACTCGGTCGGCAAGGAGCACGGCGATGGACCATGGCTCGCCGCCGTTCTCGTCGCGCCCGAACACCAGAGAAAAGGCATCGGCAGCGCTCTCGTTGCCGCCATCGAGCAAGAGGCCGCGCGCCTCGGCTTCCCTGCCATCTACACTTCTACCGACACCGCCATGCGCATCTTGGCGCGCCGCCGCTGGCAGGCCATCGGCAGGACGCAATCCCTGCGCGGGCCGGTCACGGTGTATCGGCTGGGATTGCCGGCATGAGCAGCCGACATGACTGTGTTTCGCAAGGAGAGCTGTCATCTCCGTCCATCGCGGCGAAGGCACACGAAACGCCGAGCAGCCGGGCGGTTAGGGCGTGTCGACGGCAAGCCCCGCCTTTCGCAGGCCGGCGACAAGATCATTCACCAGGGCAGTGGAGGCCAGGCGCTTGCGGAACTGCCCGTAGGCCTCTGCCTCGAACGCGGGGTACAGCGAAAGCAGCATCTCTGCCGCTGCCCGCGCCTCGTCCTGGCGATCAATCTGCGCGTAGGCCGCGGCGAGGAAGGCATGGGTATACCAGAGCCCGGGCAGGTTCATCTTCTGTGCCATGGCAATCGCTTCCTCATACTCGCCCTTAGCGTAGTGCTCATAGAAAAAGCCGATGTAATACCAACCCTGGTGATAGGGGTTGAGCTTCATCGCCTTGCGCACCAGCGCCGATCCGCGCTCCGGCTTGCCGAGCATGACCATGAACTGGCCCATGTCGACGATGACGAAGACGTTGTTGGGGTTGAGAGCCACGGCGCGCTCGGCATGAACGAAGAATTCCTCCCACTCCTGCCGATACCCGTGCGTGCGGGCGAGGGCCGAATGGGCGATGGCGCTTGCGGGATCGAGCTTGACCGCGCGCAGGCCCGCTTCCAGGGAGCGCCCCAGGGGATCGGGCCCAGGGTTGAAGGCGAAGGCGTCTTCGTCGGCGTAGAGATAAGTGAGCCAGGCCCAGGCGTCGGCATAGTCCGGATTGGTCTCGACGGTGCGCTCGAGGCAGTCGCGGGCGCGCAGATGGGACTCCGGCGTGAAAATGTCGTAGTGGCCGCCGGCCAGCAGAACGCATTCATAGGCTGCCAGGCTATCGGTTCCGTGGTCCCGCGACCCGCTCGCGGCATGGCGCGCGATCATGCCCGTGGTGCCGCCGATCATCGCCGCGATCTGGTCCTTGATGTCGTCCTGAATGGCGAAGACGGAGTCGGCCGTCAGCGCCCTGTCATAGGTCTGCGTCCAGAGCTGGGTGTTGCTCTCGGCATCGTGCAGGCGCGCCACGACGCGGATGCTGTCGGCGGAGCGCTGCACGCTGCCCTCGACCACATAGGCGGCACCGAGATCGCGGCGCA
The DNA here is from genome assembly GCA_964408735.1 of uncultured Rhodospirillaceae bacterium. GTDB lineage: Bacteria > Pseudomonadota > Alphaproteobacteria > UBA7887 > UBA7887 > UBA7887. The sequence continues at coordinate 9,134 of CAYPAX010000020.1, read as the reverse complement.
CCTCGCGCACGTCGACGGCGCGGCCCTTGTAGGTGAAGGTCGAGCCGCGGGCGATGACGAAGAGGTCGGGAAACAGCGCCAGGCCGGTGATGATGTTGTCGACCAGGCCATCGACGAAATAGTCCTGGGCGTTGTCGCCGGTAAGATTCTCGAATGGCAGCACCGCGACCACCGGGCCGTCGGGCAAGGCCAGCACCGGGTCGGTGGCGGTCTCGGAAAAGCCGTGCCAGAGCGCCAAGGAGACCGCCGCGACGACGACAAGCCCGGCGCCGATCAGGACGGCGCGGCGCCTTCGCCGTCGGGATGCCGGTACCGCGGCGCCCGGGGCCAGGAGCTGATAGGTGCGCACCGGCTCGGCAATGTTCTTTACCGTATGTTCGCCGAGGTCGGCGAAGGCGACCCCGAGGCGGTCGCGGACGCTTTCACGCACGCCGCCTGATACCGCCACCTCGCCGGGCGGCGCAAGCGCTTGTATGCGCGCGGCGATATTGACGCCGTCGCCATATATGCTGCCGTCGTTCTTCTCGTGGATGTCGCCGACATGAATGCCGATGCGAAACGCCATGCGCCGTTCGGCGGGCACGCCTTCTCCGGCTGCCGCGAGCGCCTCGCGGATAGCCTCCGCCGCCTGCACCGCACCGGCCGTGGTCTCGAAGACAGCCAGCACGCTGTCGCCGGCGGTGTCCACGACGCGTCCGTCGCCGGCCTCGATGTGCTTGCGAAAGACGTCCCGCGCGGCTTCGAGAGCGGCGATGGTCGCCGTCTCGTCCGCCGCCATTAGGCGCGAATAGCCGACCGCGTCCGCCGCGAGTATCGCCGCGACGCGCTGGACGAAACTCCCCTCCATCATGGCCGGGCACCCTTCTGGCATGGCCCAACGCAAATCCCTGCGCCGGGAAGTGTAAGGCCGCCCCGCGCGCGCTTGCAACCTTTGGCGGGAGTCTAGTCTTCCTTCGTTGCCCCCATAGCCGCGAACGCTGCTTCCCAATCCCGCCCTTCGAAGAGCGTCAGCTCGTACTCCGCTTCCGCCACATCGAAATCGTCGAGGCAGCGGAGGTTGACGTTGAACTTTTCCGGGTCCGTGCGCGGGTGGGAATAGGGGTGGATGCCGCAGGTCTTGCAGAAGAAGTGCTGGGCTATCTTCTTGTTGAACTGGTAGCGTTGCAGGTTTTCCGCGCCTGACAGGAGGCGGAAGCGCTCCGGCGGCACGCTGTAATGCAGGGCGCCTTTCTTGCGGCAGATCGAGCAGTTGCATTCGATAATCTTCGACAGGTCGGCATCGACCTCGAAGGTAACGGCGCCACAATGGCAGCTGCCGTGATAGGTCTTCCTAACCATCTCGATCGCTCCGATTTCAGACAAGTCCTTACACAATAGCTTAGGTCATGGCGCGGGCCCATGCGGTCAAGTCGGCCGAGTTGCGCAAGATATAGGGCGTTGGCGAATCCTTTTTCGTTTGTTGCATTTTTGTGGCACCATTGCATGGTTGTATCCGATTCTGTCGATCACCGCCCGGCTTTACCGTTTGATTTCGCTCAAGCAAAGCGAGAGGTTAGGACAGTGCGCTGCGCCGCGATCACGAAACAGAGCAGGCAATGCCGCAATCAAGCCATTGGCAGCTCGCAATTCTGCGCATTCCACCAGTCAGAGACTGAGTCTGGAGAAAGGTCGCTATGGGATACGTTGATGTCACTATTGCGTGGCAGTAAGAAATTCCGCGCGACAGCACTGATTTTCGCGGTATCTCTGTTTTTGGCGTCGTTCTTGCTCGTTTTGTACTGCTGGTTCAACTTGCTCCCGCAGGTTTGGAACTGGGGCTTTTCTGCGCTCCATTGGAAGGTGATTCCCGGCTTCGTCGCCGTGATGTTCCTGGCGATCTTGCCCATATACGCGCCGTTTTTGACTGGCATCGGCTGTGTGAAGATTCTCAGCCTCTACGGCGAGGAGGTCGAGTCGCAGCTAAGCTTGGCGGTCAACCGCGCGAGTCAGGCACAGGGAGAGGCCGAGGAATATCTGCAACGCCAACTGGGCACCGAGCACTCGGCGGGCTTGGTACCTCTGATGCGCTATAGTCGGGTGCAGCTGGAATCGTATTACAAGATTGGCTTGAACCAAACCCAGCGCAGTTTCCGCTACAGCATCACCGCCATGTGGATTGGCTTCTTCATCATCATTCTCGGCATCGTCTACCAGGTCGTCCCATTCGAGGAATACGGACTGCCCAAGGCAAATACCGACATTAAGATGATTTCGCTCGCCGGCGGCGGTATCGTCGAGCTTATCTCAGCGCTCTTCCTATGGGTCTACCGCAGCTCGATCGCACAATTGACGTATTTCTACAATCGGCAGATCTACAATCACGGCGTCTTGATGGCGTATCGAATTGCACAAACGATGGATCAAGGCGACGATACAAAGAAGATGATTGTCGAGAAAATGATGAGCCAAGCTTGGACGGTGGAGCGCCCGGGCGCTCCGAGCGGTGCCGGATTCAAGAAACTTATCCACGGCGGCCAGCAGGGTTAGGCCCTTGCTGCGACGTTGGCTTGGTGCTTGTGGTCAAGTCAGCGGCGCCGTTCCACCTCAACTCCCATCCAGCCCCTTCGCCATGGCATCCGTCATGCGCCTGGCGAAGGCGGCCGGGTCGGGCAGGGGCTCGCCTTCGATGATGCGGGCCTGGTCGAGCAGCAGCTGGGCGGCGTCGGCCAGCGTCGGGTCGGTCGGGCTTTCCTTGGCGCGCGCGGCGAGGGCCGTGATGAGCGGGTTCCGCGGGTTGATCTCGAGAATCTTCTGGGCCGCCTGGCCGAGCTGCTTGTGCTCGCGCAAGAGCCGTTCGAGCCGCATGTCGAGCGCGCCCTCGTCGGCGATCAGGCAGACCGCGCTGTCGGTCAGCCGCTCGGAGGTGCGCACGTCCTTCACCGCCTCGCCGAGGGCCTCGCGGAGGACGACCACGAGCGCGTCCATGCCTTCGGCCAGCGGCGGCTTTTCGTCCGTCTTGCCGTCGTCGTCCTCGGTCTTGAAGGCGCCGAGGTCGATGTCGCCGCGGGTGATCGACTTGAAGGGCTTGCCGTCATAGTCGGGCACGGCGGTGACCCAGAACTCGTCGATGGGATCGCTCAACAGCAACACCTCCAAACCACGAGCGACGAAGCCTTCGAGCTGCGGGCTGTTGCGCAAGGCCTCCAGATCCTCGCCGGTGATGTAGTAGATGGCGTCCTGGCCGTCCTTCATGCCGGCGACATAGTCGGCGAGCCCGACCAGGCCATCTGCGCGCGCGCCGGGCGCCCGGAACAGGCCGAGCAGGGCGTCGCGCCACTCGCCGCCCTCGTAGAGGCCTTCCTTGAGCACGGCGCCGAAGGCCTCCCAGAATTCGGCATATTCCTCGGGCGCCTTCTCGGCCTTCTTCTCGAGCGTGGTGAGCACGCGCTTGGTGATGGCCTTGCCGATGCGCGCCAGCACAGGGCTCTTCTGCAGCATCTCGCGGCTGACATTGAGCGGCAGGTCCTCGGAGTCGACGATGCCGCGCAGAAAGCGCAGCCAGGCCGGCACCAGGCCTTCGCAGTCGTCGGTGATGAAGACGCGCTTCACATAGAGCTTCACCCCGTGCTTGCGCTCCGGGTCGAACAGATTGAAGGGCGGCGTTTTGGGCACGAACAGCAGGTTGGCGTATTCGAGCCGGCCCTCGGCCCGGTTATGGATGGTCAGCCAGGGCTCGTCGAAGGCGTGCGCGACGTGGTGGTAGAACTCGGTGTACTGCTCCTCCGTGATCTCTTTCTTGGGCCGCATCCAGAGCGCCGAGGCCGCGTTCACCGTCTCCGCCTCGCCGTCATCCTTGGTGAAGCGGATGGGGATGGCGATGTGGTCCGAATAGGTGGTGACGATGCTGCGCAGGCGGGTTTCTTCGAGAAACTCGTTCTCGCCGCGGCGCAAATGCAGCTCGACCGTGGTGCCGCGGCCATGCTCCGCCTCGGGCTCGAGGGTGAAGGCCTCGCTGCCGTCGGAGACCCAGCGCCAGGCGGCGTCCTCGCCGGCGGCGCGGCTGGTCACGGTGACCTTGTCGGCGACCATGAAGCTGCTGTAGAAGCCGACGCCGAACTGGCCGATGAGGCTGGCATCCTTGGCGCCCTCGCCGCTCATCTGCTCGACGAAAGCGGCCGTGCCCGAGCGCGCGATGGTGCCGAGATTGGCGATCAGCTCGTCATGGCTCATGCCGATGCCGTTGTCGCTGACGGTGATGGTGCGCTTCTTCTTGTCGGCCGAGACGCTGATGGCAAGCGAGTCGTCGCCGAGCAGCGCGGGCGTGGTGATCGCCGCATAGCGCAGGCGGTCGCAGGCATCCGAGGCGTTAGAGATCAGCTCGCGCAGGAATATCTCCTTGTGGGAGTACAGCGAGTGAACCATGAGGCTGAGCAGTTGGCTCACCTCGGCCTGGAAGCTGTGGGTCTCGGGTGCGTTGGTATCCGTGTCGCTCATGGTTTGTCTCTTTGTTCGCGTGGCCGGTCAGCCGCTGATTTGTGCAGCCTTGGGCCGCGAGTCAAGGCCCCAAGTTATTGCGGCGAAGGCGGATTCGTGCGAAAGGCGGCATATGACCGATGTCGCCGAAAGCCAAACCTCTTCCACAGCCGAGCTCGACGCGGTTCCGCTGCCACCGGTACCCGGCAATCTCGCCGAGACGGGGCTGAACGCGACCTTCCTCGACAACCTGATGATGAAGGCGATGTATACCCTCGGCCTCGAGACCACGGCCGAGCTGGCGCAGCACTTGAAATTGCCGGAAACGCTGGTCAAGGCGATCTTCGAGGATGCCCGCGCCAAGCGCCTGATGACCGTCGCCGACGTCGCCGAGTTTTCGACTGCGCTGACCTTACGCTTTCAGCTCACCGACAATGGCCGAGCGCGCGCCATGGAGGCGCTGGAGCATTCGCAATATTCTGGTGCGACGCCGGTGCCGCTCGACGATTATATGCGCCAGGTAGAGCACCAGAGCATCAGCGCCGAGCGCATCGATCCTGAGGCCATGGCGCGCAGCTTCGAAGGGGTGTTTCTGTCGCCGGAGCTGGCCGGCCAGATGGGCGCAGCGCTCAACCAGGGCCATTCGCTGCTGCTCTACGGCCCCCCGGGAAACGGCAAGTCGATCTATTCCGAGGCCATCGTGCGTTCCTTCGTGCAGTCGGTCTACATTCCCTACGCCGTGGTCGTCGACGGCCAGGTGATCAGCGTCTTCGATCCTGCCGTGCACGAGCCGGTGGCGGACGATGACGGGCCGCCCTACGATCCCCGCTGGGTGCGCTGCCGCCGCCCGGCGGTGATCGCCGGCGGCGAGCTGACCATGGAAATGCTGGAGCTGATCTACGATCCCGACGGCAGCGTCTACGAGGCGCCGTTGCAGCTCAAGGCTTCCGGCGGCGTGCTCATCATCGACGACTTCGGCCGCCAGGCGGTGCCGCCCGACCGCATCCTCAACCGCTGGATCGTGCCCCTGGAACGCAAGCGCGACTATCTCGCCCTGCGCTCGGGCAAGAAGGTGCCGGTGACCTTCGACGAGCTGGTCATCTTCTCGACCAATCTCGAGCCCGAGACCTTCATGGACGCGGCCATGATGCGTCGCATCCACTACAAGATCGAGATCGGCGCCCCCGGCCGCGAGGAGTTCGAGGGGATCTTCCGTACCGTCTGCCAAGGCGCGAACCTGGCGCTGACCGACGACGTGTTGCGCTATCTTTTCGACGAGTTCTATCCGGCAGGCACGGTCGAGATCGCCCGTTTCCACCCCAAGTGGATCGTCGAGCACGTCATCTCCGCTTGCGCCTACGAAGGCACCGAGCCGCGCCTCGACCGCGCCCACGTCGCCGAGGCCGTCGGCCACCTCGCCATCGCCAAGAAGGCGCCCAAGCCGGCGGCAGCTTGAGGCGGCATGGCCGAGGCCAAACGCAGACTGGCGGCGATCCTGGCTGCGGACGTAGCCGGCTATTCGCGGCTCATGGGCGACGACGAGCGCGCCACCATGGACATGCTCGGGGTTTGCCGCGAGGTCTTCCGTAAGCGCATTGCCGAGCATCACGGACACGTCGTCGACACTGCCGGCGACAGCGTCTTGGCAACCTTCGCCAGCGTTGTCGAGGCGGTGGAATGTGCGGTCGCCGTGCAGGGCGACCTTGCCGGGCACAACGCCGACCTGCGCGAGGACCGCCGCATGCTGTTCCGTATCGGCGTCAATCTCGGCGATGTCTTCGAGCAGGGCGACGGCAGCATTTATGGCGACGGCGTGAATGTGGCTGCGCGCCTGGAGAGCCTGGCCGAGCCCGGCGGCATCTGTCTCTCGGGCAGCGCCCACGAGCAGGTCGACGGCAAAACCGATCTCGCCTTCGAGGATCTTGGCGAACACGAGGTCAAGAACATCGCCCGGCCGGTGCGCGCCTGGCGAGTCGGTGCTGGTGAGCAAAAGGCACCCGCCGACTTGCTCGCGCTTCCCGACAAGCCGTCGATCGCAGTCCTGCCCTTCGACAATCTTTCGCACGACCCCGAGCAGGACTGTTTCGCCGACGGCATCGCCGAGGATCTGATCACTGCCCTGTCGCGCATCCGCTGGCTGTTCGTGATCGCCCGCAACTCGACCTTTGCCTACAAGGGCACCTCGCCCGACATACGCCAGGTCGGCCGGGAGCTGGGCGTGCGCTACGTGCTGGAGGGCAGCGTGCGGAAGGGCGGCAACCGCATACGGGTCAGCGCGCAGCTGATCGAGGCGGCCAGCGGTGCCCACGTCTGGGCGCAGCGCTATGACCGCGAGCTTGCCGATCTGTTCGACCTGCAGGACGACATCACCGAAACCATCGCTGCCGCGATCGAGCCGGAGATCGGCGAGGTCGAGCGTGACCGCGCCCGCCGCAAGCCGCCCGAAAGTCTTGATGCCTGGGAATATTACCAACGGGGCATGTGGAACTTTTATCAAAATACGAAGGAGACCAACGTCCAGGCGCGAAACTTGTTCGAGCGCGCCGTCGAATGCGACCGGGGATTCGGTCCGGCCCATTGCGGCCTGGCCTTCACACATTTGGCCGATGTTTCCTTTGGCTTCGGTGAGCAGCGTGACCGCAGCCTGGATGAAGCCCTTCGCGCCGCCGAAACCGCGGTCGCGATCGACGACAAGGACGGGCACGCCCATGCCGTGCGGGGTCGTGTGTATGGATGGATAGGCAAAGATTCGGCGGCAATCGAGGAGCTGCGAACCGCCATACGGATACAGCCGAGCTTGGTTCTTGCGCATTATTCCATGTGCTTCCCCTTGTTATCTACCGGGCGTCCCCGCGAGGCATTCGATTGCTTGGATACCGCGGCCCGGCTGAGCCCGCACGATCCTAATGGCTGGTTGTTCGATACGATCAGGGCGTTCGCATGCAATTTGAGCGGAGATCACGAAGCCGCAGTCGATTGGGCCGAACGGGCAAGCCGCCGCCCGGGGGCCGTCAGTTTCTGGCCACTTGCCCATAAGGCATCGTCCTTGGGCCATTTGGGAAAGCGTGACGAGGCACTCCGCGCTATCGATCAGGCCCGGGAAAGCGAGCCTCGCTTCTCCTACGCGTTTCTTAAGCACGTCATGCCTTTCGCGCAATTCGATCACTTGGCAAGCTATTTCGACGGCCTGCGCAAGGCCGGACTGGATATCCCGGACGCGGATAGCTGACGTCAGTCCGTCTCGCGCGCCTGGCGGCTCCAGGCTTCGGCGCGGGCGCGAATGGCGGCGGGGGCCTTGGCGATGCTGCCGCTGTCGAAGGGCGGCTGGGGGTCGTACTCGATCTGCAGCTGCAGCATCTCGGCGTATTCCCGCCCCGCAACACGCTGGGCGAGGTGCAGCGCCACGTCGATGCCGGCCGAGACTCCCGCCGCGGTGACGATCTTGCCGGCGCTGACGACACGCTCCTGGCGCGCCAGCGCGCCGTAGCCGGCAAGCCGCTCCATGGCCGCCCAGTGGGTCGTCGCGGGCAGCCCGTCGAGCAGGCGTGCGGCGCCGAGCAGCAGCGAGCCGGTACAGACCGAGGTCGTCCACGTCGTCGTCTCGTGCAGCGCCCGCAGCCAGTCGAGCACGGCCGGATCCTCGCTTAAGGCATCCGTGCCGAAGCCGCCCGGCACCAGCAAGATGTCGGCGCGGTCGACCTCCGACAGCGCCGCGTCGGCGACCAGCCCGAGCCCGCCGCTGCCGCGCCCGGCCCTCACCGTCCCCGGCGCCTTGGCGACAACGCGCACGGTCGCCTCGGGCAGCCGCGCCAAGACCTCCAACGGCCCGATGGCATCGAGCGTCGTCAGATCGTCGAAAATCAATACTACGATATCCATGGCAGCATTGTGCGCCGGGCAGGGCCGGCGCGGCAAGCGCCCGGCTTGTCGTGCAGCTTAGCGCTGCGTAGCATGCCGGCAGGGAGGCGTATTGGTGACGGGACCTGGAGTGGAACAGAGACTGGCGGCGATCCTGGCGGCCGACGTGGCAGGCTATTCCCGGCTGATGGAGGCCGACGCCGAGGCCACGGTGGCGGCGCTCGAGGCCTGCCGGGCGGTCTTTCGCGACCACGTCGAGAGCTGCGGCGGGCGCATCGTCGATACCGCGGGCGACAGCGTGCTTGCTGTCTTCGCCAGCGCCATCGGCGCGGTCGAAGCGGCGCTGGCGATCCAGGACTCACTTGGCGAACGCAATGCCGCGCTGGCCGAGGATCGCCGCATGCTGTTTCGCATCGGCGTCAATCTCGGCGATGTGATCGAAAAGCCCGACGGCTCGGTCTACGGCTCGGGCGTCAACGTTGCCGCCCGCCTTGAAGGCCTGTCGGAGCCCGGCGGCATCTGTCTTTCGGGCAACGCCTACGAGCAGGTCGAAGGCAGGCTGGACGTGGCCTTCGAAGACATCGGCGAACATGAGGTCAAGAACATCACCCGGCCTGTTCGCGCCTACAAGATTGGATCCGATTCGAGAGCCGAGCCGCCTTCTGCATTTGCCGAGCGGCCCTCGATTGCGGTACTGGCTTTCGAGAACCTGAGCGGCGATACGGAACAGGAATATTTCGCCGATGGCATCGCCGAAGACCTGATTACCGAGCTTTCGCGCCTACGCTGGCTGCAGGTCACGGCACGCAATTCTTCGTTCACCT
>CAYPAX010000019.1:0-53394 GCA_964408735.1 uncultured Rhodospirillaceae bacterium | reverse complement strand
AATCAGACACAGCGACACGCGTCCAGAGCAGACTTCGTCAACGGGCTGCTACGCCTCGCGACACTACCGCGATGGCAACTACGACGCGTCCCTGCTTGCCGCCAAAGGGCTCAACCTGCCCGGCTTTTATTGGCAGCATGTGTGGCTGGCGGCGATCTACGCCCAGCTAGGCCGGCTCGACGAGGCGCGCGCCTCGATTTCCGAGCTTGCGACTCTGTATCCGAACTGGGCGGATGTCGCCCGCGCCGACATGGAGAAATGGTTCAAGGACGAAGTGCTGGTCGCGGCCATGCTGGAGGGGTTGGAGAAGGCCGGGCTGTTCGACGAGCCCGAAGCCCCCTCCCGCCCCGTCATTGCCGTGCTGCCGTTCGACAGCATGAGCGGGGACGTCGATCACCAGTTCTTCGCCGACGGCGTGGCCGAGGACATCATCACGCGGCTGGCGCGCTTTCCCGACATCGGCGTGATCGCGCGCAACTCGTCGTTCCAGTACAAGGGCGAGAATGTCGATGTGCGCACCGTGGCCGAGGAACTTGGCGCCACCTACGTGCTCGAAGGCAGCGTGCGCAGGTCCGAGAACGACATCCGCGTCATCGCGCAGTTGCTGGATGTTAGCGACGGCACCCACGTCTGGGCCGAGACCTATGACCGCGATCTTTCCGCCGGCAGCGTGTTCGATATCCAAGACGGCATTACGGAACGCGTCGTCGGCGCCATCGCCAGTAGTGGTGGTATTATTGCCTCAGCAGTGGTGAAGGCTTCGGAAGGGAAGGCGCCGGCCGATCTTGCAAGTTACGAATGCGTGCTACGTGCTTACGACTACTGGCGCGTGATTACGCCCGATGTGCACCGCGAGGTGCGGGACTGTCTCGAGCATGTCGTTGAGCAAGAGCCGGATTACGCCAAAGCGTGGGCTCTGCTCGGCGGAGTCACAATCGACGAGTTCCTATACGGTTACAATCCGCGGCCCGATCTCGAGCCGCCCCTTGAGCGGGCGCTGAGCTATGTCCAACGCGCCGTCGAAGAGGATCCCAAGTCGGCCATGGCCCATTGGCAGCTGGCGAGGGCGGCGTTCTACCGCCACGATATGGGCGTCTTCTACACAGAGGCGGATCGCACCCTCGAGCTCATGCCCAACGACGCCTTCATGCTGGCGGCGGCAGGCCACTTCTTGGCTTACAGCGGAAACTGGGAGCGCGGCCTGACGTTGATGGCAAGAGCCATCGACCTCAACCCGCATCACCAGACTTGGTACCACTTTCCCGATTTCTACGATGCCTACCGACAGGGTCATGACGAGGCGGCATTGGCCGCCGCCCAACGTATCAACATGCCCGGCTTCTTCTGGAATCACGTGGCGCTTGCGGCAGCCTTGGGCCAGCTCCGCATGGCGGAGGAGGCCGCAACAGCGATCAAGGCGTTGGGCGAGACGTATCCCGGTTATTCGATCGAGACCATGGTGGAGATGCATCGTATGTGGAACTTCGAAGACGACGTCATCGCCCGCATGGCCGAGGGCCTGCGCAAGGCCGGCTTGCCGGAGGGGACGGACTAGGCGGGGACGGGCAAGCCTGACTATACTGGCGCCATGAGCGAGGCGCCGCATGTTCTGGTGGTCGATGACGACGATCGTTTGCGCGATCTGTTGCGCCGCTATCTTGTCGGCCATGGCTTTCTGGTCACCACGGCGGCGGATGCGGCCGACGCGCGGGCGCGGCTCAAGGGGTTGCGCTTCGACGTCATCGTGCTCGACGTCATGATGCCCGGCGAGGACGGCATGCAGTTCGCCCGCTGGCTGCGCGACGGCGACCGCACGCCGGTGCTCATGCTGACGGCGCGGGATTCGCTGGAGGACCGCATCGCCGGGCTCGACAGCGGCGCCGACGACTATCTCGTCAAGCCTTTCGAGCCCGACGAGCTGCTGGCGCGGATTAAGGCCATCCTGCGCCGGGTCGCCGATTTCGCCGTCGATACAGGCGTGCGCTTCGGCGGCTTCACCTTCGATGCCCGCACCGGCGCCTTGCATGACGGCGGACAGCCCGTGCCCCTGACCTCCGCCGAGGAGGCGCTTTTGCGAGCACTTGCCGAGCGCCCCGGCGAAGTGCTCGCCCGCGAGGCGCTTGGCGCCGGCGCCGGGGCGCGCGCGGTCGATGTGCAGATCACGCGCCTGCGCCGCAAGATCGAGCCCGACCCGCGCCGCCCGCGCTATCTGCTCACCGTGCGCGGCGAAGGCTACAGCCTGCGCGCTGACGGCGGCGGGGCGCGCTAGGGCATGCGGCCCCTGCGGCGCTTCCTGCCGCGTGGCCTGTTCGGTCGCTCGCTGCTCATCGTCATGGTGCCGCTGGTGCTCTTGCAGGCGGTCTCGGCCTATGTCTTCTACACCCGCCATTGGGAGGATGTCGGCCGCCGCCTGGCGCTTGGCCTGGCCGGCGAAGTGGCGCTGCTGATCGATGCGGTGCGGGCCGACGGCGAGCTGGTGAACTCGGCCTGGCTGATCCACCGCGCGCGCAGCGACATGGCGGTCGAGGCCAGCTTCGCCGAGGGCGCCGTGTTGCCGGAAGGCGAGCCCCACGAGTTGTTCGGCCCGGTCGACCGCACCCTGGAGCGGGTTTTGCCGGAACGCATCTCTCAGCCCTATCAGTTCGATACCCGCAGCGACCCGGAACGCGTGACCATCGCAGTCGAGCTATCCACTGGTGTGCTCACGGTTACCACATCGCGCAAGCGCCTGTTCAGCAGCACCATCTACGTCTTCATCGGCTGGATGGTCGGCACCTCGCTGGTGCTGCTGGCGCTCGCCATCTACTTCCTGCGCCGCCAGATCCGTCCCATGCGTAGCCTCGCCCATGCCGCCGACAGCTTCGGTAAGGGCATTCTGATAGCTGATTTCAAGCCTTACGGCGCCACCGAGGTGCGCCAGGCGTCACGCGCGTTCCTGCGCATGCGCGAGCGCATCCGCCGGCAATTGACCCAGCGCACGGAAATGCTGGCCGGCGTCAGCCACGATCTGCGCACGCCGCTCACCCGCATGAAGCTGCAGCTGGAGATGGGCGCCGATGCGGAGGCCGTGGCGGCGCTCAAGGCCGATGTCGCGGATATGGAGCGCATGATCGAGGGCTATCTCGCCTTCGCCCGCGGCGAGGGCAGCGAGGGCGCCGGCGAGGTGGCCATCGCCGATCTGCTGGAGGAGGTGGCGACGGATGCGCTGCGCAACGGCGTCGCTCTCGGCCTCGGCGCGGTGCCGGCCGGCATGGTACTGATCTTGCGCCGCAATGCGGTCAAGCGGGCGCTGACCAACCTCGTCGACAACGCCGCCCGCTATGGCAGCCGTGTCGAGCTTGCCGCTGCCGCGGGGCGCGAGGCGCTGTCGATCACCATCGACGACGACGGCCCGGGCATTGCCAAGGAAAGCCGCGAGGCCGTGCTCAAGCCCTTCTTCCGCCTCGACCCCTCGCGCAATCCCGGCACCGGCGGCGTCGGTTTGGGCCTCTCGATCGCCGCCGACGTCGTGCGCAACCACGGTGGCGACCTGGCGCTCGAAGACTCCCCCCTCGGCGGCCTGCGCGCCCGCATGACGCTGCCGCTCTGACGGAGCGACAGCCGCTGCCTGGCCTGTGCGGCCCGCGCCATGAGTCGATGGTTGCCATTTCGCATATCCACCAGCGCAGTCAAGGGCGCGAAGCGCCGGCCGACGGCCGGTTGAAGACCCTTGACAGCGCTGACGGATATGCCAGCCGCTTACCATCGACACATGGCGCTTCCTGCGTGTTCCCAAAAAAGTGGAACTGCCTCCTATGTTGCCGGCTGCCGCGGGAGTGCCCGGTTGCGCCAATCTCCCACCGGGCGTAGGGTTATTGCGCTTGCCGGGGGGTAACCGTATGGCAGCCGACGAGGAACAGAGGAAGATCGCTGCCATTCTCGCCGCTGACGTGGCGGGATACTCGCGCCTGATGGCCGACGACGAGCGCGCCACGGTGCGCACCCTGACGGACTATCGCGGCGTCTTTGCCGAGCATGTCGAAAGCCGCCAGGGCCGCATCGTCGACACCGCGGGCGACAGTGTGCTTTGCGTTTTCGAGAGCGTCGTCGAGGCGGTCGAGGCGGCGGTCGCCGTGCAGGCGGCGCTGGCGACACGCAACGCGGCACTTGCCGATCACCGGCGCATGTACTTCCGCATCGGCGTCAACCTCGGCGACATCATCGTCAACGACGACGGCAGCATCTACGGCGACGGCGTCAACGTGGCCGCGCGCCTCGAAGGCCTGGTCGAGCCCGGCGGCATCATGCTCTCGGACATCGCCCGCCAGGCCGTCGAGGACAAGCTCGATATCGCGCTGGTCGACGCGGGCAGGCACGAGGTCAAGAACATCAACAAGCCCGTGCACGCCTTCCGTGTCGCCGGCGACGGCGCGCCGCCGGTCCGGCCGGCGCGCGTTCGCGGCAAGCCTGTCTGGCTTGTAGCCGCGCTGGCAGTCGCGGCGATCATCGTCATCGCCACCTGGCAGCTCATGCCGGCGGAGGAGGAAGGCGCTGAAATCGATCCGGCCATACCATCCGCGCCCGGCATCGCGGTCCTGCCGTTCGACAATCTCTCAGAAGATCCCGACCAGGAATATTTCGCCAACGGCCTGACGGAAGACATCATCACCACCTTGTCGCGTTACGAAGACCTGTTGGTGATCGCGCGAAACTCGACCTTCACCTACAAGGGTGCAGCGATCGACGTGCGCGAGGTCGGCCGGGCTCTTGGTGTCCGCTACGTGATGGAGGGCAGCGTTCGTAAAGCCGAAAATAGAGTACTAATCAGTGCCAATTTGATAGATGCCGAAGATGGAGGTCATATCTGGAGCGAGCGCTATGACCGCGAGCTCGTCGATATTTTCGCATTCCAGGACGAGATCAGCAGGGAGATCGCCGAGGCCTTGCGGTTGGAGCTATCGGACGAAGAGCAGGGGGTGTCGGCGAAGCGTCCCTCGAACAGCGAGGCATACGACCTTTTCCTGCGCGGCCGGGCCTACAAGTACCAGACCACACGAGCGGCGAACGCGCTCGCCCGCGAGGCGCTCAACAAGGCAGTTGCGCTGGAGCCTGGCTTTTCAGAGGCTTATGCCGAGCTGGCCTGGGTTCTCTATCGCGACTGGTTCTACGAGTGGAGCGACGACCCGGGCACCATCGATCTTGCGCTGGAAGCGGCGCAACGCGCCGTCGCGCTCAATGACCGCTCGGCGCTTGCCTACTCCCGACTGTCATGGATTCTGGTCAATAAGCGCGAATATGACGGGGCGCTCGAGGCGGCGCGCCGCGCGGTCGAGCTCAACGCGCGCTCCAGCGACGCCTTGTGGACGTTTGCCCTGATCCTGATCTTCGTGGACAGGCCCGAGGAAGCGGTCACGCCGGCGCTGCAGGCCGTTCGCCTCGACCCGGAAGGCTATCTGCCCATCCATATCGCCGGTGTGGCCTACCTCTTGTCGCGACGCTATGACGACGCAGTCGCGGCCTTCAAGAAATCGCTTCTGTTGAACCCCAATGTGCCCTCGAGCCATTGGATGCTGGCGGCCACCTATTCCGAGATGGGGCACATGGAAGACGCACGCGCGGAAGTGCGAGAGGTGCTCGCGCTTCAGCCCGAGCAGACGCTTGCGTTATTGCGGCGTCGTCTGACCTTGCAAAGTCAGGAAAGCCTGGATCGGCTTCTTGCAGCTCTGGCCAATGCGGGTTTTCCGCAAGGAGAATACAATTGAGTGCCAATTCAAGCCGTCTTGGGAATTCGGCACCCATCACCAATTAAATCTCGTTGCGCACACCCAGAATACCGGTGGCGGTGGCGATCTCTTCGGTTTTCAGCCGCCGGCCGCCGGAGAGCGCTTCCTCGAAGGCCTCGCAGGCTTGGTGGCGGGCGAGGCGCCGCGCGATGAGGGTGTCGATGTCCTCGCCGTCCGTCGCCGCGTGGCCGGCGTGGTAGGCGGCGGCCATGATCTCTGCAAAAGGCGCGCCGATGCGCAGCAGGTGGGCGTTGGGGCCGAGCACGCGCTCATAGGCGCGGTTGTACCAGAGCAGCAGGTCGTCGGCGGTATAGAGCACGATGACCGTATCGAGGTCGTGCACGGTGTCCATATCGAGCGCCGGCGCCTCGGCATCCGAGTATCGCAGTACCCAGACCGAGGCCACGCCGGGGGGCAGGGGCAGGGCATCGATGCGCCCGCCGTCGAGATCGAGCGAGGCCGGCCGGTTGCCGGACACCGCGTCTTTCAGCATATCCGCCGTCAGCTCGATGCCCGTCGCGGCAAAGGCATCGCTGGTCCACAGCCGGGCGAAATCGCCCGCCCTGCCGTCGCAGATGGCGATCGCCGGCTGGCTCAAAACTGGACCCGCTTGGTCAGGCCGCCATCGACGATGATATTGGTGCCGGTGATGAAGGCGGCGGCCGGGCTGGCCAGGAATACCGTTGCGGCGGCGACCTCCTCGGGCGTGCCCATGCGCCCCATGGGATTGCTTGCCAGCGCGCCTTCGTAGACCGCGGGCTGGTTGATGCGGCGGTCGTCCCAGACCCCGCCCTCGAAAAAGATCGTACCCGGCGAGACGGTGTTGGCGCGCACGCGCTTCGGCGCGAGCTCGTTGGCGAGGTTGGAGATATAGGTGATCAAGGCCGCCTTGATGGCATTGTAGGGGCGCGCGCCGCCGAAGAACTCGACCGCCGCGATGGACGAGATGGCGACGATGGCACCAGCGTCCGAGGCTTCGAGGTGGTTGCGCGCGGCATCGACCGCGTTCAGCGTGCCGAGAATGTCGCCCTCGAAAGCCTGGCGCCAACCGGCCTCGTCCGTGGTCAGGCCGAAACCGCTGACATTGGCGATGAGAATATCCATGCCGCCGAAGGCCGCGGCGCTGTCATCGGCCCAGGCGGCTACGGCGGTGCGGTCGCGCACGTCGAGCCCCTGGCCGCTGGCCTGGCCTGAGCCGATACCCGCCAGGGCGTCGACCTCGGCCGCCACGGCATCGCCGTTGCGGGCGCAGATCGCCACGTCACAATCCTCCGCCGCCAGGGCGCGCGCGATCGCCTGTCCGATACCGCGGGTGCCGCCTGTTACCAGCGCCCGCTTTCCTGCGAGGCCAAGATCCATCGTTTGTTTCCTTTGTCGTCAGGCGCCCTTGGTCGCCGGTTTTCGGGTATCGAGAAAATCGTCGAACTCGGCCTGCGTCTTTGCCGCATTGGCTTGCATCTGGCGCGTCACGTCGTCTGTCTGGATCATCGCCGCCTGCCAGGTGGCGATGTGGTTGAGGCCGTCGGCGATGGTGTGGTCGCGGGCGTAATTGAGCATCTCCTTGGTGCCGGCAATGGCCAGCGGCGACTTGGCGGCGATCTCTGCCGCCATCGCCATCGCTGCCGCCAGCAGCGCCTCGTGGTCCTCGTGGACAGAATTCACCAGACCCACGCCCTGCGCTTCCTCGGCTGACAGCGGCCGGCCGGTATAGGCGAGCTCGCGCACCAGGCCGGCGGGCATCAAGTGCGGCAGGCGCTGCAGGGTGCCGACATCGGCGGTAATGCCGATATTGACCTCTTGGATGCGGAAATAGGCGTCCGCCGAGCACAGCCTGATATCGCAGGCTGAGACGAGATCGACACCGCCGCCGATACAGGCGCCTTGCACCGCGGCGATCACCGGCACGCGGCAGCGGTCGATAACGGAGAAGCTTTCCTGCAGGTCCAGCACCGAGCGCCGCAGGCGCTCGCCGCGCCGGCCCGCATCGCCCTCGCTGTCGCCGAAGGATTGCATGACGCCGAGATCGAGCCCGGCGGTGAAATGGCGCCCGCTGGACGAGATGACGACCGCGCGCGCCGCCGGCTCGTGGTCGATAGCGTCGAACACCGCCACCATGTCATGCCAGAAGGGCAGGATCATGGTGTTGAGTGCATCTGGCCGGTTGAGCCGGATATGCGCGACGTGATCTTTGACCGCGAGGGTCAGGGTCTCATAGGACATTCTGGAACAACCTTCCGGTGCAAACGGTGGCGGCGATCATATCGCATGCCGCCAGATGTTGAAGAGGACGAAGGCAAGCGAGCTGAAGAAACCGACCACCGGCACCCAGAGCGGCACCGTCCATAGCCCTTCCGGCGCCGGGCCGCGGGCCTTGATGCGCCACAGCGCGGCATTGACCAGGGCGAAGATGCACAACGTGATCACAGATGTCGCCTCGGCCAGACGCACCAAGGGCAGGGTCACGGCGAGGATCGTCACGGCGCTGCCCACGAGCAGGGTGGCGAAGAGCGGCGTGCGCGTGCGGGGGTGCAGCGTGGCCAGCCACTGCGGCAGCCAGCCGGCCTGGGCGAGGCCGTACAGCACGCGCGAGGCCATGATGATCTGCACCAGGGCGCCGTTGATCACGGCAACCGTGCCGATGACGCCGATGGCGGCGGGGAATCGCCCCGTGGCATGCTCGTAGACCGCAGCAAGGGGTGCTTCGGCCACGGCCAGCTCGGCGATCGGCACCACCAGCACCGCGATACCGGCCACCACGATGTAGAGCACCGTGGTGATCACCAGAGTAAGCACGATGGCGCGCGGCATGGTGCGCGCGGGGTCGCGGGTTTCCTCGGCGACGTTGATCATGTCCTCGAAGCCGAGAAAGGCATAGAAGGCGAGCACTGCGCCGGCCAGAACGCCCACGCCGAGGCCGCTTTCACAGAGGCTGAAGGCCGGCAGCGGCGCCTTGGCAGCGGCATTGGCGCCCACCGCGACGATGATCAGCAGGCCGCCGATCTCCAGCACCGTGACGACGGCCGCAAGGGTGACGGACTCGGTGATGCCCCAAATGGCAATGGCCGTAAGCAGGATGAGTACGCCGACGATCAAGGCCCACGGCGGCAGGTCGACGAATTGGCGCGCATAGCCGGCAAAGCCGTTGGCGATGGCGGCTGACGAGATCGTGCCCACCGAGACCACCATCAGGCCGACCAGCGCCGCCAGCCAGGCGCGCTTGAATGCGGCGTTGACATAGACCGCCTCGCCGGCGCTTTTCGGATAGCGCGCGCAGAGCTCGCCGAAGCTGAAGGCCGTCGCCGCCGCCAGCAGGGCGGCGACCAGGAAGGACAGCGGCGCCAGGCTTCCCGCCGTCGCCGCCACTTCGCCGACCAGAACGTAGATGCCGGCACCGACAGTGGTGCCGAGGCCGTAGAGCGCCAGCAGGGGCAGGGTCAGGGTGCGCCGCAGCGCCGGCGCTTCAGGCACGATCGATCTCGTCCGGCGACAGGCTGACGCGCACTTGGCGGCCGAGCAGGCGCAGCATCACCACCGCCCTGTCGGCATCGCTTTCGACGGCCAGGATGCCTTCGAGGTCGCGCATCGGACCCGCTTCGATACGCACGCGCTCGCCCGCCTTGAAGTCGCGCGCCAGGGTGTAATGGCCATCGCCATCGGCGCGCTCGCGCAAGGCCTGCATGTCCTCGTCGGCAAGCGGCAATGGGCCATCGCGGCCACCCACCAGGTCGGCCACGCCATAGGTCGAGAGTACCGGGTGCCACTGCTCGCCGCCGAGGTCCAGGGCGACGAAAAGATAGCGTGGAAACAAGGGCCGCAGCACCTGTTCGCTGCGCCCGGCATGGCGGCGCTGCTTGCGATAGAGCGGCAGCCAGGCCTCGAAGCCCTGGCGCTCGAGGTTTTCCAGCGCTCGCGCCTCGGCATGGGGGCGGGTGTGCACGGCGTACCAGCGCCGCTCCGCCCCGCTCACCGGCCAAGCTCCAGGTCGGCCATGGCGATATCGCCATTGAGCAGATACCAGAGGATGCCGAGATATTCGTGCATGGCGGCGCGGCTGCGGGCCAGGCCCTTGGCACTCGGCAGATACGGTGCCAGCGCACCGAGCGGCTGGTCTGGCGGCAGGACCGGCGCCGGCGCGTGGGCGCTCACCGCCAGCCCGACATGGCGCAGGCTCGCCGCCATGCGCGCGACATGTATGGGCGAGGTCACCAGCACCACACGGGTACCGCCGAGGTTTTCGGCGATAAGGCGCGCCGCGGCTGCGGTCTCGGCGCTGTTGCGCGCACTCGACTCGATGACAACCGCCGGCCCGCTGAGGCCAAGCTGGCGGGCGGTGCTGGCGGCTTCCGATTCGGCCTCGCCAAGCGGTCTGCCGCCGATCAGCACCAAGGGCAGGCCGCTGCGCTCGGCCAGAGCCTGGCCGGCGACGGCGCGGCGGATGCTGCCGGCCGACGGCCACCAGCCGCCTTGCGAATCGGCAAAGACGCCCGCTGTCGGCACTACGATGGCCACCGCATCACCTGGCGCCGCAGCGTCGAAGCGCGGTGCCGCATCACGCAGCGGCGCTTCGAGCCAGACAACGGCCAGCGGCAGGCTGAGGCCGAGAAAAGCCAGCGTTGCCCCGCCGATCAAGACCAGACTCAAACCCCGGCGCGACCACAGCACGAGGCCGGCGAGCAGCAGCACCAGAATCGGCATCGGCACTGTGAGCAGAGTTTCAGCACTCTCACGCATGGAGGCGTCTGTTCCTTATCGCTGCGCCGCGTTGCAAGCTGTGGCTCGCTCCCATATGGTGCGAGCGTTCTGATTCTTCGGCATTTCGCCAACACACACCATCATGACTCAGCCAGACAAAAATGCCGAGCCCGGGGCGCTGAGCGCCCGCAAGCAGGAGGCGCTTGCCCAGGCCGAGGCGGTAGCCGGCGAACGCACTCGCTGGATCGCCCGCAATCGCTACTTCTACGACGACCACTATCGCTATCTGCGCTTTCTCGTGCCCGAGGGCTCGCGGGTGCTCGATCTCGGCTGCGGCATCGGCGACGTGCTGGCGGTCTTGGCGCCAGCCCGCGGCGTCGGCCTCGACATCAGCCCGGCTATGGTCGAAGTCGCACGCCAGGAGAATCCGAGTTTCGAGTATCACGTCGGCGATGTCGAGAGCGCGGCGGTGATCGCCGGTCTCGAAGGCCCCTTCGACGCCATCATCCTGTCGGATACTATCGGCAATCTGGAAGACATCGAGGCCACCATCGAATCCCTGCACGCGCTGTGCACGCCGGATACGCGGCTGATCGTGTCCTACTACTCGCGGGCCTGGCAACCGCTGCTGCGCCTGGCGGAAGCGCTTGGCGGCAAGCAACGGCAATTGCCGCTCAACTGGCTCGGCACCGAGGATATCGCCGCTCTGTTGGGGCTGGCGGATTTCGAGGTGATCAAGCGCGAATGGCGCCAGCTGCTGCCCAAGCGCTGGCTTGGCCTGGGCTATCTGGTCAACCGCACCTTCGGAACATTGCCAGTCCTGCGGCGCTTCTCCCTGCGCAACTATATCGTCGCCCGGCCACTGCCCGAGCGCCGCCTGCCGGCCGAGCTGCCGTCAGCCACCGTGCTCATCCCCTGCCGCAACGAGCGCGGCAATATCGAGACCGCGATTCTGCGTATGCCCCGCTTCGCCCCGGAGCAGGAGATCCTCTATGTCGAGGGCAATTCCAGCGACGGCACCTGGGACGAGATCCAGCGCGTCATCGAGGCCTACCCCGACTGGAGCATCCGCGCCGTGCAGCAGGACGGCAAGGGCAAGGGCGATGCCGTGCGCAAGGGCTTCGACGCCGCGGCGGGCGAAGTGCTGATGATCCTCGATGCGGACCTCACCGTGCCGCCCGAGACCCTGCCCAAGTTCTATCGCGCCCTGGTCGCCGGCAAGGGCGAGTTCGTCAACGGCACGCGGCTGGTCTATCCCCTCGAAGACGAGGCCATGCGGCCCTTGAACCTGATGGCCAACCGCACCTTCTCGCTGCTCTTCTCGTGGCTGCTCAACCAGCGCCTGACCGACACGCTCTGCGGCACCAAGGTGCTGACCAAGACCCACTACAACAGGATCGCGGCCGGGCGCGCCTATTTCGGCGAGTTCGATCCCTTCGGCGATTTCGACCTCATCTTCGGCGCGGCGCGGCTGAACCTGAAGCTGGTGGAGATTCCCATCCGCTATCAGGCGCGCACCTATGGCGAGACCCAGATCTCGCGCTTCGCCGACGGCTTTTTGTTGCTGCGCATGGTGGTCTTCGCCTGGCGCAAGCTGAAGGCGCTTTGAGCGCCCTGCTCGCAGCACTCGCCGCGGCGGCGCTGACCTGGGTCGCGACCGGGGCATTGCTCAAGCAGCTCGCCGCCAAGCAGATTCTCGACCATCCCAACGAACGTTCGAGCCACGCCCGCCCGACGCCCCGTGGCGGTGGCATCGCGGTGATGGGCGTGATCCTGCTCGGCTGGCTGGCGCTGGCGCTGCTCGACATCACGCCCCTGCGCCTGATCTGGCCACTGCTGGGCTTGAGCTTCGGCCTGGCCCTGGTGTCCTGGGCCGACGACCTGCGCGGGCTGTCGCCACTGCCGCGATTCGCGGCCCAGTTCGCGGCCGTGGCGATCGCGCTTTCGACGGTGCCGCTCGGGCCGCAGTTCCCCGGCCCCTTCCCGCTCTGGCTGGCGATCGGCGGCGCGGCGCTGGCCTGGCTGTGGTTCGTCAATCTGTTCAATTTCATGGACGGCATCGACGCCATCGCCAGTGTCGAGGCGGCAGCGATCGCGGCCGGCGTGGGTATTGTCGCCACGTCGCTCGGCCTGCTCGACGGCACCCCCTGGCTGGCGGCGGTGGTGGCCGGCGCGGCGCTCGGCTTCTTGCTTTGGAACCGACCGCCGGCGCGCATCTTCCTCGGCGACGTCGGCAGCGTGCCGCTTGGCTTCGTGCTGGGCTGGCTGCTGCTGTCCCTGGCCGCCCGCGGCGCCTGGGCGGCGGCCCTGATCCTGCCCGCCTATTTCCTTGCCGACGCCACACTCACCTTGCTGCGCCGAGCGTTGCGCGGCGAGAAGCCCTGGCAAGCCCATCGCCAGCATTTCTACCAGCAGGCCATACGCAAAGGCGCCAGCCATGGCCGCGTCAGCGCCAGCGTCGCGGTGGCCAATCTGGGGCTGCTCGCCTGTGCCCTCGCCAGCCTGCACAGCATAGGGGCCACCATCGCCGCGCTCGTCGCATCGCTAGTGATCGTGCTGGCCTTGTTGTGGTACCTTCGCCGCGGCGCCAGGTGGTAGGTGCCGTCAGTCGCAAATTCCCATTCCGGAGAGAGCATGTCCGATCAGTCCGCCCCCGACGCCGAGGGCCTTCGTCCCATTGCCCGCGCCCTGTTGTCCGTCTCCGACAAGACCGGGCTGGTGCCTTTTGCGCGCGCCCTTGCCGATGCCGGCGTAGCGCTTCTGTCGACCGGAGGCTCGGCGCGCATGCTGCGCGAGGCGGGCCTGGAAGTGACCGAAGTATCCGACCACACGGGCTTCCCGGAGATGATGGACGGCCGCGTCAAGACCCTGCACCCGATCATCCACGGCGGCATTCTGGCGCGGCGCGATATCGACAGCCACGTGGCGGCCATGGACGAGCACGGCATCGGCCCCATCGACCTCGTGGCGATCAACCTCTACCCCTTCGCCGAGACCGTCGCTGCCGGTGCGGATTTCGATACCTGCATCGAGAACATCGATATCGGCGGCCCGGCCATGATCCGCTCCGCAGCCAAGAACCACGCCTTCGTTGCCGTGCTCACCGATCCCGGCGACTACGATGCCGTGGCCGAAGAGCTGGCGCGCCAAGGTGGCCGGACCAGCCTGGCCTTGCGCCGTCGCCTGGCGGCCCGCGCCTATGCCCACACCGGCGCCTATGACGGCGCCATCGCGACCTGGTTCGGTGAGCAGATCGGCGAGGCCCTGCCCGAGCGCCTGGCGGTCGGCGCCATCCGCCGCCAAAGCCTGCGCTATGGCGAGAACCCGCACCAGCAGGCCGCCTTCTATGTTAACGGCGAGGACCGCCCCGGCGTCGCCAGCGCCGAGCAGCTGCAGGGCAAGGAGCTGAGCTACAACAACATCAACGACACCGACGCCGCCTTCGAGCTGGTCTCGGAGTTCGAGGCGCCCTCCGTCGCCATCATCAAGCATGCCAATCCCTGCGGCGTGGCCAGCGGCGACAGCCCGCTGGCGGCCTACCGGAAAGCACTGCTCACCGATCCGGTGAGCGCCTTCGGCGGCATCGTGGCGCTCAACCGGCCACTCGATGGCGCGACCGCCGCGGCCATCACCGAGGTCTTCACGGAAGTCGTCATCGCCCCGGGCGCCGACGACGAAGCCCGCGCCGCCTTCGCCGCCAAGAAGAACCTGCGCCTGCTTCTGACCGGTGGCATGGCCGATCCGGCCGCCGCCGGACGTACCCTGCGCACGGTCGCCGGCGGCCTTTTGGTGCAGGACCGCGACGCCGCCCGCACCGCCGCCGACGATTTGCGCGTGGTCACCAAGCGGGCGCCGAGCGAGGCGGAGGTCGCCGACCTGCTGTTCGCGTTTTCCGTCTGCAAGCACGTCAAGTCGAACGCCATCATCTACTGCAAGGACGGCGCCACGGTGGCCATCGGGGCCGGCCAGATGAGCCGCGTCGATTCCGCGCGCATCGCCGTCTCCAAGTCGGCCGACGCCGCCGCCGCGGCGAGCGAAAGCGCAAGTCGCACGGCGGGCTCGGTGGTGGCTTCGGATGCCTTCTTCCCCTTTGCGGATGGACTTATCGCGGCGGCCGAGGCCGGGGTAACGGCCGTGATCCAGCCCGGCGGCTCGATGCGCGACGACGAAGTCATCGCCGCCGCCGACGAACGCAACCTGGCCATGGTCTTCACCGGCCACCGTCATTTCAGGCATTGATATCATGAGCGACAAGATCCGCCTCGCCTTCCTCGAGCCCGGGCATTTCCATGCCGCCCTGACCCTGCGTGAGCGCCATCCGCGACTCGCCGACGAGGTTTTCGTCTATGCCGCCGAGGGCCCGGACCTCGAGCATTTCCTCGCTCTGGTCAACAGCTTCAACAGCCGCGCCGAGGCGCCGAC
This sequence comes from uncultured Rhodospirillaceae bacterium, assembly GCA_964408735.1. Lineage (GTDB taxonomy): Bacteria > Pseudomonadota > Alphaproteobacteria > UBA7887 > UBA7887 > UBA7887. The sequence continues at coordinate 38,518 of CAYPAX010000019.1, read as the reverse complement.
AGCATGGCAGGTCGATCTGCGCGCCGGCCCCAATGCGCTGGCCCGGCTGTGTGCCGAGCAGCCCGCCGATGCGGTGGTGCTGGCCGGGCGCAACGATACGAAGCTCGCCGCCATCCACACTCTGCATGCGGCGGGTCTGCCCGTGCTTGCCGACAAGCCCTGGCTGATCGACGCGGCAACGCTGCCGCTGTTGCAGGATGTGGTCGCCGGCCCGCCGCTTGCCATGGACATCATGACCAGCCGCCAGTCGGTCGCCAATCGCCTGGTCAAGGCGCTCATCGCACGCGGCGTGGCGGGGAGCTTGCGGGGCATTGAGTTCACTAGCCGCCACCACCTCTACAAGCTGGTCAACGACAAGCCGCTGGTGCGCCCGGACTGGTATTTCGATACCGCGATACAGGGCGAAGGCATCAACGACCTGCCGAGCCATTATGTCGACATGGCGCTGTGGCTCGCCGGTAACGACGACGTGGCGATGATCTCGGCCGAACAGACCGCGACGCAGGTGCCGCGCGAGACCTACACCGCCGTCACTGGGCTCGACAGCTTCCCCGACGCCTTGGGCGACAAGGTCAGCGGCGATAGCTTGGCTTTGCTAAGCAATGCCGTGCTCAAGTTCACCATTGCCGGCGTGCCCGTCTCGATCGATGCCGCCTGGAATTTGGCCGTACCCGAGGGCGGCGGCGACAGCCACGGTCTCACGGTGCGCGGCAGCGCGGCGGACCTTACCGTAGACCACAGCGCGGAAACCGGCTTCGCTACCATCCTCAGCGCCACCCCGCACGGTGACGATGGTGCCCTGCGCGCGGCCATCCAGGATCTCGCGGCCGACTTTCCCGGCATCGCGCTGGACGGCAACCACATCATCATTCCCGACACCCTCGACGGCGGCCACGAGGCCCATTTCGCCCTGGTGCTCGATGCCTTCCTCAACACGCTCGGCGGTGCCGCGCCGCCCGCCGATCTGGCCAAGGAACTCGCCGTAAAGTACGGCCTCCTGGCCCAGGCCAAGACCCTCGCCCACGCCAACGACTGACTTGCCCTCACCGCGCGCGTCTGCTCTGATGGCGCACGGAGGGCGGGTGTATGTCGGCGATTCGCGATTGGCTGGCAGGACTGGGATTGGAGGAGCACGCTGAGGCATTCGAGGCCAACGCCATCGGCCTCGATCACCTGGGCGACCTCGACCATGCCCTGCTCAAGGACATCGGCGTTGCCGCCGTCGGCCACCGCGTCGATATCCTCAAGGCCGCGCAAGAGGCGCCCGCGCCTGCGCCGCGGCAGGAGGCCGAGCGGCGCCAGATCACGGTGATGTTCTGCGATCTCGTGGGCTCGACGGCACTGGCCGAAGCGCTCGATCCGGAAGACCTGCGGGCGCTGATGGGCGCCTACCAGGAGACCGCCGGGGCAGTTATCGCCCGCTATGACGGTCATGTGGCGCAATATCTCGGCGACGGCATCATGGTCTATTTCGGTTGGCCGAGCGCGCATGAGGACGATGCCGAGCGGGCCGTGCGGGCCGCACTCGATATTGCACCCGCTGTCGCCGAAATCACTGCGCCGCGGCCGCTGGCCGTGCGCAGCGGCATCGCCACGGGTGCCGTGGTGGTGGGCGAGAGCGAAGGCACGGAGCCCAAGCTCGCGGTCGGCGAGACACCCAACCTGGCAGCCCGCCTGCAAGGCCTGGCTGGTGAAAGCGAGATCGTCGTCGCGCCGTCGACGCGGCGCCTGATTGGCGGCACCTTCGAGCTCGACGATCTCGGCGAGCAGGCGCTGAAAGGCATCAACGAACCGGTGCGCGCCTGGCGCGTGGCCGGCGTGGCGCGTACCGAGGGCCGCTTCGAGGCGCGTGGGGCGGCGCTGACGCCGCTGATCGGGCGCGACGAGGAGCTTGGCTTGGTGCTGGGGCGCTGGCAACGGGCCTGCGAGGGCGAAGGCCAGGTAGTGCTCTTGTCCGGCGAGCCCGGCATCGGCAAGAGCCGCATCGTCCAGGCGCTGCGCCAGCGCCTGGCCGACGAGCCGCACGCGCGCCTGCGCTATCAATGCTCGCCTTATCACACCAATTCGGCGTTCTACCCGATCGTCGCCCAGATCGAGCACGCCGCCGGCTTCGCCCGCGACGATTCGACAGAGAGCAAGCTCGGCAAGCTGGAGGCACTGCTCGGTGAAGACGCGGCGCAAGTAGCGCCCCTGCTGGCGGCCATACTGTCCCTCGAGACCGGCGAGCGTTATCCGCCACTCGCCATGAGCCCGCAAAAACAAAAAGAGGAGACCTTGAAGGCGCTGGCCGGCCAGGTCGCACGCCTTGCCGCCCAGCAGCCGTTGCTGATGATCTTCGAGGACGCCCACTGGATCGACCCGACGAGCCAGGAAGTTCTTGATCTGATCGTGCCGCTGGCCGAAACCACGCGGCTACTGCTGGTGATCACCTACCGGCCCGAATACGAGCCGCCGTGGCAACAATACGGCCATGTCACGCCGTTCAGCCTCAACCGCCTCGGCGGCACGCAGTCGGCGGCGATGATCGGACGTATCGCCGGCGGTACGCCGCTGTCGGACGACGTGCTGGCGCAGATCGTGGCCAAGAGCGACGGCGTGCCGCTGTTCGTCGAGGAGCTGACCAGGACGGTCATGGAGAGCGGCGCCGAGACCGCCAACGCCATTCCGGACACGTTGCAGGACTCGCTGATGGCGCGCCTCGACCGCCTCAGCCCCGTGAAAGAGGTGGCCCAGATCGGCGCCTGCATCGGCCGCGAGTTCTCCTACGAGCTGCTTGCCGCCGTCTCGGGTCTGCATGACAACGAACTGCAGAATTCGCTGACTGAGCTGACGAATTCGGCGCTGGTCTTCCGCCACGGAACGCCCCCGGAGGCGAGCTACGTCTTTAAGCACGCCCTGGTGCAGGACGCGGCCTATGAAAGCCTCTTGAAGAGCACACGCCAGCAGCGCCATACGGCTATCGCCGAGGCATTGGAAGCACGCTTTGCGGATCAGGTGGCGAGCCAGCCGGAGCTGGTCGCGCACCACTATACGCGGGCCGGGCTGGCGGCGAGGGCGGTTCCCTTCTGGCTGCGCGCCGGCGAGCACGCGGTGGCGGGGTTCGCCAACCAGGAAGCGATCTCGCACCTCGAACGGGGACTTGATCTGTTGACACGGACTCCCGATACAGAAGACCGCTCCCGCAATGAAATTGCGCTCCGCCTCGCCCTTGGCCCCGCCCTGATCGTCGTGCACGAATATGTTGGTCCCGAAATAGAGGCCAATTTCAAGGCTCTGCGTGCCGCCTCGGAAAAAGTCGCGGACAGCGCCGGTCTCGCTGCGTCGTTCCTGGGTCTTCACCGAATGTTGATCGTATCCGGCGAGGTGATGGAAGGGCACAAGCTGGATATAGAGAATCTGTCCCTGGCAGAGACATTGGGCGACGACCGCTTGCTGACCACCGCGCGCTGGGCTTTGGGCGCGTCACATCTTTGGTTGGGCCATTTGGCAACCGCACAGGACCTTAGCCATGCCGCATTTCGCGATCTCACATTCGAGGATGATCAAGCTTTCATTGCCTCACATCTGGAAGCCCCAGGCGTAACGTGCCGATGCTTTAACGCTTATGCGACCCTATTGCTGGGCTATCCGGAAAAGGCGCATGAATTGATGAGCGACGCGGTCGGCCTGGCCGGGCGACTCGAGCATCCCTTCGTCAATGCCTTCGTGCATTTCTTCCATGGCGTGGTGCACTGGCTGCGTGGCGAGGCGTCATCGGCCCTGCGCGCGGCCGACGCCGTATCCGCGCTTTGCGCGGAGCACGAGATGCCGATATTCCCGCCCATGGCCCAGATATTTCGCGCCTGGTCGCGGGTTCGCCAGCAGTCCGAGGCCGCGGCGGTCGAGCTTGAGCGCGCCCGAGACGCCATGACCGTTTTGATCCCGATATGGCAACCGATGCTGCAGCCCATGGTGATCGAGTGCGAGGCGATGGTCGGATCCGTGCCCGAAGCGATCGATGACCTGGACAGAATGTTGGCATGGGCGGGCGAAAAGGAGAATTGTCACTCCGAAGCCGAGCTCAAACGGATGCGCGGCGAGCTGGAACTCGCCGCACCTGGGGGCTCGGCCTTGGACGCCGAGCGTTGGTTCCAGGACGCGCTCGCCGTCGCCGGCCGCCAACAGGCCAAGTGGTGGGAGCTGCGCGCCGCCACCTCGCTCGCCAAGCTCTGGCAATCCCAGGGCAAGGCCGCAGAAGCCCGCGAGCTGCTTGCCCCCGTCACTGACTGGTTCACGGAAGGCTTCGATACCGCCGACCTCACCGACGCCAAGGCGCTGCTCGACGCGCTTTAGCGCCGCCGCCAGATCGACCAGGCTTCGGTGCGCTCGACCTCGTCGAACTCGGCCGCGATGGCCTCACCGTAGATCGCCTCGAGATCCGGGTAGTAGCCGAGTTTGTGCAACATCAGCGGCATCACCAGCACGGTCACGTCGGACAGCATCGCCTCCGGGTCGGGATGGGAGGCGAGCGAGAGGTTGCGGTTGACATCCATCCAGGCCAGGACGTGGCGCGGCGGCGCCAGGCCGTAATAGTATGGCAACATATTCATGAAGCCGAGATAGAGCGGCCGGTCGTCAGGCCGCAACAGGCGCCCGAGGCGGCGGTAGAGCTGGTCGTTGAGCTGCCACCAGATGCAGTATTCGTGGGACTCGCAAAAGCGATATATGCCCTCGAGCGTCGCCGCCGCTTCCGCCGGTGCGTCGGCCGCGGTGGGGAAGGGCGCCAGCCGCGGTTGCACCCAGGGATCGAAGGTAGCGGCGCCAATGCCGCAGGCCGGCCTTTGCGGATCGTCGCAATAGCGCACCATGGTGGCGGAATCCTGGGATTTGACATAGGCCGCGACGGCGCTGAGGTCGGCGAAGAAAGCATAGGCGACAAGCGCGAAAGCGGCGACGCTGGGCGCGATGAAGGCCTCGCCCGCTTCGGCCAGGGCGCGCTGCGCCAGCAGGATCAGCACCGCGAAGGTCAATGGCCAGGCATGGTCGTGGATCTGGTTCATTGCCAGATAGGCGGCGAATGTCAGGCCAAGCGCGAGGGTGACGTTGTCGAGCTTGACCCGGCGCGTCGCCTCGCTGCGGCGCCAGTAGCCGCTTAGACCCAAGGTCAGCACCAGCAGCACCGGTATGCCGGCAACCAGATCCTCGACGAGTTTCTCGGCCCGCAACATCGACACCGAGCTCGAGGCCTGACGGATGTCGCCGAGATAGGCGCCGTTGATGTCCGAGGCGACGCCAACCAGCCCCACCCCGGCCGCGGCAAGCGCCAGGCCGAGTGCGCTCAGGCCACGATTGGCCGGCGCGAAATACAAGGCGACGACGGCACCCGCGGCGGCGACCGCGGCGATAGTCACCTTGAGGTAGACGAGCAGGAGGAGAAGGGTACCCACTGCCAGCGCTTCCGCCAGCCGGCCGCCGATCCGCCATTGGCGGCGCGGCTCCAGGAAGAATGCCATGAAGAGGATGGCAAGCGCGCCCAGGGCCCATTTGTTGTAGGCGCCGAGAAACGACATCTGGCCCGGCAGGTCGCCGGTCGAGCGCGGCGAGATCACCATCATCAGCACGGCAAACAGGAACAGTCCGGCAAGCCCGCCCGACAGCCGCCGCCAGGCCAGGACCGCGCCCGACACAGCCAACAGGGCTGCTGCCAGCATGTTGGCGACCAGCGGCGATTTGGCATCGAGCCCGGTCAGCTCGACGCCCAGGCCCTGGAGCAGCCAATAGGCGGCGCCGATGGGCGTCTGGTAGTCGAGATGGGGCACCTGGCCGTGCCACCAGCGCAAGCTTGTGTCGAGGGGCAAGGCGTAATCGACGATATAGGTGTTGAGGACGATCAGTTCGCTGCTGAGCAGCGGCACCGACAGCCCCAGCAGCAGCGGCACTGCTAATGTCATGCCGGCAAAGCGAGCCTTGACCAAACCTCGCGCATTGGCTCGCGCGCGGGCGCAGAGAAGCGCCCAGATGGCGGCCGCGGCGTCGGCCAACCCCGCTTCCAGCCTTTCGATCCAACGCGTCATGGAATTGCCGTGCTTCGCCGCCCTGCCCCGGCCGGCATCATGCGGTGAGGGTGGGACAAAGTAAACGGGGCCGGCACCGGCGCATCCCCTGTTGACCTGCGGGCCGGAAAGGAGACACTTGCCGCAAAGCAACTCAGATGCGGGAGCGAGATATGATTGACGAGACAGCATATCGCGAGAAAGTCGCGGCCGAGGGCTATGACGCGCCTGAGATCCTGACGAAGGAGGCCGGTGCCACGGCCGGCAACGAGTTCCATACGCACGACTTCGGGGCCTCGGTGCTGGTGCTTGAAGGCGAGATCACGGTGATCACGGCTGACGGTCCCACCACCTGCCGGGTCGGCGATACGTTCGCGCTCGATGCCCATATCGAGCACAAGGAAGTCTACGGTCCCGACGGCTTGCGCATGCTCATCGCACGCAAGCCTGCCTGAAGGATTCTGCCATGAACGGCGTCGTCGAGTACTACAACGAGCATCCTATCAACGAGGCGCAGATCCTCGGCGCCCTCGCGCGCGAGGGCAAGGCCACGGTTGGCCTGGCGCCCGAGGACCTCTACGGCCACGACCAGGACCATTACGGCGGGGTCGACGCCACCCGCCGCCTGGCCGAGGCCTGTGGTATCGGGGCCGGCGAGCAGGTGCTCGACATCTGCAGCGGCATGGGCGGGCCGGCGCGGCTGATCGCCCACGAATGGGACTGCCGCGTCACGGGTATCGACTTCAACCCCAACCGCACGCCGTCTGCCGCACGCCTGACCGAGATGGTGAGGCTGGAGGAGCGAGCGCGCTTCGTGCGCGGCGACGCCACGCAACTGCCCTTCGCCGATGCCGGCTTCGACCGCGCCATCAGCCAGGAGGCGTTTCTGCATATCGCCGACAAGGCGGCGCTGTTCGCAGAGTGCTTCCGGGTGCTCAGGCCCGGCGGCAAGCTCGCTTTCACCGACTGGATCGCGCTTGACGCCCTTGGCGAGGAGGAGCGGCACAGCCTTGCCGATGGCATCGCCTACCGCGACGTCCATCCCCTGGCGGACTATTGCGCCATCGTTGCGGGCGCCGGCTTCGCTCCGGTCGAGGCCGAGGATGTATCGGACCAGTGGCGCACCATCCTGCGCGCGCGCCTGGAGATGTATCGCGGCATGGAGGCCGAGACCGTCGCCAGCTTCGGCGCAGAACGGCACCGCGCCTTTGTCGCCGGCTACGAGCAGTTCATCGACCGCATCGAAGGCCGCAGGATCGGCGGCGCGCGCATCGTCGCCACGAAGCCCGTGTCATAGAAAGAACGCGGCCAGCCGCTCGCTGACTGTATGCGGGTCCTCCTCCGCAAGATAATGGCCGGTGTCGATCTCTCCGCCCTCGACCGACGCTGCTGCGTAGCTGCGCCAGATTTCCAGGGCGTCATACCATGTACCAATCTTGCCTTTGGCGCCCCACAACACGAGCAGCGGACAGGCAATCTTGTCACCCGCGGCACGGCTCGCCCGGTCGTGCTCGAGGTCTGTCGTTGCCGCGGCACGATAGTCCTCGCACATGCCGGTGATCATGGCCGGATCGTGTGCCGCAAGCAGATAGTCGGCTAGGGCTTGCGTGTGGAAGAAAGTCTCCTCCTTGGGCTCGCGCGAGGTATGCGCGCGGAACCAGTCCTCCGGCGCGGCATTGATCAGGGTCTCGGGAAAAGGATGCGGCTGGGCCAGCCAGAACCAGTGGTAATAGCCGAGCCCGAAGGTCATATCGGCGCGCTCGAAATGCTCCAGGGTAGGCACGATATCGAGGAGCGCCAACCTCTCGATGCGCGCGCCGTGGTCGAGCGCCAGACGGTGGGCGACACGGGCGCCGCGGTCGTGGCCGACAACGAAGAAGCGCTCATGCCCGAGGCATGTCATCAGCTGCGCCATGTCCGCCGCCATGGCGCGCTTGGCATAGGCCGCGTGGTCGGCGCTCGCCGGCGGCTTGAACGATCCGCCATAGCCGCGCAGATCGGGGCAGACGACGCTGAAATGCGCCGCCAGAGTCGGCGCCACGGCGTGCCACATGGCGTGGGTCTGCGGATTGCCGTGCAGCAACAGCAACGGCGGGCCCACGCCGCCCCGGCGCAAGCGCAAGCCGCCGCCGTCCACGGCCACGGTCTCCAGAGTGAAATCCTCGAAGAACATGTCGGGCCTTGATATAACCGAAACGCAACAGCGAGAGGAGAGCGGAACATGAGCAACGGCAATCGGCAAGTGCTTCTGGCGGCCCGTCCCGTGGGCGCCCCCAAGCCTTCGGATTTTCGCATCGAGGAAACGCCGCGGCCCGAGCCCAGCGCTGGCGAGATGCTGCTGCGCACCCTTTGGCTCTCCCTGGACCCCTATATGCGCGGGCGCATGAACGACCAGGCGAGCTATGCCGACCCGGTGCCGCTGGGCGGTGTCATGGAGGGCGGCACGGTGAGCGTCGTCGAGGCCTCCAACCACGCCGACTATGCCGTGGGCGATGTGGTGGTCGGGCGTGCCGGCTGGCAGGAATGGGCCGTCAGCGACGGCACCGGCATGCGCAAGGTCGATCCTTCCGGGCCGCTCTCGGCCTCCCTCGGCGTGCTCGGCATGCCGGGCATGACTGCCTATACGGGCCTGCTCAATATCGGCCAGCCCAAGGCGGGCGAGACCGTGGTGGTTGCCGGCGCCTCCGGCGCCGTCGGCAGCGTCGTCGGCCAGATCGCCAAGATCAAGGGCTGCCGCGCCGTCGGCATTGCCGGCGGGCCAGACAAATGCGCCTTCACCACGGACGAGCTCGGCTTCGATGCCTGCATCGACCACCGCGCGGCCGACATGTCTGAGCAGCTTGCCGCCGCCTGCCCCGACGGCATCGATGTCTATTTCGAGAATGTCGGCGGCCCGGTGCTCGAAGCGGTGTTTCCGCTGGTGAACATGTGGGGACGGATGCCGGTCTGCGGCATGATCTCCCACTACAACGACACCGCGCCGCCGGCCGGCCCCAACCTGCTGCCGAAAGCGATGATGCTGATCCTCACCCGGCGCCTGACGCTGCGCGGCTTCATCGTCAGCGACTACGGCAGCCAGCTCGGCGATTTTCTGCGCGATGTCGGCGGCTGGCTGGCCGAAGGCAAGATGCGCACCCGCGAGGACGTGCTGGAAGGCCTCGACGCCGCCCCGCAAGGCCTCATTGGCCTCCTCCAAGGCAAGAACTTCGGCAAGCTGGTGGTCAAGGTGGCGGAGCTTTAGGAACCGCTCTCTAGCAACAGCAGTCGGTCCCGGCCTGAATGGGCGGGCACGGGATCGTGCCGTAGGAGCAAAACACGCAACAGTCCCCCGGCTCCGGCCGCAGGGTTTGGCCACAGCCCTTGCAATCGTAGAACCATTGGCAGAAGTCGGTCGGCATCGTCTCTGCCTCTCGGTGGCCGCAGTGCGGGCAGGTGAGGGTCGATGTCAGCTCGATATCGCGCGTTTGCGCTGCCCTAAGGCGTACACCGTGAGTATGGAGAAGGTGGCCAGGGCCGGCAGCAGGACATAATCGAGCCAGCCGAGCGCGGCGGCCAGGCCGACGGCTGTCAGCCCCACCACAAGCACCGGGGTGAAACAACATAGTGCCGCAACGACGCTGCCAACGATGCCGACGCGAAGCAGGGTCTCATTGGTCATCGCTCGCAAACCCCCATTCGGCAAGGACAGCCGTGGCCGCCATTTGATTTCAGCGGGCGAGTATGCATCCTGTACTTGCTACAGGATCAAGGGGAATTTCGATGGCGGCCTTCACAAGATCGAGATCGAGCGGCCTGACGCGTGGCGAGCTGGCGGCGCGCAGCGGAAGCAATATCGAGACCATCCGTTATTACGAGCGCGTCGGGCTGATGCCGCCACCGCCGCGGACGCCAGGCGGCCACAGGGTGTATGGCTCGGGCGATCTGAAGCGTCTCTATTTCATCTGCCGTGGCCGCCGGCTCGGCTTCTCGCTGAACGAGATTCGCGAGCTTCTGGCCCTGGTCGATCAGCAGGATTTCACCTGTGACGCGATCCGCGATCTGACCCTCAGCCACGCCCGGGAAGTTCAGGCCAAGATCCTCGATCTGCAAAAGATCGAGCATGTCCTGCGCGACATGGCCGCCCAATGCGATCGCGGCGATTTGCCGGATTGTCCCGTGCTGGACACGCTCTTCGCCGACAGCGACGCGGGCGAGATCTCCCAAGGGATTGCTCACGACAATGTGCGCGCGCCGGACTTGAACCTGTAGTGGCTACAGCCTGTACAAGCAGGCATCCCGACTCACGAAAGGCATGGTCATGCCAGACTCAGATACCGCAACCGCCTCGCTGTCGATCGAAATTCGCCCTGGAGTTAGCTTTCCGGATTGGAGTGTGGTTAGCTCGGATCGCGTGCGAGCGGCATTGCACGACATATTCCAGGTGTTCGGCGTCGATCGCTGCTGGCGCGATTTTTCGCCAGCCGAGGATATTTGCCGGCGCGCGATCCTGGAGGCCTACCGGCAGCGTGGGCGAGCGCCGACGCTCGCTCAGCTGCGCGCCGAAACCGCGATATCCGCGCCTGACGTTCGCGAGACGCTGATCGGCTTGCGGCATCGCGATCTCGTGCTTTTCGACGAGGCGACGGAGACCATTCAAGGCGCCTATCCTCTGACCGAACAGGAAACCGAGCACCAGGTTCATCTGAACGGCAATATTGTGCATGCCATGTGTGCGATAGACGCGCTCGGCGTGGGCCGGATGTATGGCTGCGACGTGAGCATCCAAAGCCGCTGCCGTGCCACCGGCCAAGCGGTCCGCATCGTCACCGCCGATTGCGGTCGGCGCCTCGCCTCGGTCGAGCCCGCAGATTTCGTGGTCTGGTCGGGCATCCGGGCGACAGAAGGCTGTGCGGCGAACACCTTGTGCCCGCTGATCGCCTTCTTCTCCAATGATGCCGCCTTGGAGCAGTGGCGCCGCAGGGAACATCCGCATGCACCCGGCTATCGCCTCGGCATTGCCGAGGCAATGGAAGCGGGAATGGCCATTTTCGGGCCCATGCTGGCGACACATCAATCCTGATCTTGCGCGGCTTCCAAAGGCGTCAATTTGCTTGTCTTTGCAGATAACACGCTAGCTTTTGGCGACTCCGTCGCCGTCGATTTCTGTTCGCCACTGGCCCGGCCACTATCTTCCTGCGCCTCACCGACGGCGTCGGATTTCGAACCAGAACGGCTTCAGCAAGAGTTTACTTGTTGACCCTTGGTCTGCGCGGTTTACTCCCTGATTCAGATTGCCAAATTGGTGCAGGAAGATGGCTGCAGATCGCGAGCGCGGCGCCGACGAGCTACAGCGGTTTCGCATTCTCGCAGAAGGCTCGATCCAGGGTCTCATTATCTTTGTGGACGATAGACCGGTCTTTGCCAATCAGGCGATGGCGAACATTCTCGGCCATGAGTCTCCTGGCGATATTCTCCGCATGACATCCAGCAGCGATTTCGTGCATCCCGGGGAGATCCATCGGGTTGCCGGCTATCGTCGGGACCGTCTGCGGGGTGTGGCTGCGCCTGAAATCTACGAGTTCCGGGCCGTTCGCAAGGACGGCTCGATCGTATGGCTTGAAGCTTTTCCGACAATTGCCGAATGGGATGGCAAGCGCGCCATACAAACGACTTTCGTCGATATTACCGAGCGCAAGCGCAGCGATGACGCATTGCGAGACAGAGAGGCTCTGATAAACGCCTATTTTGCTGAGGCGCCGGTTGGAATGTCCCTCTACGACGCCAGCGGGCGCTTCCTGAAGGTCAATGACACTTTGGCGGCGATGAACGGTGTCCCCGAAGCCGCCTGTGTCGGAAAACGGCCCAGCGATTGCCTATGGCCGGGAGTTGCTGCCGGCGTCGAGGAAAGTGTCGACCGCGTGCTGGCAACGGGCATTCCGGACAGGGACCTCGAACACATAGTCCCGCACCTGACGGAAGGCGGCGACCGCAATTTGCTGGTGTCGCGATTTCCCATAAGGCGGGAAGGTGAAGGCGTGACGAGTGTTGGCACGGTGGTCGTGGATATTACCAGGCAGAAGCGGGCCGAGGCGGCAGCTCGCGCCAGCGAGCAGCGCTTTCGGGATATCGCCATGATGGCGGCGGATTGGATCTGGGAGACCGACGCGGAGCACCGCTTGGTATATGCAAGCGATCGCTATTACGCGCTGACCGGATACACGCCGGATTCCCTGATTGGAAGGAAGCGATCGGAAACGCCGTCCCTCAGCCATGACACGGAGGCTGTGCGGCGGTTTGTCGCCATCTTGGACATGAGAGAGCCCTATCGCAACCTTCATCTGCAGATAGCGACGGCCGATGGCAGCCTGATGCACACGACCTCCAGCGGCGTTCCGCTCTTTGATGAAGCCGGGGCCTTCAGCGGCTATAGGGGAACCGGCACCGACCTTACGGCGCGCAAGCGCGCCGAGGATGAGCTTCGTCGAGCCCGTGACGAGTTGGAGCTCAAGGTGATGGCGCGAACAGCGGAGCTTCGCAAGGAGATCGCCGAGCGCAAGTTGGCGCAGCAGGAGGCGACCCGCGCCAGCCAGGCCAAGTCAGAGTTCTTGTCATCGATGAGCCATGAGCTGCGCACGCCACTGAATGCCATCATGGGCTACGCGCAGCTGCTCAGAGACTATTCCGAGCAACCGCTCACGGACGAGCAGCGAGACGGCATCGAGCAGATTCTGGACGGTGGCCAGCACCTTTTGGTTCTGGTCAACGAAGTGCTCGATCTGTCCAGGATCGAGTCCGGCGGTGTCGCGCTGTCTTTGGAGTCCGTCGATATCTCGCAAATCGTTCCGGAGAGCCTGGCGCTCGTGCAACCGCTGGCAGACGAGCGCAACGTGTCCCTGGTGGTCGCCGAGGAGGTCCGCTCGGGTGAACTCGTAACCGCCGATCGCGACAGGCTAAAGCAGGTATTGCTGAACTTGCTTTCGAACGCGGTGAAATACAATCGGGAAGGCGGGTCGGTAACCGTGACCACGACAGTCGGCGCAAAGGACACGTTGCGCCTCGCCATCACGGATACGGGCAGGGGCATCCCCGAAAACAGGCGCCACGAAGTGTTCCGCCCGTTCTCGCGACTCGGCATGGAAGCCTCGAAAGTCGAAGGCACCGGGATCGGCCTGACCATCAGCCGCCAGCTGGTCGAAGGCATGGGCGGCAGCCTAGATTTCGAAAGCACGGCAAACGAGGGAAGCACGTTCTGGATCGAGCTTTCGCTGGCCCGGCCCCCAGACCCTACTCCCCCGTGAAATCCGCCTTGCGCTTTTCCAGAAATGCACTGACGCCTTCGCGGTAGTCGGCGCGCTTGGCGCAGTCGGCGAAGCATTCGGCCTCCATTTGCAGCTGCGCCTCGAATTCGTTCTCCAGGCTGCGATACATCAGCTTCTTGCCCATGCCATAGACATGGGTGGGGCCGTTGGCGAGCCGGCTAACCAACTTGTCGCATTCCGTCTCGAGGGCGTCGCGCGGCACGACGAAATTGACCAGGCCCATATCGGCCATCTGCTGTGCCGTGTAGCGGTCGCCGAGCAGGGTCATCTCCAGGGTCCGCTTGAGGCCGATGGCGCGCGGCAGGTGGAAGCTCGACGAGCCGTCAGGCGTGGTGCCGATATGGCAGTAGGCGAGGGTGAAGAAGGCCTCTTCCTCGGCAATGATGAGGTCGCAGGCGGCGGCCAAGGACACCCCGGCCCCGGCCGCGGCGCCGCGCACCTTGGCCACGATCGGCTTTGCCATGCGCCGCATGGCGAACATGATGGTGTGCAGATCGTGTATGCGGTGCAGGAAATAGCTCTCGACCTCGCTGGGGTCGTGGGATTCCAGATACTCGTGCATGCTTTTGATGTCGCCGCCCGCCATGAAGTGCTCGCCGGCGCCGGTGAGCACGACGCAGCGCACGCTGTCGTCGGCCTCGACCTGGTGAAGCTTTTCGTCGAGGAGTGAGCGCATGTCCATGGACAGCGCATTGCGCGCCTCGGGACGGTTCATGGTGAGAGTGGCGACACCGCCGCTCACGGTCATGTCAAGATCGGCCATGGGTGTTCCTTCCGGTATCGAAATCGTCGTCGGGTCATCGAATGGGTCTTTAGCATCGCGCCGCGGCATATGCACGGTTTGACAGATGCCCCCTGTGGCGCCAGCATCTCCGCCCATGGACGGCATCGAGTACTACTACGCGGCGCATTCGGCGTTCGCCTATCTGGGCTCCGCGCGGCTGATGGCGATCGCGCAACCCGCGGGGCGGCGCATCGTGCACAAGCCCATGGATCTGAACTGCGTCATGGCGGCGGCGGGCTCGACCGCGTTTCGCGAGCGCAGCCCCGCCCATCGCGCCTATTTCTTCCGCCGCGAGATCGACCGCTGGGCGGAGCAGCGCGAGGCCCCGGTCATGGAAGGCCGCCCCACCCATCATGACAACGATTATACCCTGGCCAACGGCATGCTGATCGCCGGCGTGGCCCAGGGCCTCACGGTCGACGCGCTAGCACACGCCATATTGCAGGCCCATTGGCGCGACGATGCTGACTTTGCCGATCGCGCCACCCTGGCGCGCCTCGGCCAAGCGGTCGGCATCGACCCCGAGCCGTTGCTGGACGCGGCGCTGACGCCCGAGACCGCCGCGCTCTACGAAGCCAACACGGCGGAAGCCATCGAACGCGCCGTCTTCGGCTCGCCGACCTATTTCGTCGACGGCGACATGTTCTACGGCCAGGACCGCCTGGAGATGGTGGAGCGGGCGCTGGAGCGGCCCTATAAGCGCTAGCCCCGCGTGCGTGAGGATGGTCTCCACGGGGGAATAATCCAGATAGCCGAAGCGGCACAACCGCGCGCAGGCAAATTGGCTGGGCTTTGAAACCCTGCCGCTATAGCGTATCCATAAGGCTTGGTGTGGGGACCGCGTAGCCATGGCTGCGGACGAGGGACAGAGAAAGATCGCTGCCATTCTTGCCGCGGATGTGGCGGGGTACAGCCGCTTGATGGCGGATGATGAGCGCGCGACCGTCCGCACACTGACGGAATACCGGGAAATCTTTGCAAAGCATATCCAGGCTCACCAGGGCCGAGTCGTGGATACGGCCGGCGACAGTGTGCTGGCGACCTTCGAGAGCGTCGTCGAGGCGGTCGAGGCATCAGTTGAGATCCAACGGGAATTGGCTGGGCGCAACGAGCCTCTTCCTGATCATCGGCGCATGTTCTTCCGCATCGGTATCAACTTCGGCGATATTATCGTACGCGACGACGGCACGCTCTACGGCGACGGGGTCAATGTCGCGGCCCGTCTCGAAGGCTTGGCCGAAGCGGGCGGGGTGATGGTGTCCGACGATGCCTATCGCTATGCCCGCGGCAAGGTCGCTGTCGGCTTCGCTGATGCCGGCACCCATGAGGTCAAGAACATTGCCGAGCCGGTGCGCGCCTTTCGGGTGCTTGCCGAAGGGGAGGTCGCCACCGCCCCGCCGCGGCGGATACCACTGAGGCTGGCCGCAGCGGCGCTGCTGGTGATCGTCGTCGCCGGCGTCGCCGCTTGGCAGGCGACGCGGCCGCCGGAGGTCGAGATTGCGCCGGCGTTGGACGTCCATCGTCTCGCGGTGCTGCCTTTCGCCAATCTCGGCGCCGAGGCCGAGAGCGAATATTTCTCCGACGGCATGACAGAGGAGTTGATCGCCAAGCTGTCGCAGCTGCGCTCTCTCACGGTCATCGCACGCACCTCGGTGATGCAATACAAGGGCACGGTCAAGGGCATCGCCGAGATCGGCCGCGAGCTGAGCGTCGGCACGATTCTCGAAGGCAGCGTGCGCCGGGCCGGTGATCAGCTGCGGATCACAGCGCAGCTGATCGACGTTGCCAGCGAGGGGCATCTGTGGACGGAGACCTACGATCGCCCCTATGCCGACGTCTTCGCCGTCCAGAGCGATGTCGCCCAGCAGGTGGCGAGCGCGCTGCAAGTGGCGTTGCAAGTGGGTGAGGCGGAGCACCTGGCGAGCCATGGCACCGACGACCTCGAAGCCTACGATCTCTATCTGCAAGGCCTGTATCACTTGAACCAGCTGACCGGCGAAGGGCTGGAAGCCGGCCGGGCGCTCTTCGCGCGCGCGATAGAGCGCGATCCGAGCTTTGCGCAAGCGTATGCCGGCCTGGCGCAGGCCTACGACTTTCTCGGCAATTTTGGTCACCTGCCGGTCAAACAGGCCTTTCCGCAGGCGCAAGCGGCTGCGGAAGCGGCGCTTGCTCTCGACGACAGCATTGCCGAGGCGCATACCGAGCTGGCTCTGATGAAAACTTTTTTGCGGTTCGACTGGCAGGCGGCGGAGCTCGGCTATCGGCGCGCCCTCGAGGTCAACCCCAATTCCGCCTATGCGCACACGTCTTACGGTATCCTGTATTTGACGCCGCATGGGAAACATGACGAGGCGATCGCGGCAAGCCGCCGCGCCATCGATATCGACCCGCTTTCGGTGATCTCTCACCAGGATCTGGCCTGGGAGTTCTTCCATGCGCGGCGCTGGGAGGAAGCATTGCCACAGTTCCGCAAGGTGATCGAAATGGAGCCGGAATTCGCCAACGCGCATCGCGGCGTCGGCTTGACCCATGCGGTGATGGAAAGGTTCGAGCCAGCCATCGAGGCGCTTCGCAAGGCGGTCGAGTATTCGGGCAGGAGCGCGGTTCAGCTGGGCAGTCTTGGCTGGGCCTACGGCATCGCGAGCCGGCATGACGAGGCGCATGACGTGCTGGAGCGGTTGCGGGCGCTGGCCGAGCAGGAGCTTGCCGATCCGATAGAAATAGCCATGGTGCATGTCGGCCTGGGCGACACGGAGGCGGCGTTGGCGTTGTTGGAAGAAGCCTCCGCGGGCGGCGCCGGCTCGTGGCGGCTGATTTTTCTGGATGTGTTCGTGGTCTGGGATCCGCTGCGCTCGGAACCGCGCTTCGCCGCCTTGGTGGACAAGGTCGGCCTGGGCGACTGAAGCCGGTCAAACCGCTTCCATCTAGCCCTTGTCGTTGCCTTCATCCCACTTCGGCCTGGCATGCGTCATGATGGTCTCCACAGGCGAATAATCCAGATAGCCGAGGCGGCCCACCGGGCGCAGCTTGTCCCAGACCACCATGCCGTCCTCGATGACGCGGTCGTCGATGTGGATGCCGATGACCTCGCCGAAAACCACGCGGTTGTCGGCGGGTGCGATGGAGGGCAGACGCGTGGTCTGCACGTAGCGGCATTCGAGATGCACCGGGCTGCCGGCCACGCGCGGCGGTTTCACCATCTCAGACGCTTCCGTCTGCAGGCCGGCATAAGCGAACTCGTCGACCTCGTGGGGCGCCGGCACCGAGGTCGCGTTCATGGCTTCGACCAGCTCGAGCGTGACCATGTTGACCACGAACTCGCCTTGCGTTTCGACGTTGTGGACCGTGTCCTTGACGCCGCCCTGCTCGTGGTGGCCCGAGGCCGCGAACATCACATGCGGCGGCGTGTAGGAGAGCGCGTTGAAAAACGAATAGGGCGCTAA
Source organism: uncultured Rhodospirillaceae bacterium (assembly GCA_964408735.1). Lineage (GTDB taxonomy): Bacteria > Pseudomonadota > Alphaproteobacteria > UBA7887 > UBA7887 > UBA7887. The sequence goes on along the minus strand of CAYPAX010000019.1, from coordinate 20,961 downwards.
ATTCACATTGCCGTCCACGTCCATCGACGAGATCCAGCCGATCGGCCGCGGCACCACCAGCGCGTTGAAGGGATTGTGCCGCATGCCATGCGGCTCGCTCGGCTTGTAGAACATGTGTCGCTCCCAAAGGAAAACCCCTCCCGCCAGGCCGACGGGAGGGGCTTGAAATGTTGGCTCAGTTGACTTCGAACAGCCCGGCCGCGCCCATGCCGCCACCGATGCACATGGTGACGACGACGTTCTTGGCGCCGCGGCGCTTGCCTTCGATCAGGGCGTGGCCGGTGAGGCGCGCGCCCGACATGCCGAAGGGATGGCCGATGGCGATGGCGCCGCCGTCGACATTGAGGGTCTCGTTGGGAATGCCGAGCTTATCGCGGCTGTAGATCACCTGCACGGCAAAGGCCTCGTTGAGCTCCCAGAGGTCGATGTCGTCCATGGTCAGGTTGTTGCGCTCCAAGAGCCGCGGCACGGCGTAGATCGGGCCGATGCCCATCTCGTCGGGCTCAAGCGCCGCGACGGTGAAGCCACGGAATGTGCCGAGGGGCTGCAAGCCCTTCTGCTCGGCGAGCTTGGCATCCATCACCACGCAGGCCGAGGCGCCGTCGGAAAGCTGGCTGGCATTGCCGGCGGTGATAAAGCCACCCTCGCCGATCACGGGGTTGAGCCCGGCCAGGCCTTCCATTGTCGTGCTCGGCCGGTTGCCTTCGTCCTGCTCGAGAGTGACCGCCTGCTCGGACGTCTCGCCGGTCTCCTTGTCGGTGACGATCTTGACGCTCGGCAGCGGCACGATCTCGTCATCGAAGCTGCCGGCCTGCTGGGCGGCGGCGCAGCGCAGCTGGCTTTGCAGGCCGTACTCGTCCTGGGCCTCGCGGCTGACGCCATAGCGGTTGGCCACGACTTCCGCGGTTTGGATCATGTTGTAGTAGATCTCCGGCTTGTTCTCGTCGAGCCAGGTATCATGGGAATGGAATGAGTTCTGATGCTCGTTCTGCACCAGGCTCACGGAATCGAGGCCGCCGGCAACCATCACCGGTACGTTGTCGACGATCACCCGCTGCGCCGCCATGGCGATGGTCTGCAGGCCGGAGGAGCAGAAGCGGTTGACGGTGGCGCCGCTGGTGGTCACGGGCAGACCCGCGCGCAACGCCGCCTGGCGGGCGATATTGCCGCCCGTGGCACCTTCCGGCATGGCGCAGCCGAGAAGCACGTCCTCGACCTCGCCGGGCTCGATGCCGGCGCGCTCGACGGCGTGCTTGATGACATGGCCGCCGAGCTCGGCGCCGTGGGTGTTGTTGAAGGCGCCGCGATAGGCCTTGCCGATCGGCGTACGCGCGGTTGAGACGATGACGGCTTCACGCATGGCTTCACTCCCGTTGCAATAGTGTGTTTGCTATTCGTTGAACGTCTTGCCCGCCTTGGCGAGCTTTTCGAGCAGCGGCGCCGGCCGCCAGGCCTCGCCGTGCTCGTCGTGATAGCGGCTGACTGCGTCGTAGACCTTGTCGAGGCCGACGCGGTCGGCATAGAACATCGGCCCGCCGCGATAGCGCGGAAAGCCGTAGCCGTTGCAGTAGATGACGTCGATGTCGCTGGCCCGCATGGCGATACCCTCTTCGAGGATCTTGGCGCCTTCGTTGACCAGCTGGTACATGGTGCGCTCAAGGATCTCGTCAGCGCCGATCTCGCGCCGGGTGATGCCCTCTTCCTCGGACTGGGCGGCGATCAGCTCTTCGACCTCGGGGTCGGGGATCGGGGTGCGGCTGCCGGCCTCGTAGCGGTACCAGCCGGCGCCCGTCTTCTGGCCGTAGCGGCCCTCTTCGCAAAGGGCATCGGCAACGGGCGAGTCCGAGCGGTTGAGGCCCAACTCGGCCATCTTGCCCTTGCGGATGCGCCAGCCGACGTCGAGGCCGGCGAGATCGCCCATGGCAAAGGGGCCCATGGCGAGGCCAAACTCATACAGCGCGCCGTCGACGTCCTGGGGCAGCGCCCCCTCGATCAGCATGCGATAGGCCTGGCGGGCATAGTGGTGCAGCATGCGGTTGCCGACGAAGCCGTCGCAGACGCCGACCAGCACCGGCACCTTGCCGATCAGCTTGCCGACCTTCATGACCGTGGCGATGGCCTCCGGTGAGCTTTTTTCGCCGCGCACGTTCTCCAGCAGGCGCATGACATTGGCGGGGCTGAAGAAGTGGGTGCCGATGACGCTCTCGGGCCGGCTGGTCGAGGCCGCGATCTCGTTGACGTCGAGGGTCGAGGTGTTGGTCGCCAGTACGGCGCCTTGCTTGGCCACGCCATCGATCTTGGCGAAGATCTCCTTCTTCAGGCCCATCTCCTCGAACACCGCCTCGATCACCATGTCGGCCTCGGCGATGTCGCCATAGTCGAGGCTGGGGGTGAGCAGGCCCATGCGGGTCTCGACATCTTCCGCCGTAATGCGGCCCTTGGCGGCGCTGTTCTCGTAGTTCTTGCGCACGATGCCCAAGCCCCGGTCGAGCGCCTCCTGGCTGGCCTCGACGATGGTCACCGGAATGCCCGCATTGAGAAAGTTCATGGCGATGCCGCCGCCCATGGTGCCGGCGCCGAGGATGGCGGCGGTCTTGACGTCGACGGTCGGCGTCTCACGGGGCACGTCGGGGATCTTGTTGGCAGCGCGTTCGCCGAAGAACATGTGAATCATGCCGCGCGCCTGCTCGGACTTGTGACACTGGTCGAACAGCGCTCGCTCTTTCGCCATGCCCTCGTCGAAGGGCAGCTCCACGGCAGCCTTGACGCACTCGATGATGTTGAAGGGGGCGAGATTGCCGCGCTCGCGGCGTGCGATGGACTTGGCGAAGTCGTCGAAGAAGCCGGCGTTGGCCGGCGCCGCGGCCTTGAGGTCGCGAATCTTGCGCGGGCCCTTGCCGTCCGCCAGCAGGCTTTCGGCATAGGCCACGGCAGCATCGGTGATATCGCCTTCCACCACCGCATCGATGATGCCAAGCGCCTTGGCCTTGTCACCGCCCGCGAAACTGCCGGATGCGATCATCGGAAGCGCGCGCTCGGCCCCGATCAGGCGCGGCAGGCGCTGGGTGCCGCCGGCGCCCGGCAGCAGGCCGAGCTTGACCTCGGGCAGGCCGTAGTTAGCCTTCGCATGACCGCAGCGGTAGTGGCAGGAGAGCGCCACCTCGAGCCCACCGCCGAGGGCGTTGCCGTGAATGCCGGCGATGGTCAGCTTGGCTGAGCCCTCCAGCGCATCAAGCACGTCGAAGATGGAATGGGTCGGGTTTGCCGGCGGATTGAAGAACTCGGAGATGTCGGCCCCGGCGATAAACGCCCGCCCGCCGCCGACCAGCACGATGGCCTTGACCTCTACATCGGCCTCGGCCGCCGCAACGCCCTCGCAAATGCCCTTCGGCACGCCCACCGAAAGCGCGTTGACCGGCGGATTGTTGACGGTAATGACGCCAACCGCGCCGCGCTTCGAGAAATCGACCAGATTCGCCATGGGGCCCGTGTCCTTCGAAAGATTTGGGAAGCCCGGGCAACAAAGCCCGCTGAGGCCCCCGCGTCAATCGCTAATGCGGAAAGGCTGCTCTGCGCTCAGTGTGCGCAGGCGGGAACCAGGGCGCCTTGGGCGCCGCGGCGCCCGCGCGCTATACTTCGAGCCATGACCGAGCCTTCCGGGGAATTGCGCCGTGGCTGGACCACGGGCGCCTGTGCGGCCGCGGCCGCGGCGGCGGCCTATGAGGCCTTGCTTACCGGGCGCTTTCCCGATCCCGTGAGCATCACCCTGCCCGGCGGCCAGACCCCGGCCTTCGCGCTGGCGCGGGAGAGTCTGGCCGATGGTGTGGCCAGTGCCGCCATCGTCAAGGATGCGGGCGACGACCCGGACGTCACCCACGGCGCCCTGGTGAAGGTGAGCGTGCGCGCGGCGGACAGCGGTGGCGTGACGTTTCGCGCCGGCGAAGGGGTCGGCACCGTCACCCTGCCCGGCCTGGCACTCGCGGTCGGCGAACCCGCCATCAATCCCGGCCCGCGCAAGATGCTGTGCGAGGCCATCGCCCGTGTTGCCGAGGCCCATGGCGGCAGCGGTAACGTCGCGGTCGAGGTGGCGATCCCCGGCGGCGAGAAATTGGCCGAGCGCACGCTGAACGCCCGCCTCGGCATTCGCGGCGGGCTGTCGATCCTCGGCACCACGGGCATCGTCGTGCCGTTCTCCTGCGCCAGCTGGATCGCCAGCATCCAGCGCGGCATCGACGTCGCGCGTGCCGCCGGCCTTGACCATGTCGCCGCCGCCACCGGCTCGACCTCGGCTGCCTTCGTGCAGGCGCGCTACAGCCTTTCCGAGCAGGCCCTGATCGACATGGGCGATTTCGCCGGCGGCATGCTGAAATATCTCCGCCGCCACCCCGTTGCCCGGCTCACCATTGCCGGCGGCTTCGCCAAGCTGGCCAAGCTGGCCCATGGCGAGATGGATCTGCACTCGGCACGCAGCCGCGTCGACATGGCCTGGCTGGCGGACCTGAGTGACAAGGCCGAAGCCATCGCAGCCGCCAACAGCGCCAACGAAGCGTTGCAGATTGCCGGTGAACCCCTGGCCAACCGCGTCGCCGTGCTGGCCCGGGAGGTGGCGCAAGGCGTGGCGGGCGAGGCCGTCGCCATCGAGATACTCATATGCAATCGCCAGGGCGAGCTGGTCGGCCAATGTCCCGCATCCTGATCCTCGGCGGCACCGCGGAGGCGCGCCGGCTTGCCGCGCGCCTCGACGATCACGAGGTGATCACCTCGCTCGCCGGGCGCACGCGCAAGCCGGCAACGCCGGCCGGTGAGCTGCGTGTCGGCGGTTTCGGCGGCGCCGACGGCCTAGCCGCCTATCTGCGCCAGGCGGCTATCGACAGGGTAATCGACGCCACGCACCCCTTCGCGGTGGAAATTTCCGCCAACGCCGTCGCGGGGTGCGAGCAGGCAAGCGTGCCTCGCCTGGCCCTGGTGCGCCCGCCCTGGCGACCCGAGCCCGATGACCGCTGGACAGAGGTGGCGGACGCCGAAGCCGCGGCAGAGGCCCTCGACGGCTACGCCCGTGTCTTCCTCGCCGTCGGCCGCCAGGGGCTTGCGCCCTTCGCCAAGTGCTGCGATATCGCCTTCGTCGTCCGCGTGGTGGAACTGCCGGACACCCTGCCGCTTGCCGACGCCACAGTCGTCATCGGCCGCGGCCCCTTCGCACTGGCCGACGAGCAAGCGCTGCTTGCGGAGCATGCTATCGACGTGCTGGTGGCAAAGAACGCCGGCGGCGACCGCGCCAAGCTCGATGCCGCGCGCGAGGCCGGCATCCCGGTCATCCTCATCGCCCGCCCAGCCCCGCCGCCGGGGCCGAGGGTCGAGACGGTGGAGGAGGCCGTGGATTGGCTCAGAGCGTCGTGAACTTGCAGCGCTCGCCATTGCCGGTGATGCGCCCGGCCACGGGATCGGCGAAGTGGGCGCCGAGGATCAGCGTGTCCGTATCCGCGTGCTCGGCGACGAAGCGCTGGCGGGTGGCGCGGGACTGCGCCGCATCGAAGCAGAAGCGGCTGTTCCATTCCGGATAGGCGCATTGCACCGGGTGGTGCATGAGGTCGCCGGAGAAGACCGCGCGGCGGCCGCCGCTTTGCAGATCGAGACAGACATGCCCGGGCGAATGGCCGGGCGAGGGCTCAATCGTCAGGCCGTCCTCGATCTGGTGGCCGTCGCGCACCAGCAGCGCCTGGCCCGCTTCCATCACCAGCAGCACGCTGTCCGCGAAGCAGCCGTCCTGGCCGCCGGAGCGATCGGCAACCGCTTCCGCGCTCTCCCAGTGGGCATATTCGGCCTCGTGAAACAGATAGCGCGCGTTGGGAAAGGTCGGCACCCAGCGGCCGTTGACCAGCCGCGTGTTCCAGCCGACATGGTCCACATGCAGGTGCGTACAGAGCACGAAATCCACCGCCTCCGGCGCCACGCCCGCCGCCGCCAGCCGTTCGAGCAGCGGCGATTGCATATGGTGCCAGGGCTTGGTCGAGGGCCGCGCCTTGTCCGAGCCGACGCAGGTATCGACCAGGACGGTGTGACGCGGGCTGCGAATGATGTAGCTGTGCAAGCTCATCACGAAGCGCCCGCTGGCCGCATCGAGATGCCGCGGCACCAGCCAGTCGGCCTCCCCGGCCAGGGCCTCTTCGCTCGAGTCCGGCAGCAGGAAGGACGGAAAGAAGCTCGGCCCCTCCGCCTCGACGGCGCGGCTGACGCTGATGTCGCCCAGATGCAGTGGTGTCATGCGGTGCTCTCCAACTCGTCCAGCAAGGCATTGGCATCGATCAGGTCCGGCGTGTCGAAGCCTTCGGTGAACCAGCCATAGACCGGCGCCAGCAGCTCGCGGGCCTGCCCCGTCCTGTCTTGGCTTTGCCACAGCCGCGCCTCGGCCAACAGCCGCAGCGTCTCCTCCTTCTGCTTCTGCGGACTCATGGCAAGCGCCGGATAGCGGTCTGTCGGCAGCGACACCATTGAGGCAACGAGAGCGCGGCCCGCGCCATTCGACGGAGCCGGGAAAAGGGCTTCGAGCTTATCGAGCTTGCGGTCAGTGCCGTCATCGCGTGTGAAGCCCGCGGCGCGCTCGACCTGCTCGATGACCGGGTGCAGGGCGGAGTTGGTGTGGTAGGGGCTGCACTGATAGCGCAGGCGCGTGTGCGGCTCGTCGGCGATCCGTTCCCTGAGCGTCTGCGTGATGCGGCTCTTGCCGATGCCAGGCTCGCCTGAGAGCAGGATCACCTGGCCCTCGCCGGCGCATGCCTGTTCCCAGCGCGCCATCACCATGGCCATCTCGGCCTCGCGACCGACCAGCGGCGTCAGATTATGGGTGCGCGCCTCGAAGCGCCCCTCGGTGGCGGCAAGCCCGGCAACGCGGTGTGCCGGCACCGGCTCGACAATGCCCTTGAGGGCCTGCTCGCCAAGATCGACCAGCTCGAACGTGCCGCCCAGCAGCCGCCGGGTGGATGGCCCGATGACGATCTCGTCTGCGCCCGCCAGCCCTTGCAGGCGCGCGGCCAGGTTCGGCGTCTCGCCCACAGCCAGCTTGGGCACGGAGGCATCGCCCGCGCCTGTCTCGCCGACCACCACGGGGCCGGTGGCGATGCCGATGCGGACCTGGAGATCCATTGCGCCCACCGCCTCGACAATATTGAGGCTCGCGCGCACCGCCCGCTCGGCATCGTCCTCATGCGCCTGCGGCCAGCCGAAATAGGTCATCAGCCCGTCGCCGAGATACTGCGCGACATGGCCCCCGTAGCGCTCGATGACGCCGCCGGCGGCCTGCTGGTAATCCTGCATGAGGGAGCGCAGGTCTTCCGGATCGAGCTTTTCCGAGAGCGCTGTCGAGCCCACGAGGTCGCAAAACATCACCGTGATCTGGCGCCGCTCAGCCTCGCGTGGTGGCGCGGCTGGAGCGGGCTCGGCCAGTGCCGGGATCGCCGCCAAAATCCGCCGCCGCGCGCCCAGCGCCACGCCTATCGCCGTCAGGTCTTCCTCGGTCAGGTAGGCCAGCGCGTCGTCGGTGATCTCGTGCTCGGCGAATAGCGCGGCATATTTCTCCAATCCAAGCCCCGCCAGCCACTCCCCCACATCCGTCACCGGCTTGGCTCCAGCTCGTCGAGCAGGGCCTTCGCGTCGATCAGGTCGGCGGTGTCGAAGCCCTCGGTGAACCAGCCATGGACGGGGGCGAGGAGGGCGTGGGCTCCTGAGCAGCGAATCATAAGCCGTGTCCTGGACCAGGGCGTGCTTGAACACATAGCCGTTGCCGGCGCGATGAATCAGCTCGCTGGTGACAAGTTGCCCGACGGCGTCGCTGAGCTCGTTGTCGCCCAGGTCCGATACGGCGGCCAACAGCTCGTGGCTGAACTCACGCCCGATGCAGGCGCCGATCTGAGCCACTTCCTTGACCGGCGCAAGCCTATCCAGGCGCGCCATCAGCGAGTCCTGCAAGGTCTCGGGGATGGTGTCGGCGTTCTTGGCGCCGCTTTCGACGACGGTCTTGGTCAGTTCCTCGACGAACAGCGGCACGCCGTCGCATCTGGCGACGATCTGGTCGAGCACGTCGTCGGAAAGCGGGGTGTCGGAGACCCGCGCGACCATCGCCGCCGCGTCCGCGCGGCCGAGACGAGTCAAAGCCAGCGGCGTCACCTGGCCCTGGCCAAGCCAGGGCGGGCCGTATTCCGGACGATAGGTGATGACGGCCAGGATTTGATGGCCGGCCACCATCGGCACCACCATATCCAGCAGCTCCTGACTGGTCGGGTCGATCCAGTGGGCGTCCTCGAAGATCAGCAGCACCGGCTGATCCGCCGCCAGAGCCGTCACCTGATCGGCCAGCGTCTTAAGCGCCTCCTCTTTCTGCTTCTGCGGGCTCAACGCCAGGGCCGGATAGCGCTCCACGGGCAGCGACAGCAGAGAGGCAACGAGCGCGCGGCTCGCGCCACTCGAGAAGAGCTGTTCGAGCTTGTCGAGCTTCCGGTCAGGGCTGTCATCGCGCTGGAAGCTCGCGGCGCGCTCGATCTGCTCGATGACCGGATGCAGAGCCGAATTCATGTGATAGGGGCTGCACTGGTAGCGCAGGCGCGTGTGGGGCTCCCCGGAGACCCTTTCCCGCAGCGTCTGCGTAATGCGGCTCTTGCCGATGCCGGGCTCGCCGCTCAGCAGGACCACTTGGCCGTCGCCGGCGCAGGCCTGTTCCCAGCGTGCCATGACCATTGCCATCTCGGCATCACGCCCGACCAGCGGCGTCAGATAATGTGTGCGCGCCTCGAAGCGGCCCTCGGTGGCGGCGAGCCCCTCGATGCGATGCGCCTGCACCGGCTCGACGATGCCCTTGAGGTCCTGCTCGCCGAGATCGGCAAGCTCGAACGTGCCGCCGAGCAGGCGCCGTGTCGATGGTCCGACGACGATCTCGTCCGGCCCCGCCAAGCCTTGCAGGCGGGCAGCCAGGTTGGGCGTTTCGCCCACGGCCAGCTTCGGCACCGAGGCATCGCCCGAGCCTGTCTCACCGACCACCACCGGGCCTGTGGCGATACCGATGCGCACTTGCAGATCCATCGCATTCACGGCCTCGACGATATCCAGCGAGGCGCGCACGGCCCGTTCGGCATCGTCCTCATGCGCCTGGGGCCAGCCGAAATAGGTCATCAGCCCGTCGCCGAGATATTGCGCGACGTGGCCACCGTAGCGCTCGATGACCGCGCCGGCAGCCCGCTGGTACTCCTGCATGAGGCTGCGCAGATCCTCCGGATCGAGCTTCTCCGATAGCGCCGTCGAGCCCACCAGGTCGCAGAACATCACCGTGATCTGGCGCCGTTCGGCCTCGCGCGGCTGGGCCGCCGGCGCTGCCGGCGCCTTGATGGCCGCCAGCATCTTCAGGCGCGGGCCGGTGGGAACGCCAAGCTCCTTGAGCACCTCGGCGGTCAGATGGGGCAGGGCATCCAGGTCGATCTGCTCGGCTTCGAACAGCGCAGCGTGGTCGCCAAGGTCCAGGCTCTCCAGCCAGACGCGAATGTCGCTCATGTTGCTCCCCCTGCCGCGAGGGTAGCGGATGGCTTCCGGCTCTGCCAGTCTATGGACATGAGCAATCCACGCATACCCTTCGCCATGGCCAGCGAGCGGGCGCCTTTGGCGGGTCCCGGCGGCAAGACCGTGCTGGTGCATCTGGTGGTCAATGTGGAGCATTGGCGCTTCGATGCCGCCATGCCGCGCAAGGTCATCCCGGCGCCGCACGGCGCCGAGCAGCTGCCCGACGTGCCCAATTTCGCCTGGGCCGAATACGGCATGCGCCGTGGCCTGCCGCGGCTGTTGGACATGTTCACCAAACGCGGCCTGGCCGCCAGCACCAGCATCAATGCCGGCGCCATCGCCGCCTATCCCTCTGCCGCCGAAGCGATGTTGAAGGCGGGCTGGGAGTTCATCGGCCACGGCATTCACCAGCGCGCCGTCAGCGGCGATGACGACGAGGCGGCGCTGATCGGCGAGGCGCTCGGCATTCTCAAGGATTTCATGGGCAAGCCCGTGCGTGGCTGGCTCGGCCCGGGCCTGCGAGAGACCGCCGAGACGCCGGACCACCTCAAGGCCGCCGGCATAGACTATGTCTGCGACTGGGTGCTCGACGACCTGCCCTGCTGGATGACCACCGCCCACGGCCCGCTCATCGCCATGCCCTATGCGGTCGAGGTCAACGACAGCGTGGTCTATGCGGTCGAGCACCATGCCGGGCCTGAGCTGGAGCGGCGTTTGCGCGAGACCCTGTCCTGCTTCGTGGTCGAGCCCGGCCCGCACGTGCTGGCCATCGGCCTGCATCCGCACTTGATTGCCGTGCCCCACCGTATCGCCAGCTTGGCGCGCATGCTGGATCTGCTGCAGGCGCGTGATGACGTGGCCTTCCTGACCGGCAGCCAGATCGCCGACTGGTACGCCGCGGCGGAGCCCGCGCCATGAAGCGCCGCCGCTTCCTCGCCGGTGCCGGCGCGGCAGCCGCCGCCTCGCCCCTGGCCGCACCCGCGATAGCGCAAGGGCGCATCGAGTGGCGCATGGTGACGCTCTGGCCGCGCAACTTTCCCGGCCTCGGCACCTCGTCCCAGCGCCTGGTGGACAGCGTGGCGGCGGCCTCGGACGGGCGCCTGACCATCAAGGTCTTCGGCGCCGGCGAGTTGGTGCCCGCTTACGAAGCCTTCGACGCGGTGCGCGAGGGCACCGCCGAATGCGCCCACGACGCGCCCTATATCTGGATTGCCAAGCATCCGGCCGCGGCCTTCTTCTGCACCGTGCCGGGGGGGTTGACGCCGGCCGAGCACACCGCCTGGATCGAATTTGGCGGCGGCCAGGCGCTGTGGGACGAGCTTTACGACCGCTTCGCCCTGGTCGGCATGCTGGCTGGCAATTCGCGCACCAATATGGGCGGCTGGTACAACCGCGAGATCAACGGGGTGGAAGATTTCGAGGGCCTGCGCATGCGCATTCCCGGGCTCGGCGCCGAAGTGCTCAATCGATTGGGCGCCACCACCGTCAATCTCTCCGGCGGCGAGATCGTGCCGGCGCTGCAGACCGGCGTCATCGACGCGGCGGAATGGATAGCGCCCTATGCGGATCTCGCCTTCGGCCTGCATAAGGTGGCGAAATATTACTACGGCCCCGGCGTGCACGAGCCTGGGCCGGCGGCCTCGCTGATGATCGGCCGGGACGCCTGGGACTCCCTGCCCGCCGACCTGCAGGCCATCGTGCGCCTGGCGGCCGCGGCCGAGACCGCGCGCATGCCGGCCGAGACCCTGAACGGCAACGCCGTCGCCCTGCAGGCCCTGCTGACGCGCCACGGGGTCGATCTGCGCCACTTCCCGGCCGAAGTGGTGACGCGCCTGCACGCGGTCTCGCGCGACGTCGTCGCCGAGGTGGCGGAGCACGATGCGCTGTCCGCGCGCATCTACGAAAGCTGGTCCGCCTTCCGCGATACCATGCAGGCCTACGCCCCTTATGGCGCCTACGGCTATTTGCGCGGTCGCGCCGGGCCCGCTTGACGCCGGCGCGACGATCGGCGAAGCAGACGGACATTCATCTTCAGGAGAGAGACATGATCGAGTTGCAGGGTGGCGTGGTGATCGTCACGGGGTCGTCGCGGGGCATTGGCAGGGCGACGGCGCTGAAGCTGGCGGGCCGCGGCGCCAAGGTGGTGGTCAATTGCTCGAGCTCGCTGGACGAGGCCGAGGGCGTGGCCGAGGAATGCCGCGCGGTGGGCGGCGATGGGGTGGTCTGTCAGGCCAATGTCGCCGAGGACGCGGACTGCAAGCGCCTGGCCCAGGCGGCGCTCGACCGGTGGGGCCGCATCGACGGCCTGGTCAACAATGCCGGCACCACCAAGTTCTGCGCCCATGGCGACCTTGACGGCCTCGACGCCGCTGACTTCCAGGCCATCTTCGCCGTCAACACCATCGGCCCGTTCCAGATGATCCGCGCCGTGGCAACGGCCATGAAAGCGCAAGGGCGCGGCTCTGTGGTCAATGTCTCGTCCGTCGCCGGCATCCACGGCTTGGGCTCGTCGGTCGCCTACATGGCGTCCAAGGGCGCGCTCAACACCATGGCCATGGGGCTGGCGCGGGCGCTCGGCCCGGAGATCCAGATCAACACGGTCTGCCCCGGCTTCATCGCTGGCGATTGGCTGCGTCAGGGCATGGGCGACGAGGCTTACGAGGCGACCAAGACGCGGCTGGAAACCACGACGCCGCTGCGCGCGGTTAACCAGCCCGAGGATATCGCCGAGACCATCACCTACCTGCTGGGCGCCGCGCCGAAGATCACCGGCGAGATCATCTCCATCGACGCCGGCATGGGCATCCTGCGCGGCAATTGATCAGCGTCCGCTGAAGTTCGCCGGACGCTGTTCGACGAAGTGGGCGACACCTTCCTTGAAGTCTTCGCAGCCGAAGCTGGCGAACATTTCCTCGTTGCCGTTGCGCACGGCGTCGCCGAGGCCACGCCCCGTGCCGGCGGTGGTATAGAGCTGCGTCTTCATCACCCGCATCGAGCGCGGCGAGACCGCGTTGGCGAGGTCGAGGGCAAAGTCGCTCACCTTGTTGGCGAAAGTCTCGGGCGGATGGACGGCGTTGACCAGGCCCTTGGCGAGCGCCTCCTGGGGGCTCACCCGGCGCGCGGTCATGAGCAGGTCGAGGGCGTTGGGAAAACCGACGATGCGCGGCAGCATCCAGTCTATGCCGTGCTCGGCGATCAGGCCGCGGCGGGCAAAGGCGGTGGTGAACACGGCGGCCTCGGAAGCAAAGCGGAAATCGCAATAGAGCGACATGATCAGTCCCAGCCCGGCACAGGGGCCGTTGATGGCGGCGATGATCGGCTTCGGCACCGAGGGGAAATAGGTGTAGCGCAGGGAATAGTCGTCCGGCACGTCGAGGCGGCCCGGGATATCGGCATCGCCCGGGGGCACGAGTGCCTTGGCGCGGCGCTCTTCCGGGTCCACGTCGCCGGTGCTTTGCAGCAGCGACATGTCGGCCCCGGCGCAGAAGCCGCGGCCTGCCCCGGTAATGACGATCGCGCGCACGTCGTCGTCGCCCGCCGCGGCCACCATGGCGTCGCGAATCTCGCCCTCCATCACCGCGGTCCAGGCGTTGAGCCGGTCGGGCCGGTTCAAGGTGATGGTGGCGATGCGGTCGGCCACGCCATAGGTGATCTCGTCATAGGCCATGAGGTCTCTCCGGGTCAGCTGAGGTCGTCGATGCGCACGGTCATGCCGTCGCCCTTGGCGGCGGCGGCAAGCGGTGCGGCGTCGGCGCTGTCGATGACCTTGGCGCCTTCGCTCTCGCGCTCGGAATCCACATGCTGCTCGACCCATTGCCTGCCGCGCCGCGTCAAAGGCTTGAGCAGCGCCCCCGTGCCGCGGTCTTCTATCAGGATGTCGAGCAAGATGTTCCCCCATTGCGCTATGGATACGGCTATTCTAGCCCAATCTCCGGGCAGGAAAACCCCATGGCAAGAGCCGTCGTCACAAGTCTGATCCTAATGGCCCTCGCCTGGCCGCCGCAGGCGTGGGCGCAGGGCTCGTTCCGCCTCTGCTACGAGCGCTTGAAGCAGGTCGTGGTGCTGCACGAAATGCAAGGCGGCAAGGCGGAAGTGGTGATCGACGACCCGCGCGAGCGCGAATACCGCGTCATTCTGCAGGCCGGCCAAAGCCGCCACGCCATGTGGTGCACTCCCAAGGGCGAGCTCATGGTGGAGGACGCGGCGGAATGAAAGTCGCTGCCCTCTGCGCAGGCATCACCGGCTTGGCTCTTGACACAAACCCCGTGACGGCGAAGCTGCGCCAGCTCGATCGTGACTGACGGAGGCTCTGATGTATCTCACCCAGGCGCTGCGGCGCGCGGTTCAAGTGCGCGGCAAGGCTCTCGCCACCTGTGACGGCGAAAGGGTCCGCAGCTGGGCCGAATGCCTCGATCGCATCGCCAGGCTGGCCGGCGCGCTGGCCAGGCTCGACATTACCGACGGCGAGCGGGCGGCGATCCTGGCGCACAATTCCGATCGCTATTACGAGACCATCTATGCCGCGCTCTGGGCCGGCGGGGTGTTCGTGCCCATCAATACGCGCCTGGCACCGCCGGAGATCGCCTTCTGGCTTTCCGACAGCGAGAGCAAGGTCCTGCTGATCGACGAGTCCTTCTCGGCCGTCGCCGCCACGCTCAAGGCCGAGGGCCAAATCCCCAGCGTCGAGCACATGATCTACGTCGGCGACGGCGCCGCTCCGGACGGCATGCTGGCCTTCGAAGAGATATTGCAGGCCGCCGAGCCCATTGACGATGCCGGCCGCGGCAATGACGACCTCGCCGGGCTGTTCTATACCGGCGGCACCACGGGGCGCTCCAAGGGCGTCATGCTGTGCCATCGCAATCTCATCGCCAATTCCTTCAACACCATGCCGACCCTGGGCCTGCGGGAAGATTCGCGCTGGCTGCATTCGGCGCCGATGTTCCATATCGCCGACTGTGTCGCCATATTCGCCGGCACCCAGATCGCCGCCGGCCATTATTTCGTCCCCGGTTTCACGCCGGATGGCGTGGCCGAGGCGGTGCAGCGCTGGGGCATCACCGACATGCTGCTGGTGCCGACCATGTGCAACATGCTGGTCAACCATCCCGGCATCGAGGACTACGACCTGTCGAGCCTGCGCACCATCACCTACGGCGCCTCGCCGATGCCCGAGGCCGTGATCGTGCGCGCCCTCGAGGTGATCCCCGAGTGCCAGTTCGTGCACGCCTATGGCCAGACCGAATGCGCGCCCCTGTCGACCACCTGCGGGCCGCAATACCATGTGCTCGAAGGGCCCAACGCCTATCGCTTCCGTTCGGTCGGGCACGCCGTGCCCGGGGTCGAGGTGAGGATCGTCGACGAGGACGACAACGAGGTGCCGCGCGGCGAGGTCGGCGAGATCGCCGTGCGCGGGCCCAACGTCATGCTCGGCTATTGGCGCCAGCCCGAGCTTTCGGCCGAGACATTGCGCGGCGGCTGGATGCACTCCGGCGACGGCGGCACCATGGACGAGGACGGCTTCGTCTATGTCGTCGACCGCATGAAGGACATGATCATCTCGGGCGGCGAGAACGTCTATTCGGCGGAAGTCGAGGACGCGGTCTACCAGCACCCGGCCGTCGCAGAATGCGCGGTGATCGGCGTGCCCGACGACAAATGGGGCGAGCGCGTGCACGCCATCGTCCGCCTCAAGGACGGCGGCGAGGCTGACGACGAAACGATCATCGCCCATTGCCACACCTTGATCGCCGGCTTCAAATGCCCGCGCAGCGTCGCCTTCCGCGACGAGGCGCTGCCGCTTTCAGGCGCCGGCAAGATCCTCAAGACGGAGCTGCGCAAGCCCTATTGGGAAGGCCACGACAAGCAGGTCGGCTGACGCGGCCATGGCTGATGTGGTCGTAGTCGGGTCCGGCGCCGGCGGGCTGACAGCTGCGCTCACAAGTTCCTTGCTCGGCCTCTCCGTCGAGGTCCTGGAGAAGGCGCCCATCGTCGGCGGCACCAGCGCGCTCTCCGCCGGCTCGGTATGGATCCCCAACAGCCATCACGCAGCGGACGGCGACGACAGCCTCGACCAGGCGCGGCGCTATCTTGCGGCGACGGTCGGCAACCGCCTCAAGCCTGACCTGGCGGAGGCATTTCTCGAACAAGGTCCACGGATGGTGCGCTTCCTTGAGGATCGCAGCGAGGTCGCTTTTCGCGCCTACCCCAGGCACCCGGACTATCTCGCCGATGCCGAGGGCGCGACGCTGGCGGGGCGGGCGCTGGAGCCGCTGCCCTATGACGGCCGCCGGCTGGGCGAGCACTTCCGCCGGCTGCGCGACCCCTTGCCCGAGTTCACCCTGCTCGGCGGCATGATGGTGGACCGTGGCGATATCGGGCATCTGCTCGGCGCGCGACGCTCGCTCGCATCCCTGCGGCATGCCGTCGGCATTCTCGCCCGCCATGTCGGCGATCGACTTCACCATCACCGCGGCACGCGGCTGGTCATGGGCAATGCGCTGGTCGCACGGCTCTATGCCTCCCTGCTCGCGCAAGGCGTGAGTGTGCGAACGGGTCACGGGGTAACGGGTTTGATGCGCGATAGCGGTCGCGTCAGCGGTGTCGAGACCGACGGCGGCGAACGCATCGAGGCGAGCCGCGGCGTGGTGCTGGCGAGCGGCGGCGCGCGCTTTGCCGAGATCGCCTATTCGCCACGGCCCGACTCGGTATCGGGCGAAGGGGTGGCGTGGGGCGTCGCCGCTGGCGGCAGGCTCGGCGAGGGACATACGGAGCAAGGCTTCTGGACTCCTGTTTCGCTGCGCCGGCGTGGCGACGGCTCGACCGCGGTGTTCCCCCATTTCGTACTCGACCGCGGCAAGCCGGGGCTGATCGCCGTCGATCGTGCGGGCCGCCGCTTCGTCAACGAGGCGATCGACTACCACCGCTTCGGCAAGGCGCTGCGCGAGCACGGCACCGCCTGCCATTTCGTCTGCGACGACGCCTTCATCCGCAAGTACGGGCTCGGCATGGTGCATCCGGGCGCGGCGAACCTTCGCGGCGCGCTGGCGGATGGCTACGTGACCCGAGCCGATAGCCTGGCGACGCTGGCAGCGCGGCTCGATATCGATGCAGGCGGCTTGGAGGAGGCGGTGGGCGCGCACAATCGCTATACCGAGCGCGGCGTGGACGAGGACTTCGGCAAGGGCAGCAACGCCTACGAGCGCAATCTCGGCGATCCGGCGCACGGCCCCAACCCCTGCCTCGGTGCCATCGCCACACCACCGTTCTACGCCATCGAGGTGCATTGCGGCGATATCGGCGCCAGCGTCGGCCTCGTCACTGACGCCGCGGCGCGCGTGCTGGACGCCAACGGCGCGCCCATCGCCGGGCTCTATGCCTGCGGCAACGATATGGATTCGCTCATGGCCGGCGCCTATCCCGGCCCCGGCATTACGCTCGGTCCGGCCATGACCTTCGGCTATATCGCCGCCAATCACATGGCCGATGCCGGTTAATCGACGAAGCGTCTGGCGGGAAACAGCCGGCTCGGACTGACGATCTGCTCCTGACCGGCAACCAGCGCAAGGCCGTCCTCTTGCAGCAGCGCATGCACGGACGAGACGGCGAGAGACAAGGCTTCGGCCGGCGCGCTGCCGCGCAGCAGGTGGCCGAGCAGGAGGGCGCAGAAGGTATCGCCGGCGCCGTCGCCGGGTACGTCGAGGCGCGGCGTCTCGACCAGCCAGCACGCATCGCCATCGCGCAGCACGGCACCTGTGCCGGCTGCCGTCTCGACCGAGGTCACCGCGACCCGCGGCGGGCCGAGCCGTGCCGGATCGTCGGCACTGGTAAACCAGGCAAGCTCGAAGGCGCTCGGCGTCGCCAGATCGGCGAGCGGCAAAAGTCGGTCACGAATCGCTTCGGCCACGGGCTCGGCCACGAACAGGCCTTTGCGGGCATTACCGATCACCGGATCGCAGCAATAGAGCAATCCCGGGTTGGTCGCCTTGGCGCGGGCAACCGCGTCGGCCACCACGGCCACCAGCTCGGGGGTTCCCATATAGCCGCTGAGGATGGCATCGGCCCGTGCCAAGGCGCCGCGGCGTTCCAGCCCGGCCAGAACATCCGCCACATGGGCCACGTCCATCGCGCCACCGCCCCAGTCCGGGTAGCCGGTATGGTTCGACAGCTGCACGGTGTGCACCGGCCAGACCTCATGGCCGAGGCGCTGCAACGCGAACACCGCCGCACTGTTGCCGATATGGCCCATCGCGACGTGCGACTGGATGGAAATGACAGGCATGGCGGCATTCCTCGGTTAAACTGAGCGCACTATGACACAGGAAAACATCAAGATCGTTTGGGCGACCGAAAGCCCCATTGAAAGCGTCGATGGCCATCTCACCTCAGACCGGGCAAGCATCCGCTATCGGGTGCTGATGCCTGCCGAACGGCTCGGCGCCAGCGGTTTCGCCTCCGACTTCGTCACCATAAGCGAGGGTATGGACTACGATGCCTTCCTGGCGGCGGTGCCGGGCTTGGGCGATGTCGTCGTCATCTCCAAGAGCTTCAAGTCCGAGACTTTGGCAATCGCCCGCCAGCTCAAGCAGGCGGACACCAAGGTCGTCGTCGATCTCTGCGACTATCGGCCCGACAATGCGGCCGTGATGCGCCAGACCGCGGCCCTGGTCGAGCTGGCGGATCTGGTCACCGCCTCGACCAAGACGGTCGCCCAGGCGGTGACCGCGCTTGCAGGGTGCGAGGCCACGGTAATCGAGGATCCTTACGAGGGCCCGGCCGGGGCGCCCCGCTTCGCCGCACCGGGCGAGCGTCTTACGCTGCTCTGGTTCGGCCACCCGACAAATATCGAGGCCCTCTTTCCTCTCATGGCCGGCGTCTTGCAGATGCCGCGCGGGCCCGCGGACCCAGCCATCGACTTCCACGTCGTCACGACGCCGATCCCGAGCCTTATCGAGGCCCTGGAGACCCTCAGCGGCATGGGCGGCCAGGCCTGCACCTTCCGCCTGACGGCGTGGTCGCCGGCAGCGAACTGGCAAGCGTTGGCAGCCTGCGATGCGGTCATGCTGCCGAGCCTGGCAACCGACTATTTCCGGGCCAAGGGCGCCAACCGCCTGATCGAGGCACTGCGCGCCGGGCGCTTCGCCATTGCCGAGCCGATCCCCTCCTACCAGGATTTCGCCGGCCACGCCTGGGTCGATGCGGACCTGTTGGCCGGCTTGCGCTGGGCGCTCGCCAATCCCGCTGACGCGCAGGCCCGCATCGAGGCCGGCCAAGCTTATGTCAACCAGCACTATTCGCCTGAGTCGATCGCAACGAAATGGGCAGCGGCGTTGCGGACTCTCGCTTAGAGCGTTTCATGGTTAGGGGGAACCGGTTTGACCGGTCTCAGCGCCGTCCTGGCTAGGCGCGCGTCGCCGCGCGATGTGGGGGCATCGGGCAAGACGCGCAACGACGCCAGGGCGTCGCTGAGGCCGGCCTGCGGTGGCCCAATGAGGCTTTTCGGATGCGTCGCGACGCTTGGCCGATGCCACACATCGCCCGGCGCGCCGCTCCTACCCGAAAAGCCACCTTGGGCCATCAAACCGATTCCATCTAACCATGAAGCGCTCTAGGCGGGCTTCTCGCCGACAATGCGCATATCGCGCGGCTCGCGCAGCTTGTACTGCGCCTGCTCCTGGCGGACGTTCACCAGCCCTGCCTCGGCCATCACCTTGGCCAGCGACTGCGGCGTAAAGGCCCAGCGATGCACCATCAGCGGGTCCTCCCACTGGGGATCGCCATAAAGCGCCCACATGCCCATCTGCCCTTTCGGCCCTTCCTGAGTGAAGGTCTCCGGCTCCTTGACGATGAACATGCAGGCGGCGAGCAGGTTGGGGCACTCGACAAACATGGTGCCGCCGGGCTTGAGCACACGCACCCATTCGCGCAGCAGCCCCAGCGTCTCCCAGCGATAGAAATGCTCGATCACGTGCACCGACAGTATCTCGTCGGCGCTGGCGTCTTCGAACGCCGCCAGGTCGCGCAGGTCCGACAGCACGTCGGGTTCATTGCCGGCGCGGCTCGCAGCCACGTCCACATTGACATAGCCGTCGAGGATCTTGTCGCCGCAACCAAGGTTGAGTCGCACCGTCATGTCGCGTTCCCTCGCATCCCGTCATTCGCCGGGCACAACCACGATGTCGACGGCTGTCGTCACGGTGCCCAGCAGCCAGTTTCCCCAGCTGCGCACCCGTACGTACCAGCCGATCCCGAACAGATATCCAGCATAGCTGATAGGCCCCTCGGCGGGGATACGAAACGCGAAGGCCTGCTCGAATGTCTCGCCGGCCGCCAGCCTGGGCACCGGCACGGCAAGCGTATCGATGGCGTCGTCGTCGGTGGTGCAGGTGCCGAACACCGAGCGGGTCAGGTCGACGCTCAGCGTCTTGGCCTTGCGCGCACGCTCGGCCTTGATCACCAGGTGGCCGCGAACCTCCATGCCGGGCTCGTAGGTCGGCGGCTGCCCGGCGCCGGTTTCCAGCGCTATGCGCACGACCTCGCCTTGCGGCTCGCCGGCCTCGAATTCCGGCAGCCGATAGCTCGTGCCCGTCGCCAGGCGCGGCTCGACGGTGATCGTCCGCAGGTCCGCCGCCAGGGCCGGCAGATCCTTGGCCGCTGCCGCGCTGAGATGAAATCGCCAGATGGCGTCGGCGTGCGCGGTCGCGAAAGTCGGCGGGGCATGGCTGGGAATGGTGAAGGCGATCTCGCCGCCGTCGCGCTCGGCCCGGCTCAGCGGGCGGACATCCTCGTAAACGGTTTTGCTGTAGGTCCAGCTGCGCATGGTCACGGGCGCGTCGACCCTGGCGAACTCGAGACAGCGCAGCGCTAAGGTGGCCTGGCGGGCGCCGATCAGCGGCTTCGCGTCATCGCCGAGCCGCACGACGAGGCTTTCGCCGAGCCCGAGCGTATCGCGGCTGAGCGTCAGCGACAGCTCGGGCTCGTCGTGCACGGCCGCGTCGGGCCGCCACGGCGCTGTCGTTCCAGGCTTCGCGAGCACAGCGGCGATGGCGAAAAGCCCTGCGCAAAGCAGCCAGCCGCCGCCCAGCACCACCGCGGCCAACCCCCATTCGCCATCACCAACCAGCTGATAGGCGCCCACGGGCGATGCCGTGAGCAGCACGATGGCGCCGATCCAGAGGGGGGCGAGGAGGATGTGGCGAAGCATCGAGGCCCGATGTCACGCTATTGCGTTGCCGCCGACTCGTCGGGGATCACCAGCCCGGCTTTGCGCAGGCCGTCAACGAGCAGCTCGATAGCCGGTTCGGGAGCATTCCATTTTCGCGCCTCGTCGCGGATGCGTGCCGCGGCGTCTGGCATGACGGCCAAAAGGCGCTCTAGCCCGAATTATTCATGCCGGCCATGAGATTTGATTGGAACGTGCGG